>CAJUCG010000117.1 GCA_910585065.1 uncultured Lachnospiraceae bacterium
CAAATCTTCATCCTCCTCAGAGAGTGCCGCGCCAAGCAGCAGTTCTCTTGGAATATAGGGCGTTCCCGCATAGTACTGTTTAATAAAATCCGCCATGATATCCGCGCGCTCTTCATTTTTTACCCCGGTCAAATAAAAATGTTCCCTGCCAAGCATCTTGCCATCACGGATAAAAAATACTTGCACCACCGCCTCATCCTCCGCTGTTGCAAAAGCGATCACATCGCGGTCACTCCCCGCTATATCGCTTGCTTTCTGCTGCTGAGAAAGCTTCTTTACGCTGTTTAACAGATCGCGGTATTCCGCCGCTTTTTCAAACTCCAAATTCTCTGATGCCGTCATCATGGCAGCAGTCAACTTCTTTGTTAGTATGGCGTAATTGCCCCCCAAAAATTCAAGGATCTCATCGATGCTTTTTTTGTACTCTTCTGTTGATACGCTGCCCTGGCAGGGTGCTTTGCACTGTCCAATATGATGATAGAGGCAGGGACGCTCCGCCTCCTTTTGCCCGGTTAACTGCCTGCTGCAATTTCGATACTGATAGGTCTTGCGCAGAAGTTCAAGCGTTTCCTTAACCGCGTAGCCACTTGTATACGGTCCAAAATACTTCGCCTTATCCTTCTTTTGTTTGTGCGCATAGAGTACGCGCGGAAACATTTCATCGACGGTCACTTTGATGTACGGATAACTCTTGTCATCCTTTAACATCGTATTATATTTCGGGCGATGTTCTTTTATCAGATTGCACTCTAGGACAAGTGCCTCCATCTCCGAGTCCACAACGATGTATTCAAAATATGCAATATTAGCGACCATCTGCTGGATCTTTGGCGATTTGCCGCGACTGCTCTGAAAATATTGGCGCACACGATTTTTCAGGCTAACTGCCTTTCCGACATAAATGATTGCATCATGTGCGTCATGCATAAGATAGACACCGGGCTTTGCCGGCAGTTTCTTTAATTCCTCTTCCAGATCAAACATAAATTTCTCCCTTCCCACCGGACAAAACCTTCTTTTGTCCGCCGCCAAAAAAGACCAGCGGGCAAAATGCATCGCTTTTGTCCGCCTTCGCCCGTCGGTCTTTTTGTCCTTTTTCTTATCCTTCTTCCTCCCTGCTTTCCTCTTTCGTCCCCGCTGCCTCGCGGTAAATCTGCATAAATTCCTTGCCGCTTATTGTTTCCTTCTCAATCAGGAAAGCCGCCAGTTTATCGAGCGGTTCACGGTTTTCAGCCAAAAGTTCCCGTGCCTTCTCATGACTTACACGCAAAAGTTCCATCACCTCATGATCGATCTCCGCTGCCGTTTCATCCGCACATTTTAAAACCGGTCTGCCATCTAAGTAGCGGTCTTCAATTGACTCCAGACCCATCAGTCCAAATTTTTCCGACATTCCATACTGCGTTACCATCGCCCGCGCAATCGAAGTTGCCTTCTCAATATCATTTGACGCGCCCGTTGTCACTGAACCGAACACCAGTTCTTCAGCGGCACGCCCTGCAAGCAGCGTAGTCAGCCTCGCCAAAAGTTCTTCTTTGCTCATCAGGTATTTTTCTTCCTCCGGCACCTGCATCACATAGCCTAAAGTTCCCATAGTGCGCGGTACAATAGTGATTTTTTGCACTGGCTCCGCTTTCTTTTCCAGTGCTGTAACCAGCGCGTGCCCAATCTCATGGTACGCCACAATCCTTTTCTCCTCCGTGCCTAAGATGCGATCTTTTTTCTCCTTGCCCGCAACCACAACCTCCACGGACTCAAAGAGATCTTCCTGCGTCACTACTGTCCTTCCCTCTTTCACTGCAAGAATCGCGGCCTCGTTGATCATATTGGCTAAATCGGAGCCGACCACGCCGGATGTTGCAAGCGCGATTGCCTCCAAATCCACCGAATCATGCATCAGCACGTTTTTCGCGTGAACTTTTAAAATCTCAAGCCTTCCTTTTAAATCCGGCTTATCCACAATAATGCGCCGGTCAAAACGCCCCGGGCGCAGCAGTGCCTTATCAAGCACTTCCGGGCGGTTAGTCGCCGCCAAGATCACAATTCCCTTTGACGTGTCAAACCCGTCCATCTCCGAGAGAAGCTGATTTAAGGTCTGCTCGCGCTCGTCGTTGCCATAGTGGGAATCGCGGCTCTTTCCGATCGCGTCAATCTCATCAATAAACACAATACACGGAGCCTGGCTCTGTGCCTGCTTAAACAGATCGCGCACGCGGGACGCGCCCACGCCGACAAACATCTCCACAAAATCTGATCCGGAAAGGGAGAAAAACGGCACTTTCGCTTCCCCCGCCACCGCCTTTGCAAGCAGAGTCTTTCCTGTTCCCGGAGGTCCTACAAGCAGCGCGCCCTTTGGCAGCTTTGCCCCGATGCGGGTATACTTACCCGGATTATGCAAAAAATCAACCAACTCTGTAACGGATTCTTTCGCCTCATCCTGCCCCGCCACATCCTTGAATGTAACGCCAGTTTCCTTCTCGACATAGACTTTCGCATTGCTCTTTCCCACGCTCCCCATCATCCCGCCATTTTTCGTCAACATACGGAACAACAGAATCATTACCACATAAATCAATACAAACGGCAGCACATAGGAAAGAATAATATCGAGGATCGTGACTGTCTTGTCCGTGTAGGTCGCCGCATATTTGATCCCTGCTTCCTCGCAGCGCTGCTGCAATCCCGTATCATACGGAAAATATCCGGTGTAATATGTGATATTGCTATTGTAATCGACACTTGCCGTCACCGGTGTGAGTACAATGCGCTCCTTGTCCGGCTGCACCTCGATCGCCGAGAGTTTTCCCTGTTCTAGCAGATCAATAAACTCGCTGTAGGTGATCTCCCTCAGAGTACTCTGCTCCATCTGTTTGGACATATAGGAAAACGAAAAGACCACAAACAGTGCCGCGACCAGACAAAAAATCCAGCTAAAGCGGTTATTTCGTCTGCGGTTATTATCCGGTCCTCCCCCTGTATTGTTGTTCGGATTATTTTGGTTACTATTCTGATTCTCCATAGGATCTCCTTATATTATAGTAAAATTTCCAAAGAAAATTTTATCTCCAAGGAAATTTTTATTTCCAAAGAAATTTTTATCTCCTGAGAAATTTTTTTATTTACGAATATTATAGTCATTTCCCTTCCATAAATCAAGCAAATTGACAGCGAATTCACGTAAATTTCATTTTTTCTGCAAATAATACTGGATTTTTCTCCTAAGCTGTGGTATGATAGATCTCGTTTTTATTGGAAACCGTTTTGCGGCACTAACAAAGGCGTTAGCGTTTAAGACAGAGTATTATCATTCCCATAGAATGATCATTCCCACAGGATGCGGGATGATACCTGTTTTAAATGCTTTTTTTATTTTTAGGAAGGGGGAAATTTTATGTGTGTAAAATATGTATTTGTAACGGGTGGTGTAGTTTCCGGACTTGGAAAAGGGATTACCGCCGCCTCACTCGGCAGACTTTTAAAGGCGAGGGGTTACCATGTGACAATGCAGAAATTTGACCCGTACATCAATATCGATCCTGGCACGATGAACCCCATTCAGCACGGCGAAGTCTTTGTGACAGACGACGGCGCGGAAACCGATCTCGATCTGGGACATTACGAGCGTTTTATTGATGAAAATTTGACTAAACACTCCAATGTCACTGCCGGAAAAATCTACTGGTCAGTTATCCTTGGGGAGCGGCACGGCGATTTTGGCGGTGGCATCGTACAGGTGATCCCCCATATCACAAACGAGATCAAGGCTCGCTTCTATCGCCCCGGCACAAAAGAACTTGCGGACGAAAAGAAACCACATATCGCGATTATTGAGGTTGGCGGCACCGTGGGCGATATTGAGAGCCAGCCATTTTTAGAGGCGATCCGCCAGTTTCGCCGCGATGTCGGTCCCGGCAATACCATGCTGATCCATGTCACACTGATTCCCTATCTAAAAGCCTCCGGCGAGATGAAAACTAAACCCACCCAGGCGAGCGTAAAAGATTTACAGGGGATGGGACTTACTCCCGATCTGATAATGTGCCGCACTGAGCGTCCCCTAGAATCTGGTATCCGAAAAAAAATTGCCCTTTTTTGTAATGTTTCCGTCTCGCGTGTATTGCAAAATCTGGATGCGGAAACACTCTACGAAATTCCGCTGATGATGGAGGAAGAACACCTTGCCGAGGCAGCCTGCGAATGCCTGGGACTTACCTGTCCCGCACCAGATCTAGCGGGGTGGGCGGCGATGGTACACAATTTAAAAAATCCCGAAAAAAAAGTGCGCATCGCCCTAGTCGGCAAGTACACACAGTTACATGATGCCTATATCAGCGTTGTCGAAGCGTTAAAGCACGGAGCTATCGCACACCGCGCAGAACTTAATATCAAGTGGATTTCCGCGGAGACCGTAACAGAAGAAACTGCGAAATCCCTGCTTTGCGATGTGAGTGGCATTCTTGTGCCCGGCGGATTTGGCGGGCGTGGGATCGAAGGAAAGATCTGCGCGATCCAATATGCGCGCGAACATAAAATTCCTTTCCTTGGACTCTGCCTTGGAATGCAGCTTGCCATTGTAGAATTCGCACGCCATGTAATTGGATTTGCCGATGCACACAGCGCAGAATTATCCCCGGACACCACACACCCACTGATCCATCTGATGCCCGACCAAAATAATGTAACCGATCTCGGAGGAACACTGCGCCTTGGCTCCTACCCCTGCATCCTCGATAAGTCAAGTAAGGCCTATGCTCTCTACGGCAGTGAGAACATCGCCGAACGACATCGCCACCGCTATGAGGTCAACAATGAATACCGCGAGATTTTAGTAAAAAACGGAATGCTGCTCTCCGGACTCTCCCCTGATGGACGCATTGTTGAAATGATTGAACTTGCCAGACATCCATGGTTTCTTGCAACCCAGGCACACCCGGAATTTAAGTCGCGCCCGAACCGCCCTCATCCACTGTTTCAGGGATTTATTGGGGCAGCACTAAAGTACTCTCCAACCCCTTCCCCTATATCTTAGAACAGATTGTCTGCCCTGGCACAGGGAAGAAATAGGGAAATTTTACTTTGATTTACTTACAAAATCTTCCAAAACCGTGCGGTACTGCTCTGCCGCCTCCCGTTCACCCAAGCGTTCATAGCACTGTACCAGCCGGTTTGCGGGGAGACTCCCCCCCATTTTAATATTTAGCTCAGGCACTGCCTCATAGATCGCATTATAATACCAAAGTGCCGCCTCATAAATTTCTTTTTCGTTTGAAGTTTCCTTTGTAAAATAGTACTCGCCCAATTCAAAGCAGATTTCCGAAGGTGCATCTCCCGCCGCCATCGCCTTGACTGCATAGCGGAAAAAAAGATCTGTGTCTTTTAAGAGCTGCCCCGCGCGCACCAATACACACAACGCCTGCCTTAAAAGTGCCCTGTCCTCCGTTCTTTCGCACTGCTCCTCAAAGAATGGGATGCTCTTTGCAAAAGCTGCTAAATCACCTGCAATCAAAAGCTCCCTAGCATACATTTCCGCCATGCGCTTTGAGAGTATTCCTTTTTGGTAAGCCCGCTCAAAAACAGCAAAATCCCTGCTTGCATGAACCTCTAAAGGCATATGCCTGATGCGGATCTCAGAGTCAAGAATCACCGGAGTAAGGCGCACTGCCTCGTGCAGTGGTTCTTCCCAGACAAATTCGCGCAGCCTCCGATAAAGTTTCGGGCGCAGTTCCTCGTCGAAATTGTAGGTTGTATTATAGGAGAGCTGATTGGTATAAATCATCTGCACAATCTCCACTCCCAGATCAAGCTCCTTCTTTAGTTTGATAAATTTCTGCCTCTCGCCTTCCTCTATTATTTCGTCCGCGTCCGCGACATAGATATATTCCATTGTAGCTTTTGAAAAAGAGTAATTGCGCGCCGCCGAGAAATCATCCACCCACACAAAATCATAGATCTTATTCGTATAAGCTGCTGCAATCTCCTTTGTCCGATCACTTGATCCGGTATCCACAATCACAATCTCATCTGCAATCCCCAAAAGACTGTTAAGACAGCGCGCCAAAACTTTCTCCTCATTCTTTACGATCATACAGACACTAATACTTATCATTATCTTCCTCCTTATGTGCAAAGCACATTATCTGTGCAGAAAAGCCGGGAAAGGAAATTCCTCCCCGGCTTTTCGTTCATTTTAGTATGTGCTGTACGGGATCTCCTCATCTACCACATACTCATAAGCATAAGAATTTTTCTTTACTTTTATCTTTAAAGATTCACTGCAATCGTCAAATGCACCGCTGCTGATATCCTCCACGGATTTCGGGATCGTCACGCTGCTTAATTTCTCACAGCCGCAGAACGCACTGCCAAGATAGGTAAGTGTGCTTGGCAAAGTAACACTCTTTAACTTAATGCATCCCTCAAACGCGCTGTCCTCGATCGACTCAAGTCCTGATGCAAATTTAACCGTTGCAAGATCTGTACAGCCCTCAAATGCGGAGCCATAAATCTCTTTTAAAGATTTAGGGAACTCAACGGACTCCAATGAAGTACATCCGTAGAATGCCTCATCGCCAATCAGGGTAAGCCCTTCCTTAAATGTAACACTCTTTAACGCGATACAATCAATAAAGGAAGAATCTGGAAGTTCCTTAACACCCGCAGGAATCACAACGGAAGCAAGTTTCTCACAGCCCTCAAACATATTGCTTCCCATCTCTATAAGTTTCTCCGGAAGCGTCAATTTTGCAAGCGAAATACAGTATTCAAACGCGCTGTCGCCGATATGTGTCACACCGGATGGAATAGTGATGGTGGTCAGCGATTCACAGGAAGCAAAAGCACTGTCACCAATGTAGGTAATGGTAGACGGCATCTTAACTGTCTTTAACTCGGAGAGTGCCTCAAATACACCATCGTCAATTGCTGTAACCGGATAATTTGCAATCTTTGCCGGAATATTTACCGAAGTTACATCAACATCGTAGATCTCCGTGATAATTACTTTACCATCCTCCACATCGTAGCCGAACAATTCATGTTCTGGAAGATCCGGCATCGGAGTCGGGGTCGGTTTTGCCGCGTTTACCGTGATGGTGATTGTGTTTGATTTCTTGCTGATGGTATCCTTGAAGGTTACTTTCACTGTACCTTTCTTTAATGCGGTAAGTGTGCGGGTCTTTGTGTCAATCTTTGCCACGGTCTTGTCAGAAACTGTCCAAGTCGTGGAAACCTTCTTTAACCCGTAGGTCGCCGCCTTAAACTGATAGGTATCGCCCACATAAAGCTTTGTTACCGGATTGGTAATCTTGACATATGGATTTCTTACCGTTACAGCAATTGTGCTGTTATAAGTCTTTTTTGCCTGAGTGATTGTGATCTTGATGGTAGCACTTCCCTTTGCCACCGGCTTGATTACGCCTGTTGATGAAACAGTTGCCACTTTAGCGTTCGTGGTCGAATAACTTACCTTGGCACTCGATGCTAAATTGTTAAATGCAACCTTGTAATTATCCCCGCCGACATAGAGCGTCTTCTTTGTTACCTTAGGTGCTGGCGTTGTCGCCGCCTTTGTCATTGTTATTGGCTGGATCGCCATGGCAAGCACTAAAATCAGTGCAAAAAATATTTTCATCTTATTTTTCATCATAATCCTCCTGTTCTACTACCTCATAATCGTACCATTCACCCAATGCTGCCTGGTAATACGGTGCTGTGTTCTCTGAAACATAAATCACTTCCAGCTCCTCACAGAAATCAAAAATATTTTCTCCAATGAACACACGTTTGTCCGGGAAAACAATATTCTCAATTGCGGAATTATAAAACGCGCGATCGCCCAGGAAAACTAGTTTGTCTGGCAGGGTAAGTGCCTTTAGGGAACTGCACTCCCAAAAAGCTTCCGCCTCAATAACCAGTACCCCGGAGGAAAATTTCACCCGCGCAAGCGAAGTGCAGTTGGTAAACAGTCCGTAAGGAATGGTTTCTACCCGCTCTGGAATCTCCACCTCCAAAAGGGAACTACAATCAAAAAACATATTGTTTCCCAGCACGAGAAGTGTTTCTGGCAGAGTGATGGACTTTAACTTAGTGCAGCTGCAAAACAGCTCTTCCCCAAGCGTTGTCACACCCTCAGGTATGGAAATTTCTTCCAGAGATTCGCAGCCCTCAAATGCGTGACCCTGAATCTCTTTTAATCCCTTTCCAAAGACCACCTGCGCAAGCTCCAGACAGCCATCAAATGCATTTGCCCCAATAATTTCCACATTATTTCCCAGTACTACCTTGGTAAGGTCGTAGCAATAGGAAAATGCATCCTCACCAATCTGCGTTACTTTGTAAGTCTTCTTTCCATAGGTAAGGGTATCCGGAATGGTAAGTTCACTCAGCTCCAAATTGTAGTAGTCCACCGCACTCAGATTCTCTTTCTCTGCGATTTCATAATATATGCCCCGGTACATCAGATATCCCGTTTCTTCCTCTTTTACCGGCAGCGTCATCGCACGCTCCTCATCGCTTACCCCCGACGCATCGCGGATCACAAGGGTAAGGGATTTTGACTTCCCGCTGGTCTTATCCTGAAATGTAATTTTTACTTTCCCCGCTTTCTGTGCGGTAAGTTCTCCGGTCTTTTCGTCAATTTTCGCCACTTTCCGGTCAGAAACAGTAAAATAGGCGGACGCATTTTTTAACCCGTAGGTTTTCCCCTGAAACTGATAGGTATCGCCCACATAAAGCAGAGTTACCGGATTGGTAATCTTTACATAGGGTTCACGCACAGTAACCGCGATCTCACGTCGGTAAGTCCTCCCCTTCTGTGTGATCTCTGCCGTGATTACTGCTGTTCCCTTTGCCACTGGTTTAATCACCCCAGAGGAAGTAACTGTGGCGATCGCTTTGTCGGAACTGGAATATTTTACCAAAGCATCCTCCGCCAGATCAACAAAGCGAATCCGGTAACTACTCCCGCCAATATAGAGCTTTTTCTTTGTCACTGTCGTCGTCGGCTCTGCCGCTTTCTCCTGTACCTGCTCCGCCGCAAAAACAACCCGCGAATTTGCCGCCGCAAAGGACGGCGATGTCACAGACAGCACCACCGACAGCGCGAACGCACCTTTTGCCCATCTCTTCATCGGCATCCTCCTTTCCTAATGCGCCGCTTTGTACTCATATTCCTCTCCAAATGTCTCCTCATAGTACGATGTCATATTCTCGGACACATAGATTGTGGTCAGTGCGTCACAAAAATCAAAGATGCCCTCCCCGATAGAAACTTTTTTCTCCGGGAATGTAATGCTTTCCAATGCCGAATTATAGAACGCGCGATCGCCGATAAAAGCAAGACTGTCCGGCAAAATAAGCGAGGTAAGTGCCTCACACGCCCAGAATGCTTCCTCCTCAATCACTGTCAGCCCTTCAGATAATTTCACTTCCGAGAGCGAAGCACAGTTGGTAAACAAACCATAGGGAATGGTTTCCACCGACGCTGGAATATGTACCTTTTCAAGCGATTCACAATCAAAGAACATATTGTCGCCCAACGTAAGCAGACTTTCTGGCAGAGTAATGCTCTTTAGTGCTGTACAGCTGCAAAAAGCCTCTGCGCCAATACTTTTTAACCCCTGTGGAAGTGTGATTTCAGAGAGGACATCGCAGCCCTCAAATGCATGACCGCCAATCTCTTCAAGACCCGTTCCAAACACAATCTCTGAGAGCGAGGAGCAGCCACAGAATGCATTCGCTTCAATCACCTTCACATTATTTCCAAGAACGAGTTTTTCCAGATCATAATGATAGGAAAACACATCTTCTCCGATCTGCGTCACGCGGTATGTTTTTCCCTCCCAGGTGATCGTATCCGGAATAAGCAATTCGGTCATCTCCAAATCATAATAATCCACGATGCGCGCGCACTCCTCGTCCAAAATATCATAATAAATTCCCTGATACATCAGATGTCCGCTGTGATCATCTTTTATGACCTCCGTTTTTGTGCGCTCCTCATCCTCGGCCTCCACCCAGATAACTCCCGAATTCTCGATATTTTCTATCATGTCCGCTCCTCCTGTAATCTCTAGTTCCGGCGGCTGACCACTTGGCATACTCTGCCCGTCCCCATCCTCTCCCGGACTCTTTGGTTCTTTTTCTTTCTCCTTCGGTGTCTGATTTGTGGATGTTTTCTGCTCCTCATTGTCCGCATCTTTCAACGCGCTCGTCGGGGTAGGAGATTTATTTGCCTCTTTGT
>CAJUCG010000118.1 GCA_910585065.1 uncultured Lachnospiraceae bacterium
CCATATGCTCTTCTTTTCCAATGTCCACTCTAATATTTCCCGTTATTTTACCACTGCTTTTCAAAGTTGCTGTCCTTTCATATTTAGCATATTATAACATGGAGAAGTAATACTTGCAATTAACTATTATAACTGCTATTTCGCACCCTCTTAATCATTTTCCCAATATAAATTTATAATTTTTCTTCCGCTCTTACTTCGAACCAGTCAAAATCTGCATATTTACCAAAACCAGTTAAATCCTGACAGCAAATGCCAATCATTGCCCCCGTAAACCAACCCTCACTGCAGGCTTCATCCGACAAAAAACTTGCGTTGATGCACGGTCCGATTTTTTTTAGTTTTTGCTCATCCCAGTATCCGTAGAAAAACTGTGCCATTCCCTCACGCACAGTAAGATGCAAAATCACATCCCGCCCCCCATCAAGCGGAAGATAATCGGTTAAGTACTTATAGTTCTTATTCTCTGATTTTAATAGGCTGATACATTTCCCTATATCTTCATCATGCGAAATATGTAAATACAAATAATTTTCCGTATCATACATAAAGATCAGTCCTGCCATCTGTTTAAATACTTCCGGAGAGAAATCCAGACAGGTTTCTGCCTCCATGTTGTACTCCGTCATTCTGCGCGCGATCAGCGTCTGGGAAAAACGGGATGCCAAACCGCTTCTTCCGTACATTCTAAGCCAGCCCGGACGCGCGGTAAGCGAAATATAGCCTTCATCCATCGGAATGCGAAGGGACTGATAATCCAAAGAAAGTTCGGAGGCATTAAAATCATCGCGGGTAAAGGAACGAAGTGCGGATTCTTTTTTTTCTGCCATAGTTTCTGTTTCTACAGAATCACTGTTCCATCTTTTTGCACATTCCGGTGCCTGTACCATATCTTTTGGCGTATTTCCGCCGCCTGCTAAGACCAGCCAGTCCTCCTTTGTCCACTCCATTTTCTGGATGGCGGTTTCCCTGCCAAGCATATATCTTCTTGCCCCGGCAAAGCGCGCCGCATCTTCCGGGTTGCGATCCTTACTCACCCTCCCGCAAAGATGCACAGCATACCATTCGCCATCCTGCGTTTCCACCAGATCGCAGTGCCCTGCCTTTTGCAAAAGAATATCCTCATGATGCCTTGAAGTCAGAATGGAATAAGCCTCTCCTTCCAGGCGTTTCTCATCCACTGGGCGGTACATCTCATAAGGTCCCCAGATATTTTTTGCGCGCTGAATGGTCTGTCCATGCCCTTCCCCCGTTCCAGTGTCCGCACAAAATAAATAATACCAGCCATGATGTTTAAAAATATGCGGACCTTCTAAAAAAATCCCATCTGCGCAGTAGATATCCCTTACCAGTCCGACCATTTTTTCTGCCTTCGCATCAAACTCCTGAAGAACCAGCCGCCCCGCATACTTTTTGGGAATTCTATGATCGGTTACCATGCTGACCATATATTTGCGTCCGTCCTCGTCATGAAACAGAGAGGGGTCAAACCCGAAATTATTTAGGGGAATTGGCTCCGACCAAGGTCCATTGATATCGCTTGCTGTGACCAGATAATTTTCCGTATCGTACATATTGCAGTAAAATGCCTTTACCACAGTGTAAACTAAATAAAATTTTCCCTGATCATAGGTCAGGCATGGTGCCCAGACTCCCTGGGAAGATCCCACCCCGCGCAAGTCAAGCTGTGAGATGCGATTGAGCGGGTAGCCGATAAACTCCCAGTGAATTAAATCTCTTGAATGGTGCAGACGCACCCCCGGCCACCACTCAAATGTTGAGGTGGCAATATAATAATCCTCCCCCACCCGGATAATTGAAGGATCCGGATGGAACCCGCGAAGGATTGGATTTTGTATTTTCTGCATAAAAGCTCCCCTTTATTTAAAAATTTTTATTGAAATTGCGTGTTCTTTTATTTTTTCCCCTGTATTTTCCCCCTGTGATGCATGGAAATCATTCATTCCATTCGCCACTATTTTCCATTTATTTCCATTATTTTCACTGATGATCAGGGTGGAAAAATCTTCGCAGCAAATTTCTTTTACCTTCCCTGTTTTCTCCCCCGATTCCAAGAGGGTAATAAATTCTGCCTCTCTTCCGCATACGGTAAAGCTGACTGTTTTTTTTAGCGGTTCCTGCAAAAAATTTGAATTTTCTGCGATCTCCTCCGCAGTAAAATGATCGCTTCGCTGCGGGTATCTCGCAATGGTTACCTCGCCAATCTTAGGCCAGGCTCGCCACACCGCACTCTCCGGTGTAAAATCCATAATATCATTGGGATTGACGCGGGAGGACGCATCGTGAAAGCGCAGGCAAACCGCGCCCTTTGTCCACGCTGTATGGCAATTGGTGATAAATTGCCCTGCTCCGAACGGATCGCTAAAAAGGCGTTCCCTCAAAGAAAATATAAGTCCATCCTCATTGTCAAACCTGCCCATTGGATGGTACAGACAGTCGTAGCGATGATTTTGGTTTCCTGCAAGATAGTCCCAGACAATACAATAGCCATGAAAAAGCACAAGCAGCCTCCTCTGGAAAACCGGCTCCGAGAATTCCCCGATCTCCCCCTGCCCTCGCGGTTCTTTTGGCATTAAAATATAGCGTCCCTCTTTTTCGCATTTTTCTTTTGGAAAGGAGAGTGGATACGGTGTTTGTCCCCCGTAGGGAGGGTCCATCCATTCCGTGATCGTTTCCGCACAGACGGCGCAGAAAGTATCTTTCCCGCCATCCTGCTGCCCTTTTTCCCCCGCTAAATTATCTTCCGTGCAGTTTTCCAGAAAAGCTTCCCCTTTCGGCTCATAGTAAGTACATCTGCACGACGACGGCTTTTGCATCCGTCCATCCACTACCACCATATTATGTGCCATCGAGGTTTGCACCCACATTTTAAAGAGGAAGGAAGTATAGCCATACCACGCATATTCATTATTATGAAAGGTTTTTCCCCCGCTAAAAAACGAGGCAAGACTCAATCGATCAAAATGTCCATGATAGCCCCCATGTACTCCAAATTTTAGCACAACCTGACAGTCCCCACATCTTAAAATACCAAAGCCCGCGCCGGGAAGGAGCAGGGATTCTTTCTCTCTATCTTTTTGCGCTTCTATTTTCCTATCCAGAAATTTATCTTTATATTTCTTCTTACTCTTCTCTTCCCGCACAAATAAAAGCTCCGGATTTTTTGCCTTCTTTGCAATTTTCCTATACTTCTCACCGCCATAAAGATAGTATGCTTTCTGATAAAGTTCTGTAAAATCCTGCTCATTGCTGTCGTTTATCGAAAATAAAATCCCGTCCTCTGTCAAAAGCTTTGCTGTGCAGTCAAAAAACTCCTTTAGCCCTCTTGTCGCTGAAGTAAATTTTTCAAACCGCGAAAAACTCATGCCGAGGAATGGTTTTTGATCCTCTGCCCAGCACTCCCGCATCGCCCAGGGCGCGTGCAGAATTTTCCGGTCAAAGGAAGCAGGAACCTTTATCTCCTTAATGGAAATCCCGAAATTCTCCGCTGCGTTCGCGATATCAAAAAACAGTTCTCCTGCAAGCCGCACATATCCCGATGCCTCCTCAAAATACATCCCGTCATCAAGAAATACAGAGGAAATCAGGTCAAACACTCCATTGTATCCGTACAGAAAACGCTCCACCATATTCTGATCCTGCAAGACCATCGCGCAGAGCAGCCCCGCAGCGGATTCCGCTATTTGGAAATTATTTCCATCTCCATCCGTCAAACGCCAGGAGGCAAAATCCATATAATTGCGCAGACAAAACTCCATTTTCTTATGTTCCTTAAACGTAAAAAATGGATAAAGCAGATCGTAGCAGATGGCAATGCGGTTAAAAAATTCTGCTTCCTGCACCCAGCCCGCATTCTGTGCGCGGCGCACCTTAAAATCCCCTTTCTCATACTCTTTTTTTGACTCGATAAATTCAAAATAGGATTTCTCTGTGGAAAGATATCCCTTTTCCTCATCAAGCAAACCAGAAAAAAAGTCCATGGACTTTTTTCGATAAATTTCTTTTCCCGTGATTTCTAAGGAAACCACCGCCGCAAAAAGTTCGTTTTGTACATAGGATGGATAGACAAAATCTTTCTCCTTGGATGGCAGGGGAACTTCCCACTCCTTTGCTCTTTGCAAATATTTTTCCTCGAATGCCGCAAAGAGGATCTTATCGGATAAGATCGCCTCTCTTCGCGCTTTCCACTGCTTTCTATTTAGCAAAAGATAGGGGTGTTCTCTCCTCCTTACTGTGGAAAATACCAGTGTCCTTGCCTTTTTCGCCTCCCCGTCCGGCACAAAAAGAAAATGACTTTTCTCAAGTCCTCCCGCCGGGAGATCCTCCGCTATCAAAATCCTGACAACATACTCTTTGCACTCCCCGGCTTCGAGCAGCAAATATGGTTCGTATTTTACCACAAGGCATTCCTTTCCATATCTGCATTGACGGATATTGACAAATCTTTTACGCGCCGCCCGGTTCTCTACAAAAACAGGGTATTCCACCCACTCTTCCCCATCCCCCGCCCCCGCGCTATAGGCTGCCCGCACAAAGAAATCTCCCATAATGTCCGCTTCCACGCGCTTTAACTGCACAGGAACGCCCTGTTTTAGGCGTACCAAAACACCGTCCACATAATTTAAAAACGCCCGTACCATCTGTGGAAAATCAAACTGTTCAAATGGGAGTTCCAGAGTATGTCCCCCTATTCCCGCTACAAAAATATTTCCGGTAATCGCAGGAAAAAACTCCGGACGCGCAACGGAAAGCGGGATAAGTACCACCTCAAGTTCCGCTGTTCCCTCACTTAAAAGTTCCACATAAAGTCTAATCCCTTCCTGCCCTGAAAGGTCCGCCACGGCAGGAAACGCGATACGGTATTCCTCCCCTGCTTTATCTAAGCAAATGGAATTCCCCTCAAAAAAAACCTGTTTCATTTTTCCTCCCAATCATCGGACACCCGTCAGCTTCTACTGACCTATTTTTTCTGCGCCTTTGTGCACATTGATGCCCATGCGCATAAAAAAGGGCTGCCGCAAAACAGTTTCCATCCTGCTTTGCAGGCAGCCCCGCAATCTTATTCAAATACTACCTTCTCCACAAATTCCCCGATATGGAGATTTCCCTCCTCCGGGCAAGTAATATGCCTTCCGCGTACATACAATTCCTTAAACTTCACATCCACGACTTTTTTTTCCTCATCAAAACCGCAGATCTCGGAAGTAACCTCCCCGTCCCCGGTATACCGGATATTTTCAAACAGGATATGCTCCACCCATTTTCCCGGGATCGGGTTATATCTCTTATTCCATTTTATCTGAATATCAAACAGTTTTCCGCGCTCAAACGGCTCCACTCTAATATTTCGGTAAGTAATATTTTTGATGGTGTTCCCGTCCCCCGCATTGATGCAAAGACAGCCGAGATAATCATCCTGCAGTTCATGATGTTCAAGAATATCAATATCCTCAAACAAAACATTCTCAATCGTGTTCCCCCCGTTGCCGGAATCGCCATGTGTTCCGATATTGGTCGGGTGCGCCACATCCGCCCAGAGGATGCAGCCCTTTACCTGCACATTTCCAGAATCTCCCAGATACTCATATCTTCTTCCATATACGGTAATACAATCATCAGAACTACGCAAAAACACATCCTTGATCAGAACATTTTCACACGCCATCATATTGATGCCGACTGACCATCCCATATGGGCAAATCCCCTGACATCCTCAATTACAATATCGTAGACACTGCCCAGGCGGATAATATTGTGCGTCGGATTTAAAATCGTAACTCCCTCCACCAACACATGGGCGGAATTGTTGATATCCACACCGCGCAGATAACTTTCCTTTTTCAGATAGCCAAGATAGATAATCCCGCGCCCCATAATGGAAACATACTGCTCATTTGTTATCCGGAAGGAACCAAGAACCACCGCGCCGCCCTCGATCTCGATCTGGACATGGGAGGGAACATCAAAAATTGAGCCTTTGATATAGTGCAGTCCCGCCCCAAAGCACAGCACTGCTCCTTTCCCAATCTTTTTTAACCGCTCCGAAAGCTCCGCAGGATCGTGGATAGAAACCCCCTCCATCGAGATCACATCCTCCGGTCCATTCTCATTCTCCGCCCGAAGTGCCCAGGCTTCCTCAAGGCGCGCTAATCTTCCCCCCTCTAAATAAACCCGCTTTCCCCCGTTTTTTACGCTGTTTAAATATACCTTTGCTTCCCCCGCCATCAGATGGAGATTGTGAAGGCGATCTCCATTGATCTCAATGGAAAGCTTTGCCGGTTCCAACAGGAAGAAGGAAATTATATCCCCCTTCCTGCGGAAATGTATCTGTTTGGATGCCGGTCGGATATCGACAGTTTCAATGCCGCACCTTAGGCTGGTAATTTCACATTCAACTCCGCCTGAAAAATCAAAGTATACAAACGACACTTCCGAGACTGTATGCATATCCACTCTGACTAAATATGCCTCTGTCTCCTGCCATTCCCCGCCTCTTGCGCGAAGCCTGATCTTAAAATCCTGACTTTTGATAATTCCCTGCGGAACCGCATAAAGCTTCAACCGATCCATTGCGCCCTGTCCTCTCCTTTGCGTTTGTCTCCATTATAAACGATATCCCAAATAATACAAGAGGGGAATCCACCTATTTCCGGCGATCATAACCATTTTTTTCCGGCAATCTCTTTTGTTAATTTCCCAGCTTCTGCATAAGCTTATCGTTGTAGGACTGTACTTCCGTCTTTACCACATTCTTATAAGTATCCACGATGGTTGCTGCCGGTGTACCCTCTTTTGCTTCTGTTTCGCCGTAATCCATTGTTACGCCCTCATATAGATCGCTGTTCTTTCTCTGCGCAATACTCTTGCTCATGCACTCATAATACAGGGTGATCTCCTCCGGTGTCATATAAATTTCCTGCTCTGCTCTAAGACCCTTTGCGTACTCGTCAAGAATCATGGATGCGAGAACTGCACCGGCAAGCGGATTTTTCGATCCGTTCGGGATCGCGTAGCCGTTATCCCAAACCGGTGTGGTTGCCATAGAGCCATCCATTGTAGGCAGCGGCACAAAACTGGTATCCTCATTGTTGCTGAGGATCACACCATTCTCATCGCGGTTTGCAAGCTGCTCATGATTGATTGCTTCAATGTACATCGCACCGATTCCAAGCCAGCCGTTGTTGCCCTCCGCACGCGCCTGGATGCCCTCAAGCTTGGTGATAAACTCAAAGTATTTTAACATATTTTCATCGTCCCAGTTGGACTTTAAGAAGCCGTTGCCCACTTCCTCAATGCCGATGATCCCGCTTGCATACGCGAAATTCTGCAGCTTGTAGCGCGGTCCTAAGCCCCACTGGTCGATCACGCCGTCGCCGTCCGTATCCACGGTTAAAAGATCGCAGTATTCAATAAATTTATCCCATGTCCACTCGCCCTTCGCGTAAAGTTCGCCCGGTGTTTCAAGACCATTCTCCTCAAACATTGGAATATAATATGCCAGAAGATATGGCTTTGTCCTTGCACTGTTGGTAAATACATAGTACTCATCACAGTACTTGAAATTATTCATTGAAGCTTCATCCATAAAGCTGCTGCCCATATCCTGTTTTACTAACTCCGTGATCGGCTGAAAATAATTCTTTGTTACGTAGCTTGGGAAGCAGGCATTACCCTCGGTAAAAATCAAGTCGGAAGGAGTTCCCGCCGCAATATTTTGCTGCATCGCCTCAATTCCGCCATTCCAGCCAATAACATTGACCGTAACAGTGCCCGCGCCGTATTTCTCCTCATAACGCTTGATCGCCGCCATCTCGAAATTGTCCCTGCCTTCCGGGTTCCAATACAAATCAACAATAACATTTGGATTTTCCAACTTGTCAATTTCAAGAAGACTTGAATATGCTGCGTTCCCCTCATCCGGCTTCTGCTCTTCTGCTCTTGTCGGTTCGGGTGTAGCCTCCCCCGGTTCCTCCGACTTCGTCGGCTCAGCCGCTTCGGTCGGCTTTGGCGTACTTGTCGTTTGGCTTGGCGCGCTGGTTGGTGTTGGGGTCGAAGTCGAGTCCGACGTATCTCCGCATCCGGTCAACATCGTTGTTACCATTGCCGCGGTTAATGCTGTGCTAAGTAATGCTTTCTTTCTCATAATAAATTCCTCCTTTAAAAAAATGCGTTGTTTATTTTTAGGGGTACTGCACGGGCAAAATAAGAAAATGCTGTGCAGTATACCCATAAAAACCAAATTTTTAACCCTTGATCCCGGATGACTCCACACCTTCCACAAACCAGCGCTGCGTAAAAATATAGATAATTAACACTGGCAAAATAAAGAGCAGAACGGCAGCGTAAGTAACACCCATCTGGAATGAGAGGTTTGTGCGCACCGCAAGATCGCTTGTCATCGCCTCAATCGCAAGCTTTAGCTGTACAGCAAGCGGCTGAAATTTCTGCGGGAAAAACGTCTTTGTCAGGGTGTACTCATTCCAGTGCCATACAAGCGAAAACAAAAATACAGTCAGGATGGAAGACTTTGCGTTCGGCAGCATAATGCGCACAAAGGTGGTAATGCTGCCGCAGCCATCAATTTTTGCTGCCTCCTCAAGTTCTTTTGGAATATTTCGGAAACACTGCCGAAACAGATAGATAAAGATTCCGGAGCGCAGTCCCACGCCGAAAAATGAGGGTATCCAAAACGACCAGCGACTGTCAATTAAACTAGCTGCAAATTCCGTGTAATTCTTTCCTGTGATAAGTCCCAAAATCCTGCTGATTCCGAAGAAATCAAAAAATCGGTACTGCACGAACGACGGCAGGAAAATAATCTGTGTCGGCACGATAATCGTTAGGATCACAAGCAAAAACAGCGGCTCTCTAAGCGGAAAGCGAAACCTTGCAAAACCGTAGCCTGTCAGCGCGCACACGATGATCTGGATCGCGGCACAGCTTAGTCCTAAAATCAGTGTATTTGCTAGGGACGGCCAGAATTTTACATATTCTATCGCATTTTTAATATTGTCTAGCGTCAGTGACTTAGGTATCCAAATCACGCTTAAATCCTGGTATTGGCTTGTCGGCATAAATACCTTGGAAAGGATTTGAAGCAGCGGATACAAAATGACAAAACCAAGCCCGAAAATTAACAGGAAACGGCAGATGACCCAGACATATTGCCCCCATTTATAAAGTTTTTTCTTTTTTATCCGAAATTTCGGGACAGATTTCTCCCTCATTCTTCTCTCAGCAATTATATTTTCCATAGCTACCTCTTTCCCCGCTCTTATGCTTCATTGACATAGAACACATGTTTCGAAGTTACCGCATACACCAGAATAATAATCAGGAACGCGACCAGGCAGTAGGAAAGCCCAAGTGCCGAACTTCCTCCAAGATTGCCCCTTACCGAGTACTCTTCATATACAAACTTGATCATTACATTCGACACATTTGTAAATGAATCAATCAGCGAGTAGACGACAACGACAAGTGTGATAGGGGAGATCCTGACCCAGGTAATTTTCCAAAAACATTCCCATGCTGTCGCGCCCTCAATCTGCGCCGCCTCATACTCCGCCGCCGGGATTCCCTGAAGTCCGGACAGGTACAAAATAATCTGTATCCCGGACATCCACACAATATCAAAGATCCGGTTGGAAATTTGCGTGAAGACATCGACAACTCCCATGGGCAGCCCTGCAGAACTTAAAATCTCCGCCACACCATTGCTGGAAAATAAATAGGTATTCTCCGTTTCCATCGAAGTGTCAAGCCCGTAGGAGCGCAGTACCTGGATGGCAATTCCCGATGTGATAATCACGGGCAGGAAAAATAATGCTCTTGCAAAGGTGCGTCCTTTAAATTTCTGATTTAGCACAATGGCAATAAACAGGCTGAAAATCACGCAGATTGGCACTTCAATCAGGAATTTGGACAATCCCGGCCAGACTGTGCTGTCAAAAAAGTAAATATCATCGCGGAATTTATAGATAAAATTTTCAAATCCCACAAATTTATATTGCATTCCCTCCGTTGTGATGGTCATCTCCTGAAATGCATAGTAGAATGCCATTCCAAGAGGTCTTAAAAAGAGAAAGACAATACCCACAAGCCAGATAGAAATAAACGCGTACCCGGTTCT
>CAJUCG010000119.1 GCA_910585065.1 uncultured Lachnospiraceae bacterium
TGATTGATTATCTGCAAATCCCCATGTCCGGCAGACAATAAGCCCTTGCCCTGCTACTCTACGCCATATACCAGGCAGCAGGCGGCGCAATCCCACTATTTCCCACTGTTAAGGATGCTTTTGTGTCCTGCTGCCAGTCTGCATACTTTCCTGGTATCTGCATATAATATCAATGTAATTTATCGTTTGGCAACTTTCTCAATAGCATTAGAAAATCATGGAATGATGAAGTAGATTCCACACTCGAACCATTAGAGAAACCTCTCCCCGGACTTTAATAAAAAATGAAAAGCACCCGATACCAACCAAGGTATTGAGTGCCTTTTACTTTCAAACCATATTGAATTGAGATAAATTTGAGATAAAACCGCCAATTTGACAGTTTTACAATTTTCAACTTTCCTTTATTTCCGGGCTTTTCCGGCTCTAAAATCAGGAAAGACTTTTCATCGTCGGGAAAAGCAGTACGTCGCGGATTGCCGGAGAATCCGTTAACAGCATAACCATGCGGTCAATTCCAAAGCCAATTCCGCCCGTCGGCGGCATTCCATGCTCTAACGCATTCATAAAATCTTCGTCAGTTGTGTTTGCCTCAGCATCGCCCTGGGCTAAAAGTTCTTCCTGTGCCTTAAACCGCTCCCTCTGATCGATCGGATCATTTAACTCAGAATAGGCATTTGCCATCTCCCAGCCGTTCATAAAGAATTCAAAACGCTCCACATAGTCCGGATTGTCCGGCTTTTTCTTTGTCAGAGGAGAGATCTCGACAGGGTGATCCATAACAAAGGTTGGCTGCACTAAATGTTCCTCGACAAATTCTTCAAAGAAAAGATTTAGAATATCTCCTTTTTTGTGGCGTTCCTCAAACTCTATATGATGTTCCTTGGCAGTTGCCCGCGCCTCCTCCAATGTGCGAATCTCACTAAAATCCACACCGGAGTACTGCTTTACTGCATCCGCCATTGTGATGCGTGCAAATGGTTTGGAAAGATCCATCTCAACCCCATTATAAGTAATTTTCGTGGTACCAAGCACTTCTTCTGCCACATAGCGGTAAAGATTTTCTGTCAGATCCATCATGCCATTGTAATCTGTGTAAGCCTGATAAAGTTCCATCAGTGTAAATTCCGGATTATGTCTTGTGTCGATCCCCTCATTTCGGAAGACGCGTCCAATCTCATACACACGCTCCAAACCGCCGACAATCAGACGCTTTAAATATAATTCCAACGAGATGCGCAGCTTGAAATCTTCGTCGAGCGCGTTGAAATGCGTCTCAAACGGTCTTGCGGCGGCACCGCCCGCATTTGCTACCAAAAGCGGCGTTTCCACCTCCATAAAGCCCTCGCCCGCAAGATATTTGCGGATGGCGGCAAGGATTTTCGACCGCTTGATAAAGGTATCCTTTACCTCCTGGTTCATCATCAGATCCACATAGCGTTGGCGATAGCGCAGATCAGTATTTGTCAGACCATGGTATTTTTCCGGAAGAACGTTGAGCGATTTGGCGAGCAGTGTAATTTCCTGTGCGTGTACAGAGATCTCCCCCGTCTTTGTCTGGAATACCTTGCCCCGGATACCAATGATATCCCCAACGTCAAATTTCTTAAATCCGGCATAGACTTCCTCGCCCACCGAGTCGCGCGCGACATAGGACTGGATATTGCCCGCAAGATCCTGTACATTGCAAAATGATGCCTTACCCATCACACGCTTTTGCATCATGCGTCCCGCAATGGATACTTCTGTGCCGTTTAGGGCATCAAAGCCATCCTTGATCTCTTTGCTGTGATGTGTCACATCATATTTTGTAATCTTAAATGGATCCTTTCCCTCCGCCTGAAGCTGTGCCAGTTTTTCGCGCTTCACCTGAATTAATTTGTTGACTTCCTCCCTTGAGGCGGTTTCCTCCGCCTGAATATCTCTTACTTCCTCTGCCACGGTATCCCCTCTTTTCTAGAAAATATTTAAAATGTCAATATTAAAAATCTGAATTGTTTAATTTATTTTTTTTGCCTTTATAAATTTAGTTTGTCTTTTGGATTTCAAGTACTTTGTACTGGATTATGCCTGCCTGTGTTTCAACTTCGATCACCTGACCAAGTTTTGCACCGATTAAGGCTTTGCCGACAGGGGATTCATTGGAAATCTTTCCCTTTAAACTGTTTGCCTCGGTCGAACCCACAATTTTATATTCCAGAATATCTTCGTATTCCATATCCATAATTTTTACACTGCATCCAATGTTGATTGCGTCCACATCAACATCTTCCTCCACAACGACTTCCGCATTTTTAAGAATTTTGTCAATCTCCTCAATACGTGCCTCGATGTCCCGCTGCTCGTCTTTTGCCGCGTCATATTCTGCATTTTCGGAAAGGTCGCCCTGCTCCCTGGCTTCCTTGATTTTCTGTGCCACCTGTCTGCGGCGGTTCACCTTCAAATCTTGAAGTTCCTCCTCAAGCTGCCTTAAACCTGCATAAGTCAAAATATTTTTCTTTTCTGCCATAAGTACCATTCTCCTCCATGATAATATCGGCAGTTCGTTCTTACTGCCTTCTAGGAACAACTGCCCGCTATCCGAGATATTATAGACGATAAAAGTCCGCTTGTCAACTGAAAAAACGCGCAAAAATTTAAAGAATTGTTGGAATAAAGATTGTAGATACTGGAATAAAATAGAAAATTAATGTATAAATAAGAAATCAGATATGATTTCTTGAGGCACAAAAAAGAATGCATACGGATAAAAGATTGCCAGGGAAACTGGAAAATAGTTGACAAAAACATCAATATAAAATATACTTTTAAAATAAAAATAGACATAAAAAGACAGGGAGAACATTTTTTAAATGAACCGGGATATGACGCAGGGGAGCGTAATGAAATCCATGTTTTTATTCGCCATCCCCATGATACTTGGAAATCTTTTACAGCAATGCTATAATATTGCGGATACTCTGATTGTGGGAAAATATTTAGGAAAAAATGCATTGGCCGCCGTGGGATCGTCCTTTACGCTGATGACGTTTTTAACCTCAATTCTCCTTGGTTTGTGTATGGGGAGTGGGACATTCTTTTCAATCCGGTTTGGCGAGAGGGAGGAACAAAGATTGAAAGAGGGAATCTGCGCCTCCTTCACGCTTATTTTTTTCCTGACGATTCTGCTGAATCTTCTCGCGTACTTTTTTCTTGATGGGATCGAAGTTTTTATGAAGGTGCCAAAAGAGGTATGGGGTGATATGAGAGTGTATCTTGCCGTGATTTTTGGTGGTATTTTTGCTACATTTCTTTATAATTATTTTGCCTCTCTGCTGCGGGCTTTGGGAAATTCGCTGGTTCCGCTGGTATTTTTGGCAGTTTCGACCGTGCTAAATATCCTGTTAGATCTCTGGTTTGTTATTGATCTTCAATGGGGGGTAGCGGGAGCAGCGGCGGCAACAGTGATTGCGCAGTATATGTCCGGGGTGGGGATAAGTTTTTATGCATTTGTGCGGGTGCCTTACTTAAAAATAGCAAAAAAGGAGCGGCGCGTTCGAGGGGAATGTTTGAGGGAGATCGCGAGTTTTTCCGTGCTTACCTGTATTCAGCAGTCCGTCATGAATCTTGGTATTTTGATGGTGCAGGGGCTGGTAAATAGTTTCGGTTCAGTGGTAATGGCCGCCTTTGCTGCCGCGGTCAAAATTGATGCGTTCGCCTATATGCCCGTGCAGGATTTTGGCAACGCTTTCTCCACTTTTATTGCCCAGAATCACGGCGCGGGCAAACAAGAGCGTGTGAGTGAGGGATTTCGCGGCGCAGTTTTTGCTTCGTCCGTATTTGGCGTGATCGTTTCTGTTTTGGTATTTATTTTTGCCCGTCCGCTTATGGCAATGTTTGTGGATATGGACGGGGAGGATATTATTGAGGAGGGAGTGCGGTATCTGCGGATCGAGGGGGTATTTTATTGTGGGATTGCCTGTCTTTTTTTGCTCTACGGACTTTACCGGGCATTGGGAAAACCGGAAATGTCGGTGGTACTTACTGTGCTTTCTCTTGGCACAAGGGTGTTTTTGGCATACCTGCTCTCAAAAATTCCGGCTTTGGGGGTGATTGGGATCTGGTGGTCAGTGCCGATCGGGTGGTTTTTGGCGGATGCGGTTGGATTCTTTTATTATTTTGTGTATTGCAGAAGGGAAGAATCAAAAAAGTAAAAATTTGGAAAGTAAACTTACCTATAAAAAAGTATCCAGATAATAAAAGAGCAGGGACTTTTCTGCCGAAGTTTATTTCAGCAGAAAAGTCCCTGTCCATGTGCAGAGAAAAATTTTCCCACTCAATTTTTAATAGGTAAACTCTAATATCTGTCCCTCATAGATCATATAAGGTGCTTCAATTCCAAGTGCTTCAGCAAGAATCTGCCAGTTCATTCCAAGCGAAGCGGCAATCTTGCCAAGGGTATCCCCTTTCTGAACTTTTACTTTTTCCGGAGTAACCACTGCATTTTCTGGAAGGAGAAGTTTTTGCCCTGCATAAATCTTATATGGGGATTCGATTCCATTTAATTTTGCAATTTCTTTCCAGTCCACTTTGCAGCGATTTCCAATTTTTGCTAAAGTGTCGCCCTTGCGCACATAGCAGCTCTTTTCGCTGGCGGATTCTGTCTTGCCAGAGTCCTCCTGTTCCTCCTCCGGCTGTGGTTCTTCCGGATCAGGCTGCTGTATCTGTGCCAGTTTTTCTGCAAAACGCTTTTTGAGATCGAAATGCTCCATTAAGTCTTCACCTATCATCTGAATACTTTCCGGGGCAAGTACATCGCCAAGACCTGCCTCCTCCATCACTTCGGTAAAACCCTTGTCCGTCTCGGCACTGGCTATGGAAAGATAAGCATTTACCGCCGCGGTCGGATTTTCTATGTTAAGTTCGCGGATGGCAAAAGCACCAGCTACGGAAGTTGCATAACTGATATAGTAACATGGGCTGGTAAAGTAGTGTGGTGTCTGCACCCAGCTCTTGCCGTAATACTGTGTTATCCAGGTATCCGGCTGCATCTGTTCGTAAGCGATAAGCAGTTCTTCATGTTTTTTATTCAGTGCATCCAAGGTGAGATCTTCCTGCAGATAAGCCCAGGTTTCCAGCTCATTATTCATACATCCGGAGATAAAGGCATAGAGGAGCTGAAGGGTACTATATTCCTCAAGAGTATCCGCATCCTCATCAAAAATATCCTCGTAATGTTCCATAAACAAAAACTCAAGCCCCTGTGACTGCACCTCTGCAATATCGAGGGAATCTGCGCTGCCCTGCTGATAAGCTGCATTAAAATGTCCAAACTCATGTACCATCGTCAAAAAGTCGTAGGTGTTTCCATTTGGCTGCATAATAATGCATTCCGCATTGTAATAAGGAAAGTATGTAGTAAAGGCACCGGACATTTTCACATCGGAATAGGCAATATCATAAAGTTCATTATTGATCAGATAGTCGAGGGCTTCCTGCAGATCTGCGGAAGTCTGCGGAATATAGGTGGAAAGATTCTTAAAAATCTCTTCCGGCGTGTACTGGATTAACAGAGCTGGGGAGGAAAAATCCACAAGATTCTGCATATAGTAATATGGCTCAGAGAGATACGTCTTTACGGAATTACAGAATTTCTGAATTTCTTCTGGGGTGTAATCACGCCCATAGGACTCATACATATATTCATTGTAATTGTCATAATCGTTTAATTTGGCAATTTCTTTGCGCACTTTGACTAAGCGAAGATAAACATCCCCAAGCAGTTGGTTCTGCTTATCCATCAATTCCATATGCTTGGAAAGGTAGGTATCCGTATCTAACAGTCCCATCATCATAGCCGCCTCGATATCAGCAAATCCCATCTCTGTTCCATTTACCGTGACGGTGAATGTATTTGCCTCGAGCTGTTTTGTGCCGTATTCCTGAAGCAGTGCCTGTTCGCGTTTGGTGGCATCAAGCTGTTCATCCGTCATTTCCTCATAGGAGGAGAAGAATTCGATATCGTCCTCAGTCAAATCTTCCACAATATCCTGCGCGCCCGGCAGATCGAGAATATCGCGCATACAGGTGCAAAATTTGTCACGCATCTCGTTGATCAGGATGGTATTGTAAGAGTCCTCCTCCAACATCGCTGCGTTCGCTGCATCCACACGGGTTGCAACTGTGGTGGTAATCCACATTGTGTATGCCTTTGTGTAGGCAATATCCAGTTTATCGTAGAGTTCTTTCGCTTCCTCTGCGTTCTCCTCCGTCTCCGCCAGTTTTTTCATCTCATCGAGACCAGCGTAAAATTCGGTCGGGTCGGTGTGTTCGTAGTTTTCAAAAATTTCCTTTAGGGTAAGTTCTGCGTGCTCCTCGCCGTTTAGGACGGCTTCCGGCATTTCCGCTGCCTTGCTTACGGCTGCCGGAGAAAGCGTAAAGAGCATACTAAGGAGCAGTAAGAATGCCCATAGCCTTCTTGTTTTCTTTGTCTGCATGGTTGACCTCCATTCTGCGGTTTATTTTGTGTGGGTTCCTGCGTGACAGAGAGCCCAGAATTATTATAGCATACTGCATTTGGATTTTCTAGAGGAAAGGAAAATTTTTAATGTGCCATTGACAGCGGCGACAATAAATTTTATAATTTAACTATAAAGAAAGGCGAGGTGATTCCTATGATTTACACAGTAACCTTAAATCCATCCCTAGACTATAATGTGAAGATGGAAACTTTAAAGACTGGGCTTGTGAACCGGACGGAGAAGGAGATTTTGCTTCCAGGGGGCAAGGGTATCAATGTGTCGTTAGAGCTGCGTAATCTTGGCGTGAAGACGGCAGCACTTGGCGTGGTGGCTGGCTTTACCGGGGAGGAGATTGTCCGCCTGGTAAAACAGCGAGGTGTGCGAGCGGACTTTATTTATGCGGGGCAGGGGTTCTCGCGCATCAATCTGAAAATACATCATGAGGAAGAAACGGAAATTAACGGGCGGGGACCTAAGGTTGGCAAGGAGGAGCTTGCGGCACTTTACTGGCGTTTTGATATGATTGAGGAGGGCGATATTTTGGTGCTTTCCGGCAGCGTGCCGACTGGACTTCCGGAGACCGTGTATATGGATATGGCAAAGTACGTGGAGGGAAAAGGCGTGCGGGTTGTGGTGGACGCGACAAAGAATTTGCTGTTAAAAACACTGCCATGCCATCCGTTCCTGATTAAGCCGAATCTCCATGAACTTAGCGAGGTAATGGGAACAGCAGTGGAAACCAGGGATGATGCGATCTTTTATGCGAAGAAATTGAGGGAGGAGGGCGCGTGCAATGTATTAGTATCCATGTCGGACGAAGGCGCGGTGCTTTTGACGGAAGATGGACAAGTACTTTACGGCACGGCTCCGCAGGGTGAGGTGGTCAATACCGTCGGTGCGGGCGGCGCGATGGTCGCGGGCTTTTTGGCGGGATATTTAGAGGATAATGATTACCGGACGGCACTGCGCTTAGGGATTGCGGCGGGAAGTGCGAGCGTGTTCCAGACGGAGTTTGCGAGTGCGGAACATATTCATGCGCTGACCGAACAGATTGAGATCGTACAGTTGTAGAAGAGTTTTGTTCTTTCAAGAAAAGTGAGGGGAAAAATGATGAAAGGGATGAATGTATTTCTACATTCATCCCTTTCGCGTTCGCTGCGACGCGACATAGAAAAGCGGAAAGATTATCTGTCGTTTGTCAGTGCCAGTATGTAATCGGTTGACACTTTGTAGTACTTGCTCAACGAGATCAGATGTCTGATCGGCATCTCGTTGGCACCACGCTCATAGCGAGCGTACATAGTCTGTGAAATGTTAAGAACATTTCTTGCGACAGATTCCTGTGTGAGATTATTCTCTAATCTCAAGTCGCGAATACGCTTTTTGTAGTCCACTGTAATCACCTATTTTAAATTGAGACTTAACAACGAGTTACATCCTTAATTATAACACAAAATCTGTAATATGCAAATAAAAAAATATAATTTTTTCGTTAATTTGTCGCAAATTTTGTTTTTATGTCACAGTGTGAAAAAAAAGTTAAAAAAGTGGAAGAATTGGCATAAGAAAAATGGAGTTTTTCAGGAAAAATAAGGAAGATATTGTAAAAATATTGGAAGTAAAGTTGACAGAAAATAAGGTGGATGGTATAATTTGAAGAAATAATTTTGTATGGGGGTAAAGAATGGGGCAGGAAAATTTTTTATATTGTAGTTTTTGTTTTTTGATTGAAAGAAATTTTTGGAGATGAAAAGATTGTTTTGCAAAAAAGTTGAGAAGGGAGAAAAACAAAATGAGGAAGATAGGAAGATGGAACCGGGCAGCAGTCATTGGAATGATGGTGTTGCTTACTAGCAGTGCAGCCTGCACGAAGGAAAGTTTTTTCGGGACAGGGGATAATGCGGAATATACAGAGAATGATGCTGGAGGTACGCCGACAAAGGGTGCGGATAGTTCGGGGGAAGAGAGTACCCCGACTAAGGGAGCGGACGCGCCTGAGGAAAATACTCCGACGGAGGGTGCGGATAGTTCAGAGGAAGAGAATACCCCGACTAAGGGAGCGGACGCGCCTGAGGAAAGTGCGCCAGCCGAAGGTGTAGATAATTCAGGAGAAGGGAATGCTCCGACTAAGGGAGCAGATATGCCTAAGGAGGAAGATTTGCCAACAAATTCTGGCGGGGAGGGGATTGACACAGGGAAAGAGAGTAAGAACTTTGTGCCGCGTGCGATGCGGACGGCAGGTTCAGTTAACGTGCGCACAGCACCTGCGCTAACCGGTGAGGTTGTGACCCTGTTACCACGGGGGACAAAGGTTGTTGTGACGGGGCGCACGGGCGAATGGTATCAGGTGGAATATGAGGGAAAGACTGCCTATATGTTTGCAGACTATCTAATAGAAGAAACCGAGTCAGGGAAAGATAAGGAGGAAATCAAAGAAATTTCAGTAACAGAGTTTGATGAGAAAAAAATGCTTACAGTTGCATTGGTCAATGTGCGCACAAAACCTTCCTTAGAAGGAAAAGTGATTGCCCTGCTGCCGCGCGGGACGGGGGTGGTTGCGAACGGACGCGCAGGGGAATGGTATCGGGTGGAGTACGAAGGAAAAACGGGCTATATGTTTGCGCAGTACATAATGGAAGAAACAGCGGCAAAGGAATTTTTAGCGGAAAAAGAGAAAGGGGAAGAAAAACCAAAAGGGGAGGAAGAGGAGGAATCGCCAGTAAATCCTCCAGAAGCAGAGGAAGGGTGCGGGATTGTGCATGAGGGGCTGCCGGATATGCCATGGATCGTGATTGATGCGGGGCATCAGAGCAAAGGTAATTACGAGAAGGAACCAGTAGGACCGGGTGCCTCAGAAAAGAAAGCGAAGGTTTCTTCAGGAACAGCGGGAAAATGGTTCGGGTTGTCGGAATATGAGTTAAACCTTTCTGTTTCGCTTCAATTGCGGGACGCGCTACTGGCAGAGGGCTACAATATTATTATGGTGCGCGAGACGAATTCGGTGGATATCAGCAATGCGGAGCGAGCAGCAATTGCAAATGAGGCGGGAGCGGATATCTTTATCCGCGTTCACGCGAACGGATCGGAAAATGCGTCGGCAAATGGGATTATGACCATCTGTCCAACAAAAAACAATCCGTACTGCGCCGAGATCTACAAGGAGAGCAGGAGTCTTTCGGATTGTATTCTTTCGGCAATGCTCTTGCAGACGGGGGCAAAAAGCAAGGGAGTATGGGAAACGGATACGATGAGCGGCATCAATTGGTGTGAGGTTCCCGTTACAATAGTGGAGATGGGTTATATGTCAAATGAGGAGGAAGATCGCGCGATGGCAAAGGCAAGTTATCAGAAAAAACTGGTCGAGGGAATGGTTGAAGGAATTATGGAATATTTTGGAAAATAATGGATTTTCAAAAGAATCTAAAGAAATATGATGTTCAAGCCGATAAAGATATGAGAGATTATTGCTCTTAAAACCTTTATGGAATCCTAACAACACCGTTATATTTTAGGATTTTTGCAAAAAGCTTTATGAAAAACGCAGGGGAATTCCCCAGAAAAATTGGGGAGCAATCCACAAAAGGAAGAAGAAACGGTGCCAAAACTTGCCGCCGAAAGCAAAATC
>CAJUCG010000120.1 GCA_910585065.1 uncultured Lachnospiraceae bacterium
AGGTTCGCTAAAAATCCCCACAAAAGGATTTTACCACAAACCTCCAAAAAAAGACACAGCTAAATTTAAAATTAAAATATTTGTAAGAAATTTATACGTTTTCGTTCTTTAATGTGTCCACCAAACTGTTTTTCTCAAGTTTTACCACCGAGTAGAACATAGTGGAGAATACCACGGCAAAAACACTTAGAACCGCGATCAGAATGCTCTGCACTGGAATATAAAAATCTTGGACAAAGCCCTCGTTGACCACCCGATAAATAAGAAAGGTAACAAAAACAGCGGCGGGCAGTCCATAGCAAAGGCTCTTAATGCCGTAGAGCAGACACTCGTAATTGAGCATTCGGTAGAGAGCTTTCTTGGTCATGCCAATGGACTCAAGCATCGCAAATTCCCTTCGTCTAAGGGAAATATTGGTCGAGACCGTGTTAAAGACATTGGCGGCGGCAATCAGCGAGATCAACACAATAAATCCATAGGAAAATACATTGATAATCACAATGAGATTGCGCTGAAAAGAATCCCGCTCCGCAATATTATAAAATGACGAGTCCGGTATTCCCTGCGCGTTCAGCGCGTCACAGATCCGGTTATAAGTCTCGGTAAGACTTCCCTCCCCCACCACATAGACCGCCTCCGACATAGATGGCTCCTGCGCGACAATTTCCGGAAATTCGGAAAGTGCGGAGAGCGGATAGACAAAGGAGAGATACATCCGATTCAACCCGATCGGAAATTCCGCATCCACTACGGTGTAGGTGAGATGGGAAGTTTCCGCCTCCTCAAACATATCTTCCATAGGTCCTACTTCCCCATCATTATCATAGTGGATATCAAAGAAATTTCCGGTTAATTTTCCATTTTTTTCCTTTAACATATCAATAATGGTATAGCGGTTGCCAGAAAGTTCATGTCTTACGCTGTCAAAGGCGAGCGCGCTCTTTTTTTCAGAAAACCAGCCAAGATCCGTTAAATGATTCTGCTCGGTGTAGTCGATGTATTCTTTATCTTCCATAAAATAAAAATAGATAATCGAAATCATTCGCTCTTTCCCCGTTGTCTTTTCTGCCAGTTCCCGCTCATAGCTGTAGCGTTCCGACTCTTTCATCCAATGGATATATTCATCGGTCAAAAAATCATTTTCCACCAACATTGTTCCATATAAATTTTTTATCGCAAATGCACTTGTAACCCCCTCCACCGGAGCGATCACATCGCGCACTTCCTCCGCCGTATAGCCGCGATCAGGATAGATATAATAGCGGAAATCGTAATTGTCTGCCGATGTAACCGAAGCAACACTTCCCTTTAAATAGTCAACAAAGCTGCTTGCGGACACAAAGAGAAGAATGCTGACAAAAAGTGAGATCACTGTCGCGCGGTATTTTTTGCGGTTGCGCCTAAAATTTTTGTCCGCAAGTGTCCCTTCCATGCCAAAGAATTTGTGAAAAAATCCCCTGGTACGCACCGCCCTGCGGCTTATGCGAATCTCACTATTCTGGCGGATAGCCTCAATAGCAGAAATCTTCATCGCCTTGCGCGCCGGAAGGAGTGCCGAGATAAGTACTGTACAAAAGGCGAGTACTGCCGCTACAAGAAGTGCCCAGATCTCAACATACATTGAAAATGGGATGTTGGCTGAACCCACCAGCCCGATAAAGCGGTAGCGCAGCGCGTAAAAGGTAATGCTCATCCCCAAAATCCCCGCCCCGATACCGAGCGGAATCCCAAAGAGACTGACCATACAGGCCTCAAACAAAACACTGTGTTTTAGCTGGCGTTTTGTCGCACCAATGGAGGCCAAAAGACCGAACTGTTTGATCCGCTCATTGATCGAGATCGAAAAGGCATTGTAGATCAATGCGACCGAGCCAAATACAATAATAATACATAGAATGACACCAAGTCCGGTATACACATTGGAGAAGGAATCTGCCCGCGAAATGCCACCCATATACAAAAGATGACTGTGATAATCATAAGTTAATGCCAGAGATTGATAGCGGTCAAGGAAATCAAACAGCTCCTTCTGATCTTTTACGGTAAAATAGACTCCCTGAATCCCCTTATTCTGGGACAAAAGTTTCAGTGTGGAGAAATCCCCCCCGCAAAATACCATAAATCCCGGTGTGGCAATATATCCAAACACACAGTCGCAGATCCCGACAATGGTATAGGTTCTTTCCTGCTGGCTGGTAATCAGGTTTTCACTGTAGGCAGGCTCGGCAGAATCCTTTTTATCTTTGTGGATAAGCCAGTCGTGCCCCGTTAAAATTTTGCCTTCAAACTCCCGGTAGCCTATGCTCCCGGTAATGGTATCTCCAATTTTTAACTTTTGTTTCCCATAATTTACAAATTCTTTAGAAAGCAAAATTTCATTCTCATTCTCTGGCATTCTCCCCTCAATAAGGGAAAATTTCCCAAGTGACTGTGCCACCTCTAAATCTCCGGAAAGATTACAAAATTGCAAATAGGGATGGGAAATATCCCCCCAGTTAAGCGGCTCGCTTCCGTTTTTTAAGGAATCTGCAATACTCATGTAACCAATTTCATAGATCCCCACGGCACGGTCTATTTCCTCCGCATTTAATACTTCCTCATAAACATCCTCCCCGATCCCATAAAAAGAACCCTCCCATTCGCCCTCCTCCGCGATCGTCACTCTCAGCATATAATTTCTCAGGCTGGAGATGCTGGTGGTCACTGCCGTAAACATCGCGGTGGACAAAAGAATCCCGATAATGGTTACGATCGTGCGCACCTTATTTTTCTTTAAGCCTGCAAGCGTTACTTTATTTAATATCTTCATTTGCGGATCACCTCATCTCTCGTAATGCGCCCATCTTCAATGGCGATAATGCGATCTGCCTGGAGTGCGATCGACTCATCATGTGTGATCACAATCAGCGTCTGATTATATTTTTTGTTTGACAATTTTAACAGTTCGATAATTTCATGACTGTTTTTGGAGTCGAGATTGCCGGTCGGCTCATCCGCAAGCATCACCGCAGGGGCATTCATCAAGGCTCTGCCAATGGACACTCTCTGCTGCTGCCCGCCGGAGAGTTCGTTTGGCAGATGGTTCTCCCTGCCCTTTAATTTCAACACTTCAAGCAATTCCAAAAGACGCTCCTTATTGACTTTGCGCCCGTCAAGAAGCACTGGCAATGTCATATTTTCCGTTACGTTTAAGACCGGAATCAGATTGTAGAACTGATAGATCAGCCCGACTTCCCTGCGCCTGAAAATTGCAAGTTGTTCGTCCTTTTGTTCATACACATTAGTATCACTCAAAAACACCTTTCCCGAAGTCGGGCGATCCACGCCTCCCAAAATATGCAAAAGTGTTGATTTGCCCGATCCGGACGGTCCGATAATGGCGACAAACTGCCCCCACTCCACCGTAAAGCTTACATCGTCGAGTGCTACGACCTGATTCTCCTTCTCCCCATAAACTTTTGTCAAATGTTCCACGCGCAAAATTTCCATAAAAACCTCCCTTATTTCTGCCAGGTTTTTCCCCGGCAGTTTCTTATCCCCTATAATACACAATAAAACTTACAGTGGCGTGAATATAAAGTGACAAGATCGTCACTTTGACAATTTTGTCTGAGCGTCTTGTCACTTTATACAATTCCCTTATAGATCCTAAGCACAAAACGCGCGCCGCCCTCTCTTCGGTTTTCCGCAAATACAGTTCCATTCTGCGCGGTTAAGATGGCTCTGGTAAGCGCGAGTCCAATTCCTACGCTGTTGCTTCCTGAATTTTTTCCCTTATAGAAACGCTCAAACAAATGAGGAAGGTCTTCGGCATCGATCCCCTCCCCGTTATCCTCCAATACAATCTCCGTGTAGATTGCATTTTCCTGCGCTGAGATCCAAATTTTTCCTCCCTCACCCGTATGTTCAATACAGTTTTTAAGTACATTTCCAATGGCTTCCGCACTCCAAGAAGGATCGCCCAAAAATGCCGCATCCGGCGAAACCCTGTCCGTATCCATTGTCTGCGCACGCAGATCCATCAAAATTTCAAATGGGGCTGCTGCCGTCCTTACCATTTGGCAAACCAGAACCCTTTCCTCCTGAAATTTTACCGTGCCCGCATCCAATTTTGACAGCTTTAGCAATGCTTCAATCAGCCACTCGATCCGGCGCGTCAATTGTTTTGCCTTGAGTGCTTCTTCCTGCCCGCCCATGGTTTCAAGTGTTAGCGTAAGTGCCGTGAGCGGCGTGCGGATCTGATGCGAGATATCCGCGATGGAGTCCGCCAGATCCTTTTTCTCCTTTTTTAATTTTTCCGCCTGCGTCTGCAAGGTATCCGTAATTTTGGCAAGCTCGTTCGCCACAATGGCAGTTTCGCCCTCCTCATAATTTTCAAAGCGCGCATGGTAATCCCCGTGCAAAAGCTTGTCCATATCGACCGCCAATTCCCTTAATCTCCCTTTGCGAAACCGGAGAAAAAGAGTGTAAAATATTGCACAAAGAAAAGCAGTAAATGCCACAAGCATCGCCGCAGCGAACGAGAGAAAAAGCCCGAAAAAAAAGCAGATCAGAGTGGAAAAAAAATAGAGAAACCACAAAACCCTTTCCTTTTTCCTCATTAGCTCCCCCTACGCCCGGTATCCTACCCCGCGCACCGTCGTAATGCGCGAAGGTTTTGCCGGATCCTCTTCAATCTTTTCCCTCAGCCGCTTGATATATACGGTCAATGTATTGTCATTGACAAAATCGCCGCCCACATCCCACAGATCCGCTAAAAGTTTTTCCCTGGAAATTACGCTGCCTTTATTCTGACAGAAAATAAGAAGCAGCCGGTATTCAAGTGCCGAGAGAACAATCTCTTTTCCGTCCCTGCTTACCAACGCCTTGTCCGCATCCACACGGATACCGTAAAAATCAAAGACGGACTGACGCTTCCCGGCACGGCGCAGCACCACCTTGATGCGCGAGATCAGCTCCCTTGGGCGGAAGGGCTTACGGATATAGTCTTCCGCGCCGAGATCTAAACCTGTTACCACACTGTACTCATCGTCGGATGCCGTAAGAAAAATTACGGGCACAAGATATTCCTCCCGGATTTTGCCGCAGAGGGAAAACCCATTGCCGTTTTTTAGCGAGACATCCAGCAGCACCAGATCAATTCCCCCCTTATCAAGGCAGCATTCCGCCTCTTTCTGACCGGGTGCGCATACCGTAGAAAAACCCTCCTGCCGCAAAAATTTGCCTAGGCTTTCAGTAATCATCAAATCGTCTTCCACCAGCAAAATCTTCTCCATAATCCACCCCCCGGACTATTTTTCTCTTAGATACTCCGCAGCGGAAACAGCCGCGTTCGCCCCGTCCGCCGCTGCCGTAATTACCTGGCGCAGTGCCTTTTTTCGCACATCCCCCGCCACAAAAAAGCCGGGAACTAAAGTTTTTCCCGTTTCCTCCGCCACGACATACCCCGCCTCATCAAGGGGAATTAGCCCATTTAAAACTTCTGTCTGCGGCTTCATTCCCACCGCGATAAAAAGTCCCTGACAGGAAATTTTTCTCCCATCGGAAAATACAAGTTCCGAGATCTTCCCCTCCCCCAGTATCGCGGAGATCACTGCGGGGGCAAGGATCTCTACATTCTCTTTCTCCTTTAATTTTGCAAGAGTCGCGACCGCGCCGCGAAATTCGCTTCTTCGGTGGATCAGGTACACTTTACTGCACAGTTCGGATAGGTAAAGTGCATCATCAAGTGCGGTATTTCCACCGCCCGCTACTGCTACCACCTTATTTCGGTAAAACGCCCCGTCGCAGACCGCGCAGTAGGAAACGCCCCGCCCAGAAAACGTATCTTCACCGGAAACGCCTAGATGCCGGTGCGCTGCGCCGGTTGCATAAATAATGGTTTTTGCCGTTAGTTCCCCTCCGGATACAAGCAAAACAGTAAAGAAATCCTCCTTCTTTTGGATTTTTTCCGCCTCACCCTCCAAAAACTCCACACCAAAGCTTTCTGCATGCCGGTAGAATGCCTCCCCCAAATCGAAACCATTTATCCCCGGCATTCCAAGATAATTATCGACCTTGGAACTCTCCGTAATCTGCCCGAACCCCATGTAAAATTTCTCTAAAACTGCCACGGTAAGGTTCGCTCTTTTTGCGTAGATCGCGGCGGACAGCCCCGCCGGGCCGCTGCCGATAATTAGTACATCAATCATTCTAATTCCTCTCTTTCAAATCACATAAAACCAGCTCTCATCCTGCCCGATCGCCATCCCCTTAATTCCGCCTTTAATATAGTCCATCGAAAGTTCTTGATTTTTGATGCTCACGCGCGTGCCTGCCGGAATGGAAGTCGTGATAAAGGCATTTCCGCCAATCACTGCGCCCGCACCGATCACGGTTTCGCCCCCTAAGATGGACGCGCCGGAATAGATGGTTACATTGTCCTCGATTGTCGGGTGACGCTTTTTGCTCTTTAACTTCTGCCCTCCCTTGGTGGAGAGCGCGCCGAGCGTCACTCCCTGATACACCTTTACATTATCCCCAATCACCGTAGTTTCCCCGACAACAATTCCGGTGCCGTGATCGATAAAAAAATATTTCCCGATGGTCGCGCCCGGATGAATGTCAATCCCCGTCAGACTGTGCGCGTGTTCCGTCATAATTCGCGGGATCAGCGGAATGCCAAGCTGATACAGTTCGTGCGCAATCCGGTTTACCATAATTGCGTAAAGTCCGGGATAGGAAAAAATAATCTCATCAGTATTGTAAGCTGCCGGGTCGCCATCATAGGCAGCCTGCACATCCGTCTCAATCAGTGCCCGCACGTTGGGGATGCAGCGCAGAAATGCCATACATTTTTCCCCCGCAATCTGCTCCAATTTCCCATGCTCCGTATTTTCATATTCTGCCATATGCTCAAATACAATGACCACCTGGCGGTTTAGATGATACAAGACATCCTCAAGCAGCATCGTCAAATTATTTTTCTGCGTATAGAATTTGTATTTTTTATTTTTAAAATACCCCGGAAAAATAATCTGCTGCAATTTATTTACAATCCCAATAATTGCTTCTTTGTCGAGCTGGTTGACTGTATCTCCCCGGTCGATGGTTCTCTCACTTTGGTAATCGCATAAGATCTCATCGACAAGACCGCCGACTTCCCTCTCCACATCGATATCCATAAAACCTCCAAATTTAAACTATCCTTCCAACTGCCATATGTTTTTTAGAATATACAAATATGATAATTTTTGCAAAATACTTCGCTTGGCTCCAGGGCATTGATATATTCTTTTTTGGTGAGATCGCCGTCAAAATCCACGCGATCGCATCTGCCGTACCATGGCTCAATACAGACAAACGGCGCAGATCCCTTTGGTGCCCAAAGACCAAAGAGCGGCGCATCAAATTTTACGGCAAGATAAATCTTTTTGTCCGCACCCGCAAGTGCTACCTCCCTAGTCTGATGCCCCTCAATCACATAGGCATCGCGATCGAACAAATGTTCTGTTAAATTTATTGCACCGTAGTGCTTTCCCCCGATCTCTTTCTTGTTAAGTTCAAGCTGCTCTAAATTCTTTTTGGCAAGACCATTCTCAAGCATCCTAGTATTGACAATGGAAACGCCCTCCAGTAAAATCTCGCACTCCTCCCTTTTTTCCCCGTGAATTGGACAGAGAAAGGCTGGATGCCCCCCGATGGAAAAATACATTTTCTCTGTTTTCGACGCATTTTTCACGCGCCAGAGTACTACGACCTGATTGCGAAAAAGCCGAAGTCCGGTTTCAAGTTCAAAATCAAATGGGTAGACGGCGCGCGTCTCTTTATCCGGCAAAAGCCGGTGCCAGATCTCCGTGCCGCTGTTTGAGACAAGCTCAAATTCCTTATCGCGCGCGAAGCCATGCTGACCAAGAAAGTAAGATTTTCCCTGATAGCGGTAAGTTTTCTCTTTTAATCCTCCGACAAATGGAAAAAGTACTGGTGCGTGTCGATTCCAGAACGCCTTATCCGCATTCCACAGATATTCTTTACCAGTCGACTTTTTTATAATGGAGCATAATTCCCCGCCATGGTCGGAAACCTGTACTCTTAGCTCCTCGTTCTCAATTGTGTGCAGTGCCATAAGAATCCTCCTTATTTTTTCCTTTTATTTTTATCTGCTTTTGCAGTTTCCCACAAATGCATTCCATATTTTTGCCATATCTTCACTTATCTCGTACAAATGCTCTGGATGCCACTGCACCCCGAGAAAGAATTTGTGATGTTTAAGTGCTGCCGCCTCCACCACGCCATCCGCTGCCGTAGCATTTACCACCATGCCCTCCCCTAATTCTTTGCAGGACTGATGGTGAAATGAATTGACAAAAAGGCGTTCTTTTCCCACAATCTCATAGAGCAGTGTACCTTTTTCCACATACACAGAATGCGTCAGTACCGCATCGCCCGCCTTCTGATAATGTCCGATGTTTTTGTGCGCCGTTGCAGTCTGCGCAGAAATATCCTGATAAAGCGTGCCGCCAAGTGCCACATTCATCACCTGAATGCCGCGGCAAATGCCAAACACAGGCTTTTTTAAGCGCAAGATGGCGGACAGGAGTACAAGTTCAAGGGTATCTCTGGCAGGAATAATATTTCCGCACTGCAAATGTGCATCCTCCCCAAAAATAAGCGGGTTGATATCCGGACCTCCCGGATACAAAAAGCCATCAAATCGATCTAGGATTTCCTCCACATCTTCTACAGAGGAAAAGAGCGGCAAAAGCACGGGGATTCCGCCCGCCTTTGCTATCGCACCAAAAAAATCTGCCCCGATCATCAGGCGCGTATCCTTCTCGTTATACTGCGGCATAACGCCAATTACGGGCTTTCCCATAAACACCTTCCCCTTTTCCCTTTTATTTTCTTTTTTTATTTTTCTTTGCGATCTCTCCCCTTTGTTTAAAATTATCCGGTTTCTTTTTTGCCGGAGATTTTCTCTTTTTGCCGGCTAAATTTTGCGGCTTGTTCTTCTCCTTTTTTGTAAAATTTTGGAACTTACCCTTTCCTGTCTGCAAATTTTCCCTTTCCGCGCTAAGTTTTCTTGGGCGAATCAGACATTTCTTATCAAATCCAATCAGATCCTGCCTTCCTGCCCGGACTAAAGCCTCGTGTACCAGATCATAATTTTTGGGATTGCGGTACTGAATCAGCGCGCGCTGCATCGCCTTTTCATGCGGGGTTTTTGGCACGTAGACCGGGGTTAAATCCCTTGGGTCAAGTCCCGTGTAGTACATACAAGTAGAGATTGTGGACGGTGTCGGATAAAAATCCTGCACCTGCTCCGGCATATAGCCAAGATCGCGCAGGTATTCCGCAAGTGCCACCGCCTCCTTTAGAGTTGAACCCGGATGTGAGGACATTAAGTACGGCACGACAAACTGCTTTAGTCCAAGTGCCTCGTTAATCTTTTTGTACTTTGTAAGAAAACGCTCATAGACAGCATTTTCGGGTTTTCCCATTTTTGAGAGTACTGCATCGCAGATATGTTCGGGTGCTACTTTTAATTGTCCGCTGACATGGTATTTGCAAAGTTCGTAAAAGAAGGTATCATCCTTGTCATGTATCAGATAGTCAAAGCGGATGCCAGAGCGGATAAAAACTTTTTTCACTCGTGGAATTTCGCGCAGTTTGCGCAGAAGACTTAAATAGTCACTGTGATCAACAATTAAATTTTTGCAGGGGGAGGGAAAAAGGCACTGACGTTTCACACACACCCCTTTGGTTTTTTGCTTTTCACACGCGGGCGAGCGAAAATTGGCGGTAGGTCCTCCCACATCGTTGATATAGCCCTTGAAATCAGGCTCGTAGGTAAATGCCTCCGCTTCCCTTAAAATCGACTCATGGCTTCTTGTCTGGATAATTCTTCCCTGGTGAAAGGTCAGCGCGCAAAAACTGCACCCGCCAAAACAGCCGCGGTTGCTTGTGATCGAAAAGCGCAGTTCCTCGATTGCGGGAACACCGCCCTCCGCCTCGTAGAAAGGGTGGTAATTCCGCATATACGGCAGCGCGTACACGCGGTCCATCTCGCTTTGTGTCAGCGGCTTTGCCGGGGGATTCTGTACAATATATTCGGTATCCTTGTACTTCTCCACCAGGCAT
>CAJUCG010000121.1 GCA_910585065.1 uncultured Lachnospiraceae bacterium
CGGCGAAGCGGGGGAAGACTCTTGCCTATCGCCGTGCTGAGCCCGCAGGGTTTTCGAATGGATCCGCGCTGAATTTCTTCTCCGAGGTCGCGCCCTGTGGTGTGATTGGTTCATTCCTGCTAGATCAGTGGGATATGGGAGAAAAATATTTTACTTTTAAGCATCACTATATTACCCAGGCACTTGACTCGGATATTCTCTGCTCCATATTTGAGGCGATGGGAAAGAGGCGGGAAGTAAGGCTTAGCATAGTGGGGAGGCACACAGTAAAAATAGTGGAAAAGACAGCAGTTCCACTGCGCATTTTTATCAGTGTACAAAATGGGCGGCAGTATTTGTTGGGGTATTCGCCTGAGCAAAAGCAGATTTTAAGTTTTCGGATCGACCGGATCCTTATGGTGAGGGAAGGGGAGAGCTTTCCCGAATTTAACCGTCTGCGCGCAAAACTTGACCGGATGCAAAAAAATATGTGGGGTGTCAGCACACAGAAAGTTGTGGCGGATCCAGTGAGTTTGGCAAATTGTGCAGATAGAAATAAAGAAAATGCAGACGGGGAAGAGGGATTTTTTTCGGATAAAGAGCAAAGGGATATCGAGCATTTGGAACGAGTGGAATTTATTATAAGGTACCATGATGGAGAAGAATATATTCATCATCGTCTTGTGCGCGAGAAGCGTTGTGGGCAGGTGGAGCGGCTCTCTGCACACAGAAGCCGTTTTATTGCAGTGGTTTATGATTCCAGCGAGTTAATTCCATGGATTCGCACATTTATCTGTCGGATTGTATCCCTTGATTTTTCAAATAGGATATTGGAGGAACGTTTTCGGACGGATTTACAGGCAATGTATCAGATGTATGGCATTCCGGAAAAGATGGTGGAGGAGAGATGATTTTCAATGAATTATATGGTGCATATTACAATGCAGTAACAAAGATATTAAGGGAGGCAATAAAGTATCCAGTCACAAAACAACAAATCCGGGAAATTGTGAAGGAACAGGCATTTTCAGAAAGTATTCTTGCGATTGAACCAGCACTTTTATCCGGGTGCTGGCCTTTTTTGCGTCCGGACGGGACAACGACATTAAAACAAATGCCCGACAGACCGATAACTATTTTAGAAAAACGGTGGTTAAAAGCAATTTTGCTCGATCCGAGAATGCAGCTTTTTGAATGTGAGATCTCCGGGCTTGAGGATGTGGAACCTCTGTTTTTGCCGGAAGATCTCTGTGTTTTTGACCAATATGCGGACGGTGATCCTTATCAGGATGAAAGCTATATTAAGCATTTTCGGCTGGTGCTTGACGCAGTAAAGAAGCATATTCCATTAGCTATCGATGTAAAAAACAGGGATGGTGTGCGCACGCATATGAAAGTGATGCCAAAATATCTGGAGTATTCGGAGAAAGATGATAAATTCCGTCTGGTTACATCCGGCTGTTATTATGGAAGAATAATAAATCTTGCAAAAATTTTGGAGGTAAAGCCTCTTAAATTGGAAGGGAAAATAGCAGAGTGGGCAGCGGCAAAGGAAAATGGGAGATCAGAGAATTTATATGCGGCAGAACAAAAAAACCAAAGTTTGGTTTTTGAACTGTTCGATGGGCGTGATGCGCTGGAACGCGCGCTGCTGCACTTTGCGCATTTTGAAAAGGAGGCGGAGCGTCTTGATAAAAAGCATTACTGGGTAAAAGTAAAGTATAATAAAGAGGATGAAGCGGAACTTGTGATCCGTGTACTTTCGTTTGGACCATTTTTGCGGGTGGTGGAGCCGGAGAATTTCGTGGAACTGCTAAGAAAGAAGCTAATGCAGCAATATGTGTTAGATCAGAATTCTGATTACTTTGCAGAAAATCAATAAAAATATTCTAAATTTCTATTCGCAACTTTTTTTCCGTGATAAAATCTCTTCTTTCTGATAATCTATTATTACAAAGCAAGGAAAGCCCGCGAATTATTGCAGAGTAAGGAGTAATAATTCGCGGGACAAAAAATATGGGGCAGATATGGTGGTTAGAAGAAAAATGCAAAATCCCGGAAAGGAGAAGCGTATGATTACTATACAGGGAAAATATAATGAGGCATTATGTTATTGCGCAGAACTGGAGGAACAGGCGGAGGAGCAAATTCGCGCAGTCTGTAATCAGGAAGCGTTTTCGGGCTGTAAAATCCGCATTATGCCGGATGTTCATGCAGGAAAGGGATGTACTATTGGGACGACAATGACTATTCAGGATAAGCTGGTTCCCGGTATGGTCGGCGTGGATATTGGCTGCGGGATGGAGACGGTAAAAATTGCGCAGCGCGCAATTGATTTTGAAAAATTGGACGCGCTGATTCACGAAAAGATTCCCTGTGGGCGCGAAATAAGAGGGGAAGCTCATGCACTAAATAAGGAAATTGATTTGAATGCACTGCGATGTGCGGATTTTGTTCACCTGGAGCGCGCAAGATTAAGTATTGGAACACTGGGCGGCGGCAACCATTTTATTGAAGCTGACCGAAACGAAAAAGGGGAATTGTACTTGGTCGTACATTCCGGCAGTCGCCATCTTGGTGTTGAAGTTGCTGAATATTATCAAAAACAGGGGCGGCAGGCACTGTGGGGCGGCGCGCACCACCAGATTGCGGAGCTGATTGCAAGGCTGAAAAAAGAAGGGCGTTTTCAGGAAATTGAGCCGTCGGTACAAGCGATGAAAAAAGAGCATAAAATTGATATTCCAGAGGATCTGGTTTATGTGGAAGGAAAACTATTTGAAGATTATATTCATGATATGCGAATTATTCAGCAGTTTGCAGTACTTAACCGAAGAGCCATGATGGATGTAATTGTTTCCGGGATGGGTTTTGAGCGGGTCGAAGAGTTTACTACAATTCATAATTATATTGATACGGAAGCAATGATTTTAAGAAAGGGTTCCGTGTCAGCGAAAGCGGGGGAGAAGCTTTTAATTCCGATCAATATGCGGGATGGAAGTCTGATTTGTGTGGGTAAGGGCAATGAGGAGTGGAATTGTTCTGCGCCGCATGGAGCGGGGCGGCTGATGAGCCGAAAGAAAGCATTTAATTCGCTTTCGATGGAGGAATACCGGGCGCAGATGGAGGGGATCTATACAAGCTGTGTTGTGCCGGATACTTTGGATGAATCGCCGATGGCTTACAAAAGTATGGAGGAGATTGTGGCACAGATTGAGCCAACGGTGGAGATTGTGGAGAGAGTGAAGCCAGTATATAATTTTAAGGCGGCAGAGTGATCCTTAAGTGGCAGGGGATGAAGGTACAGTTTACCTCACCTCGAAGTAAAATAAATTGTATCATTTAAAGAAAAAAATCAAAATATCAGTTTTTTTGCAATTTTTTGGCGAATTTACTTGAAACTCCAGGAATAAATTGGTAAAATAAAAAAGATTGAATGGGAGCTAAGGAGGAGAAAAAATGTTAGCACAACTGCGTATGAAATTGCAGGTGGATAAGGAAGATTTTGGCTGCTATCAGTCGTCCAATATGCAGGGGATCATGATGGAACGAATAGATAGTTCCTATGCAAAAAAATTGCATGAACAGGGATTAAAACCTTACAGCCAGTATATTGTGGGCGGGGAACAGAAAGAATGGGTGGTTAAAACATTTACAAAGGAAGCGTATCAAGAGATTATTACTCCTCTGCTCGATGAAAAATTATCAGAATTTTGTATTGAGAAAAAGGAAATGCACGCAAGGATCATGGGAAAGGAGTTAAGAACTCTTCGCAAACAGGAACTTTTGGATGAGTTTTATTCCGATATTTGCAGCCGATATCTTTCACTTGAATTCTTAACTCCAACTTCATTTAAAAGTGATGGGCGATATATTATTATTCCAGAAGTGCGATATATTTATCAGAGCCTGATGAATAAGTACAGTGCGGCTTCGGAGGATCTTGATATGTGCGACGAAGAAACATTAGTGCAATTGACAGAAAATAGCAATATTGTACAGTACAAATTAAGAAGCACCTTTTTTCCGTTGGAGGGAGTGCGGATTCCGGCTTTTAAGGGAGAGATAAACATTAAAGTATCGGGGACGACCACCATGGCAAAATATGCTAGACTCTTGGCAAGATTCGGGGAATATTCGGGAGTGGGAATTAAGAGCGCGATCGGAATGGGGGCATTGCAGCTAAAGGAGGCGAAAAAATGACCAACAAACAAATTGATACGATAATGGGGAGTCTGTTACATGATGTAGGAAAGGTGATCTATCGGACGGGCGGGGATGCAAGAAAACATAGTAAGAGCGGTTATGACTTTCTTAAAAATGAGGTGGGAGTTGAGATTCCAGGAATTCTTGACGCAGTGCGTTACCATCATGCGGACGCGTTAAAATGCGCAAAAATAGAAAAAGATTCTCTGGCGTATATTACCTATATTGCGGATAATATTGCGTCCGCTGCGGACAGAAGACAGAGGGAGGCAGAGGATAGCGGATTTGAGATCTCGGCACCATTGGAGACAATATTTAATATACTAAACCATAATCATCAAAGATTTTACTATAACCCGAAAATGTTAGATCCAAAGGCGGAGATCAATTATCCGACCGAAGAAAAGAAGAAATTTGACGAACATTTTTACATAAAGGTAAAGGCAAATCTTGTTGATAATTTAAAGGGGCTGGAGTGGAGAAATCAGGAGTATGTAAATTCTTTGCTGGAAGTATTGGAAGCAAATCTAAGTTATGTGCCATCTTCCACGGCAAAGGGAGAATTAGCGGATATCTCGCTGTTTGACCATCTCAAACTTACGGCGGCAGTAGCTAGTTGTATTCTGGAGTTTTTAGAAGAAAATAAAGAGAATGACTACTGTGAACTGCTCTTTAAAAAAAGCAGAGAGTTTTATGAGAGAAAGGTTTTTTGTCTGTACTCCATGGATGTATCCGGAATACAGGATTTTATCTATACGATCGCAAGCAAAAATGCCTTAAAAACGCTGCGCGCCCGCTCCTTTTATCTGGAAATTATGATGGAGCATATGATTGACAGCCTTCTTGAAAAATTGCATTTATCAAGGGCAAATTTAATTTATTCCGGCGGCGGACACTGCTATATTCTGATGCCGAATACCAAAGGGGCGAAGGAAACAGCGGATTCTTATATGGAGGGAGTAAATCGCTGGCTGATGGAAAATTTTCAGATTTCTCTGTATGTTGCCTGGGGATACGCGCCGTGCAGTGCGGATAATCTGAAAAATGAGCCGGTGGGAAGTTATTCTGAAATTTTCCATCAGATGTCCGAGACGATTTCAAAAAGAAAAGGTCATCGCTATACAGCGGGGGATATTATTACATTGAATAAAAGGACAGATAAGGATTATGTAAGGGAATGCACGGTATGTAAGAGAATAATAAAGGCGGGGGAGGAGGAGATCTGTCCGGTTTGCCGGGCGATCGAAAATTTTTCGAGAAATATTTTGTATGATGATTTCTTTACCGTAATCTGCGAACAAAGAAAAGATGCACTGCCGCTTCCCGGAGGGTATTTTCTTGTGGCAGATAGCGGGGAATCGCTAAAAAAGAAAATGCAGCAGGATGATTACTTTGTTCGGGCTTACAGTAAAAATGAAATATGTACCGGAAAGCAGATTGCGACAAAACTTTGGATCGGGGATTATACATCGGGAAAGACTTTTGAGGAATATGCGAAGGAAGCGGAGGGAATTGACCGGATCGCGATCTTGCGGGCGGACGTTGATAACCTGGGACAAGCCTTTGTGTCGGGGTTTGAGAATCCGGAAAATGATAATCGGTATGTAACTCTGTCGCGGACAGCAACACTCTCAAGACAACTCTCCTTGTTTTTTAAACTGTATCTTAACAGGATTTTAATGCAGGGGGGATATTCAATCAATGAAAAACCAAAGCATCCGCGCAATGTCAGTATCTGTTATTCCGGCGGTGATGATTTATTTATTGTCGGTGCCTGGAATGAAGTGGTGGAACTTGCGGTGGATATCCGGCGGGCATTTGAAAAATATACGCAGGGTATCTTGTCTTTGTCGGCGGGGATTGGAATTTATGAGGACGGCTATCCAGTAAGCGCGGCGGCAAGGGAAGTGGCAGAATTGGAGGATGCGGCAAAAAAACTGCCGGGAAAAGATGCGGTCACACTGTTTGAGGCATCACAAAAGGAATGGGAGAGAAAAAGAAAAGAGAATAAAATGGTGGTAGCGGGCGAAGCGAAGAAAGGGACATATTCGTGGAAAGATTTCGAAAATCAGGTTTTGGAAGAAAAATATAAGGTGATTTACAATTTTTTCCAGTCCTCAAAAGAGAGGGGGAAAAGTTTTCTCTACAATCTTTTGGAATTGCTTCGAAACCGGAAAGAAAAAATTAATTTTGCAAGATATGTATATATTTTGTCCCGCTTAGAACCGGGACAGGAGGCAAAAAAGGAAGAAAAAGAGGCTTATCGGAGATTTTCTTCTAAGATGTATCAGTGGGCGGGGAACAAGGAAGATTCCAGGCAACTGATCACAGCGATCTATTTGTATGTCTATTTGACAAGAGGAGAGGAGGAATCGTGCAATGAGGAATAATGAGCAAAATTACACTGGACAGAGAAGGCAGGGAGAATACGGCAGATCCGCACCTACGCAGAAGAAGCCAGTAAGAGAGATCAATAAAGATAATTATGTTGAGGAGGCGGAAAAAGTTATTCTTGAAATGAAGGAAATGAAAGATGCAGGAAAAAAAGATGCGGAGATAACTACTACTCAGCTAAGAAATCTCCTAGCAATGGCGGCGGATATTTACAATACAATAATGCATCAAAACACTGACGCGCTTACCGAGGAAATCAAGTCGAGAATTGAATATATGAGGGTGCGCTTTTTCTATGAAGCAGGTCGAAACGGTGGAGTAAAAACTTTGATTGAGAAGGCGAATCTTATGGAAGTTTTAAAAAACATTAAGGGGAGCAGGGAAAATTATATTTTGTTTAACCGATATATGGAGGCATTGGTAGCATTTCACAGATATCATGGCGGCAGGGATAATTAGAGCGGATAGAAGGGGGAAAAATATGTACGCAAAAATTCAGATTACGGGGACAATAGAGGTAAAGACCGGTATGCATATTGGAGGTTCCTTTGCATACGCGGCGATCGGTGCGGTGGATTCCACAGTAATTAAGGATGTGAGGACGGGACTGCCAATGATTCCGGGCAGCTCCCTAAAGGGAAAAATGCGCACTTTGCTTGCAAGACAGTACAATGAAACGATGGCGGCAAAGCCGGATGAGGATGCGGTGTGTCTGCGGCGGCTCTTTGGCTGCGCTAAGGCGGATGGGGATGGCAAGGTAAAGAGAAGCAGAGTATTATTTTCTGATATGTTCCTTGCGAATGAGAGTGAGCTGCGGGCACTTGGCTTGCAGACATTAACCGAGGTAAAATTTGAAAATACGATCAACAGGGCGACTGCGGTTGCAAATCCGCGCCAGATTGAGCGTGCAATAAGGGGTTCTATTTTTGGGTTGGATCTTTTGTATGAAGTAGAAAATAAAGATGAGATCTTAGAGGATTTTAAGATTTTGGCGGAAGGGTTTCGCCTGCTTCAATATGATTATCTCGGCGGAAATGGTTCCAGAGGTTATGGAAAAATTCTGTTTCATGATATAACTTCGGATATTGTGGTCGGTGATGTAGACGATGAGATTCTTAACGCTTGCAATGATGTGTTGAAGGACGCAGTTAAATGTTAAAGGAGTAGAAAATGGACTATGTCATGTACAAGTTGAATTTTTCCGGGGGAATCCATTTGGGAATGGGAAACCTGGAAGACGGGGAATACGTATTCTGCGCAGACACTTTTTTTTCGGCATTGTTTCAGGAGGCATTAAAAAGGGGGGAGGAGATCGCAGAACGATTTTTGAACTATTGCAGGGATAACAGACTGTTGATATCGGACGCGTTCCCTTATATGGGGGAAACTTATTATCTTCCAAAACCGATGAAGCGGATCAATGCGAGTAATCATCGCGGGGATTCCCAATTAAAGAAAGCATACAAGAAGCTGAAATATATTCCGGTAGAAGAAATTGGAAACTATTTGCGCGGAACTTATGATGTGAAGGCAGCAGCAGAGATGAATGATCTGGGAGATTTTCAGATGAAAGTGTCCGCATCTGTGCGCGGGGAGGAGGAAACAAAGCCTTACCGCGTGGGGAGTTACTATTACAGAGAAGGAAACGGGCTATATATTATTGTAGGGTATGAAGAATTGGATGAATTCGAGTTGATGGGAGAATTATTAGATAGCCTTTCATTTGTTGGGATCGGAGGAAAAAAGACATCCGGAATGGGGAAATTTAAGATGTGTTCTGCAAATATGCCGGAGGAATTGAAACAAAGACTAAAAAAACCAGCAGAGAAATATATGACGCTCTCACTTTCACTTCCAAGAGAGGAGGAAATAGAGGAAGCCTTAGAGGATGCGGAATATATTTTGTGCAGGAGAAGCGGCTTTGTAGATTCTGATCACTATGCACAGATGCAGCGCAGAAAGAGAGATCTGTATGTCTTAAAGTCGGGTGCGTGTGTGAGCGGAAAATATAGGGGGGATATCTATAATGTAGCGGACGGATATGGAAATCATCCGGTATACCGCTACGCAAAACCGATGTTTCTGGGGGTGGATGCGTGAGAGAATATTTGAAATATTATCAGGTGACAATGCGGACATTAGCACCAGTTTTTGTAGGCAGCGGCAAGGAGATCGGCAAAAAAGAATATATATTTTTAAATAAGAGCAAAGTGGGTATTCCGGATATTCAAAAACTCTATGCAGAAATGCGCAAAAGAGGATTGGGAAGCCATTTTGAAGATTATCTACTCAGCTATAGTTGGGTGAGTTTGACGGATTGGCTTAAAAGGCAAAATATCCGGATGAATGAAATTGAACCAATCATAAATTATAAGCTGGACTGCGGGGATGCGGTTTTGGAGAGGGGCGGTAATCGCCTGCAGGTGATGGAGTGTATCAAAGATCCTTATGGAAAGCCGTATATTCCGGGAAGTTCGCTAAAGGGGATGTTTCGGACAATTTTTCTGGGAGCGGATATGCTGCGTTCGGCAAAAAAGTATGGACGGGAAAAAGAAATTTTCCAGCAGAATATGGAGGAGAAGAAGAAACGAACATATTATTTGAAAAAAGAGATGGAGAGCCTTGAGGGAGTCGCATTTCGGACATTGCAGCGGGAGAAGACAAAACCGAGGGATGCGGTAAATGATATCTTGCAGGGGTTTGTGGTTAGTGATAGTGATCCGCTGTCCGTGGATGATCTTGTACTCTGTCAGAAGATTGATTGGCATACCAATGGGATAGAACGGAAAATTCCGATTCTGCGGGAATGCATTAAGCCCAATATTACAGTTCGGTTCAATATAACAGTGAACACTCAGATATGTTCAATTACAAAAGAGAAAATTTTAGGGGCGGTAAAAGATTTTATTGGGAGTTATAATAGAAATTTTGAGGATGCTTTTTCGGAGATGGGAAAACCGGGGGAGAAGGATGTTTTTCTTGGGGGAGGATGCGGATTTGTTTCAAAGACAGTGATTTATCCCTTGCTCGGAAAAGAAAAAGGACTGGAAACAGCGGTGAAGATATTTGGGAAAACAGATGTGCCAAGACAGCATAAACACTTTCGGGATAAGGAATATGGTGCATCCCCGCATATGCTAAAATGTACAAAGTATCAGGGGAGAAATTATCAGATGGGACTGTGCCGGATTGAAAAGATGGAGTGTGTGGAATAGGATTTGCCACGCACCTTGAAAATACTGGGGTTGGAAGAGATTCAGATGATTTATTTAAGGTAAAATTTACGATAAATATATTTTCCCCCGCGAAACCATGAGGAAGGACGCTCAGGGAGCAGGCTTGGCGGGGGAGGATTAGAGAAATAAGAACCCCGATAGGGGACGGAAACCAAAAAAGGCACAACAAAAAACTACAGAACCATTTATTAGAGAAATAAGAACCCCGATAGGGGACGGAAACCGCGGGCGTAGGTTATTTAGCAAATACTCGAGACACATTAGAGAAATAAGAACCCCGATAGGGGA
>CAJUCG010000122.1 GCA_910585065.1 uncultured Lachnospiraceae bacterium
CAATGGTAGAACACCAGCCTTCCAAGCTGGATACGTGGGTTCGATTCCCATCACCTGCTTTTCTATGTGTCAGTAGCTCAGTTGGATAGAGCAACGGCCTTCTAAGCCGTGGGTCGGGGGTTCGAATCCCTTCGAGCACATTACACAGTTCCTTGGCAGAACTGTGATTCCTATGGTGGGTATAGCGCAGTTGGTTAGCGCGCCAGATTGTGGCTCTGGAGGCCCAGGGTTCGAATCCCTGTATCCACCCTGAAGTCTTTTGCTTGCAAAAGACTTTTTTCATCTTACTAGCTGAAAAAGCCTAGGTACTTTTTCGCAGTAAAAATTATTGGGCCGTCGCCAAGCGGTAAGGCACAGGACTTTGACTCCTGCAGTCGCCAGTTCGAATCTGGCCGGCCCAGTTTAGCATCAAGTTTTGTTTTCATAAAAGTATTTCCTTTCGGGAAAAGGCGATGGAGTGATCCATCGCCTTTTTCTTGGTGCGCAGGAATTTGCAGGGCTTGTCCATCGTTTAATATAGATGCAGCACGGACTCTGCAATTTTGCATCCCTGATTTAGTCCGGCAAGTTTTTCAATAATGGCAACGGCAAAGTCAAGTGCTGTGCCAACCCCACGGCTGGTAATAATATGTCCGTCCTCCACCACTTTTTTCTTGATGCAGACCGCGTCTGGCAGCTGGGCTTCCATGCCCGGATAACAGGTCGCCATCCTGCCCTTTAGCAGTCCGTATGCACCGAGGACGCTCGGCGCGCCGCAGATTGCTGCAATAAATTTTTCTTGTGTGTTGTAAGAGAAAAGAAGATCCTTTAAGCCTGTATGTGCAGCAAGATTTTTGTAGCCCGGAAAACCGCCCGGCAGGATAAGCATATCCGCGTCAGAAAGAGTGCCATCCTCAAACAGACGATCTGCGAGAACGGTGATGCCATGGGAGCCGGTAACTTTGCACTCTCCGGTAACGGACACCATGGTGCAGGCAATTTCAGCGCGCCGCAAAAGATCCACTACGGTCAGTGCCTCAACTTCCTCAAATCCTTCCGCCAGAAACAAATATGTTTTTTTCATATTGTGATACCTCCATATGATTTTGCTATCTATCATAGTAAACGAAAATGCAGTGTATTGCAACCAAAAAATAGACCGAAATGATAATTTTTGGGAACTATCTGCGCCTCTTGCTCGTCTAATAATCAGAAAGATAAAATAGCAGGCAGAAAAAGGAGGAGAATTGATGAGAAAAAGAAAAATGGCAGCAGCACTCTTGCTGCTTTGTCTGATTTTGTCGGGCTGTGGGAAGGCGGCAAAGGATAGTGAATTCTGGACGGGGACTTCTGGTGTAGGTACAATGAAAGGAGAAGGATCGGACGGAAGCTTTGGAGGAATGTCGGGGGATATGATGGCAGATGTTTACGGTTCGAAGGATGTGTCAATCCCCGCTTTGGAGGGCGCGGCGGCAGGAGCCGATGATAAATTCGACAAGGCAGAGCCGGAGGATAAAGTGGTGGATTCTGTGGAGGGTCCAATAGAAGAGATCCTCGTACCGGGAGTAAAGGAGGATGAGTCAGTTCCTCCCCGCGCAGGACTTTTAACGGCGGGGGAATGGCGTGATAATGAAAACTGGGGATTTTTTACAAATCTTGTACACACGGGGCGATTTTCTTTTCGCCAATTTGGGATTGCCCCTTATCAGCGCGTGGTAGTGCAGGCATTTTCGGAGGGAGTACCAGCGGAAAAAGTAAAGGTGCGCCTCTGTACCGCATCGGGCGATGCAATCTCTTATTCGGTAACAGATCATAATGGAAGGGCATACCTTTATTACAATATCTATGGCGAACAGGAGAAGGCGGATTATGTTGTGCTAATAAAGCCGGATGGCAGCGAGGTTTTAGCAGATCTTACAGGTGCGGGGCAAAAAACAAACCAAAACGGAGAGCAGACTCCTGATAGGGGACAGTTAGAACCCTATTTTTCCGAATATATTGTCAGTGAGGAGCTTAGTGTGGAGCTTGGGACTCTAGAGAGGTCTGGGCGCGCATTGGATCTGATGTTTGTTTTCGATACGACGGGTTCGATGGGGGATGAGCTGATGTATTTGCAGAAAGAATTTGAGGATATTGCAGGGCGCGTGGCAGATCAGAACACCCGGTTTTCGGTAAATTTTTATCGGGATGACGGCGATGCCTATGTTGTGCGCGCAAATCCGTTTTCGGGCGATATTGAGGCGACAGCGGCGCAGATCAATGCGGAGGCAGCAGATGGCGGCGGGGACTATGAGGAGGCAGTGGATAGGGCGTTACTTAACGCAGTGATGGAACATGACTGGCGGGAAGAGTCCGTAAAACTAATGTTTTTGATTTTGGACGCGCCGCCGCACGACACGCAGGAGACGGCAGTCAATCTAAGATCCGCACTGGACGCAGCGATGGAAAAGGGCATCCGCATAATTCCGATTGCCTCTAGCGGCGTAAATGAAATGACAGAAGCATTTTTGCGAAGCATTGCCATGCTGACCGGGGGAACTTATACATTTTTGACGGATGACAGTGGGATCGGCAACAGCCATTTGGAGCCAACCGTTGGCGCGTACACGGTGGAGGCATTAAATGAAATGATTGTGCGGCTGATCAAAGAGTATTACGGGGAGAAAATCGGGTAGGAGGGACATCACACATATAAACAAGGAGGCGTATCATTACGCCTCCCCCCAATACTGAGACACGCGGGAATCGAACCCGCGACAACTTGATTAAAAGTCAAGTGCTCTACCGACTGAGCTAGTGTCCCATCTTATGTTTTTTTTATCTGCACGTTATTCTAGCATAGTTTTTCCAAGATTGCAAGAAAAATTTAAGAATTTGCAAGTATTTTTTATTATGACAAAAAAAATCCTTGACCTTTTCTCAAAGAACGGGTATAGTATTAGAGAGAGAGTAAGTACCTTTCAATCTTTATTTTGTTTGCGGATATGGCGGAATTGGCAGACGCGCTGGATTTAGGTTCCAGTGGGAAACCGTGCAGGTTCGAGTCCTGTTATCCGCATTAGGCGGCGCGAAGCGGAACACAAGCGGTTCAAGTTTCGTGCCGTTTTGCGCATCGGGTGGTGGGAAGGAGATTCCCCAGTTTTGATTTTGCGAACCCAAAGCGCGAAAAGGAGGACTATGAAGAGGGAACAGCAACAGAAATCTTTTGTGGACGAGGTGGTATTGACCGCTTTAAATAAATTATTTTTGGATACATATTATATCAACCTGCGCACGGATGAATGTCAGACCGTGGGGACAAACTGTGAGGAAAAATTTACAGAAAAGCAGCGGGGGGCATACGATGAGATCTTGGCGGATTATCTTAAAGCGGCTGTACATCCAGATGACCGTGAAATGGTGGGACGGATGGCATCACGCGGCTACGCGCTCTGCCATCTTACGCCGGAACTGCCTTCCTATTCTTTTATTTATCGCAGACTCTGTGGAGAAAAATATCTGTGGTACCGCATGAACGTAATCCTCTCTTCCCTAGCGGAGGATCATCGGGCAGAATATGTGGTCATCGCATTTATGGATGTGGATGAGGAGACGCGCAGGGAGGCGGCTTACCAGAAGAAGTTAGAGCAGACAAACCGGGATCTGATGGCTTCGCTAGAGCAGGAAAGCCGATACAAGGAAGCATTAAAAAAGGCTTACGATACCGCAATGCAGGCGAACAAGGCAAAGAGCGATTTCCTCTCAAATATGAGCCATGATATGCGCACACCGATGAATGGGATTATTGGGATGACGGCGATTGCGTTGGAAAATATTGGGAATACCGCTAAAGCAAAAGAGTGTTTGGTTAAAATTGAAATGGCATCGGCGTATCTGCTCCAGCTAATCAATGATGTGCTTGATATGAGCAAGATCGAGGCGGGCAATGTAATGTTTGCGCAGGAGGAGATTGCCCTTGCCGATCTAACGGAGTCTGTGGTCGTGCTATTGCAGCCGCAGATCCGCGAGAAAAGACATTCTCTTACCGTTCGGGTAAACCAAGTGCAGCACCAAAACATTGTTGCGGATGAACTGCGTTTGAGTCAGATCTTGATTAACCTGGTTGGGAATGCAATAAAATATACGCCGGAGGAAGGGGAAATTTCCTTTGTAATCTCAGAGAAGGGGAAGGGAGAGGACGGAAAAATCTGGCTGGAATTTGTTATTTCCGACAATGGGATTGGCATGAGCGAGGAGTTTCTGCCAAGGCTCTTTGAAGTATTTACACAGGAGGATGCCGGGGCGAGGACGCAGGCGAGGGGATCGGGGCTTGGCATGGCGATTGTGCATAATCTTGTTGCCATGATGCGGGGAACAATCCAGGTGGAGAGTGAGCAGGGCAAGGGGAGTATATTTACGGTATGTCTGCCATTCACACCCGCCGAAACAAAACAGCAGGAAACAGAATCCTGGGAATTTCATGTTGACGGGGAATCAGATTCATGGGAGACGGGGGAGAGAATTTTAAAGCGTCTTAACTATGTGGACAGTGATTCACTAGCGGGATTTCGAATTCTTCTCGTGGAGGACAACGAGCTGAATATGGAGATTATGCTTGAAATTTTACAGGAAAAAGAAGCCGTGGTGGAAACAGCGGAGAATGGTCAGGTTGCTGTGGATAAATTTTTAGCAAACAAGCCGGGATATTACGATCTGGTTTTAATGGATATCAAGATGCCAAAATTAAATGGCTATGAGGCAGCAGAGAAGATCCGTGCAAGTGCCAGAGAGGATGCAAAAAATATTCCGATCATCGCGCTTAGTGCGGATGCATTTGCGGAGGATGTGCAGAAAAGCTTAGCTGTCGGGATGAATTCCCATATTGCAAAACCTGTCGATTTCAGTATCCTAAACCGGGAGATAAGAAAATATGTAAGAAAAAATAAATAAAAGGAAATCGTAAGGCGGGCAGGGGAAAATTTTCCCCTGCCCAATTTAATAAAATCTTCTATATAAATTTATTTGCAGGTGATATCGCGCCGCAGTAAAAAAAGTGCGTAGAGATTTGGGATGGCGAGAAACAGGTTTGCAAAATCCGTCAGTTCCCAGATAAAACTCATTGAGAGTACCGTCCCCAAAAAAATCATCACAATATAAAAAGTTTTATAGCAGAAAATTCCGCGCTCCCCCACTAAAAAGATCGTGGCTTTTTCACCAAAATATGACCATCCGGTCAATGTGGCGAACGCGAATGCCATCAGGCAGAGATTGAGTAAGGGCGGTCCTCCTACGGATAGGTGCAGGAATGCAGCGGTGGTCAGTTCGTTCATGGAAAATTTTTCTATAAGCTCCGGTGCAGCGAGTGCTGTGGTTAGGATTGCAAGTCCGGTCAGCGCGCAGATCACCACGGTATCCCAGAAAGTTGCGGTCATCGAGATAAGGGCTTGTGTCTGCGGATTGGAAGTTTCCGCATCCGCTGCCGCGATGGAGGCGGTGCCAAGCCCTGCCTCGTTGGTAAACAGCCCGCGCGTCACGCCGTAGCGCAGTGCCCCCATAAATGCGCCGGAGAGTGTGCCGGCAGTAACCGCCTTTGCGGAGAAAGCCGAGCGCAGCATTAAAGCGATGGCTTCCGGAAGATATGTAATGTTTTTCCCCAAGATCAGAACACAGCAAAAGAGAAAAAGTCCCCCCATTACTGGGACTAGGTGAATACAGAATTTGTGGATTCTTCCCGCTCCGCCAACAATCACCAGTCCAACGAAAAGTGCCAGCCCAATGCCGACAGGAATGCGCGGCAGACCAAATGAGACCGCCGCATCTGCAAATGCGCGGGACTGCGTAGAACAGCTCATGCAGCAGGCGGCAAATACTACAGCACCCGCATAGATGCGGGAGAGCCATTTTTTGTGCAATCGATCGCCAAGTACCACCATTGGTCCGCCACAGTAGCTGCCATCAGGATTTTTTCTGCGGTGCAGGATAGCGAGAAAGCATTCGGCGTAGGATGTTGCCATGCCGAACACGCCAGTTAAAAAGCACCAGAACAATGCGCCCGGTCCGCCAAGATAGATGGCGGAGGAAACACCGATAATATTCCCCGTGCCAAGTGTGGCGGCAAGCGTTGTAGTCAGTGCCATCATACCGGAAACTTTGTGGGCGGAGGAATTTTCACTTTTCTTTGCTTCTGTTTTCGTTTTCTCGCCATCCGCCTTCGCTCCGGTCTTCGTTTTTTTATCGTCCGCTTTTTCTCCGGTCACCGAATAGCGGATGCCTTTTAAGAGTTTTTTCTGGACGCATCCGGTATGTAGAGTGAAATAAAGATGAAACAGGCTGAGAACAATAAGCATCGGTCCGCCCCAGAAATAAGAGTTTATGCGGGAGAGAAGGGATTCTAAATACTGCATATCGCTCTCCTTAATGGCTTCCATGTCCATACAGTATATGCCTGTATGGAGCATGGAAGTACCAAAGAGAAAATTTTTCTCCCGCAAGTATGAGGAATTAGTGGTTTGCCTCGATTTCCTTAACAATCTGCTGCCCGCCCTTTACTACGGAAACCGTGATTTTCTGTGCGTCCGCCGAAAGGGTGAGCGTATCTCTCTCCTCGTCGGTCAGGTTTTCCAGTCCCTCAAGTGGAAAAATTTTCCATTCTCCATCCGCTCCCTGATAATAAATTTTCGGTTTAGTACCATCAAGCCCGCTTGCTACTGCACGGAATTGTCCGTCGTCGTAACGCCAGTTTAGCATCCCTTCCGCCAGTTTTTTTTGTGGATAATCGCGCGGATAGATATGTGAAATACCGCCATACATATCGTAGGTAATGTTCATTCCATCCGACGGACGATCGTCCGGGAGGAGATGTATACCTTCTTTTGCTGTCTGTATTACATTTGCCTTTATCCGGTTATAGAGTTCCTCGATCTTTTGCGGGGTATCCAGCGAGGCGGCACCCTGCACAATAATATAGTGGGTATCATCAGTGTAGTAAATAATGCTTCCCGGCTGCATTTCGGATGGGATAAGCCGCCCGGAGATAAAGCCATTCTCATCCGGCAGAGAAAAGGAGAGATCTCTTAACTGGTCCAAAACTGTCTCTTCATACAAAGATTCCGTCAGCTCCGCAATCCGGAAAATTACCCCTCGATAGACAACGAGCGCGCCCTCAAAATCAAAGCGGTAGATATGGCTGCCAAATGGTTCCTCTCTGCCATCAGATGCAATATAGTAGTGATCAAAGGCAGTGACAGGGAGGGAGAGATCGCTTTCTGTGTTGACATGGAAAACTTCGTCAAATTCCCGGACAGGGATCGATTCTTTGCGGTATTCTGTGACCGGATAGCTTTGAGTATTCACCATAAGATAATCCGATCCAAACTTAAGCTGGGTGCCAATCCAGTTGTCAATTTCCTTCTGCGAAAGATTTGCGGCAGCAGAAGGAGGAAGGTAGTAGTCCGTAACCACCCAGCTTCCGGTTAGTTTCCGGTCGGTGAAATTGTATTCTATCTCCTGCTTTCCGACAAGGATAAATCCCGTTTCATTATCCGCGGCTTCAAGAAAGAGGGTGATCTGCGATTCTGGATATTTGCCGTAAGCAAAGCGTTTTAGATAAGTAATTTGCGTATTTTGACTATCGTTCATCTTTATTTGTGTTTCATCAAAGGTATAGTTTTCGTTGTCCGGAATGCGGATATAGTAGTTTCCCTCCTCATAGATAATATCCCCGTTTTCCTCGGAAAATTCCTGTGGATTTAGGTATTCGGACAGCGGTTTCCCGAAAAGAACCTCGATCTCATGATTTAATGTATCTTCATCCACCTTGGCATAAGCGGTCTTCATATCGCGGCGAGAGGAGTAGCGGTTGACGGTTTCGCCGTCAAAATTGCCACTGTAGGAATAGAATAAATAATCTTTCCAGAATGCGGCATTCAAATCTTTTTCCGCATAAAAGTCCGGCATAAAGAGAGTAACGCGCTGCAGATGGGAAACATCCTCCTCAGAGCAAAGAAAGATAAGGTTTTTATTCCGGAATCCTTTGATCTCCCCTTCGGTTCTCTCTTCTTTTCCGGTCAGAATATAGCCATTGTCGTTCTCTGCGGCTTCAATATAGAGCGTGATTTCCGAGAGCGGGGTATCCCCATCCTCAAGGTATTTTGGAAATACAATCTTTGTTCTTCCATCCTCCGCAAGGGTGGTTGTCGATACGCCGAAAGCGTAATCCGGCGAGTCGGAAACGCTGATATAGTAAAAGCCGCCCTCATAGAGAAGATTATTGTTATCCACAAGAAGATCCGGACGTTCTACAAATTCGGATAGAGCCCTGCCGAAAAAAAGTTTTGTTGCCCGGTCAAGTTCCCCCGCAGCGATCTCATTGTAGGCAATCTGGGAATCGTATTGCGAGTTATAATGCTCCACCATTTTGGCTTTGCAGCCGGTAACAGGTTCCGTTTTATTAACATTTGTATAAACCGAGAACAGATAATTTTTCCAGAAATCGATATCCATATCCTCCTCCGATGAAAAATTCGGGAGGGAAAAGGAAAGATTTAATAGGCTGTACAGGGATTCTCCATCAAGGGAACAAATTTTTTTGTCTGAATTATTCTCTGTGTCAGGAGGTGTGAGACCTTCGCCGCGAGGAGAAGGCACAGGAGTAGGATTGTTTTCTTCCCCGCTTTTTGCTGCTTTGGGTATGGTCATAAATGCCGCTGTACAAAATATGGCAAGCAGAATAACAAGCCCAAAAACCAAGAAATTCTTTTTTCTTTTTTTCATAATATTTTTCACACGCCTTTCTGTGTTGGATTCGCCGAACGCCGGTCCCGTATGCAGACTGCTCTGTGCTTCGGCAAAGGAGAGCAAAGTTTTTGCATAGTCTTTTCGTTGCGTCTGTGCGGCGAAATTTAATGTACTCTCATCACAAAACATTTCCATATCCTGATTCATCTTGTACATTGCAAGCCAGACAAAGGGATTCCACCAGTGCAGACAGAGACAGATAAGCCCCGCCATATGCAAAAGCGGGTCGTGATGGCGAATGTGGGTCTGCTCATGCGAGAGGATATGTGCCCTTGCCTCCGGGGTTAAATGGTACGGCAAAATAATGCGCGGGCGGAAAATGCCGACGACAAAGGGGGAAAGGATCGCCTCACAGAGCCAGATATTGCCTTCCTCGCAGATAGCGGTACTGATCTGTCGTCTAAGCCTTAGAAACTGAAAGAGGAAGACCAGCGCGGTGATCAGAGTGCCGATAAGCGAGAGGGCGGGCAGAATTGATAACAGATAATTTAAATTCTGTCCGTTGTACTTCTCCGGAGAGGAAGTCTTCTCCTGTGTTTTTGTCTGCGGTAGTTTCCCTGAGGAAATCGGGGAATTTAGGAAGCCTTCATTTTTTGTACTCCCATTAAGGAAATTTCCAAAATTTTCCTTACCAATAGGAAGTTTTTCTGTATCCGCACCCTGCTGCCCCAAATTTTTGGTAAACTGACCCGCCGTGCGCAAGCTGAGAGAAAATATTTCCGGGGAAATACTACCAGTTTGCGCGGAGGGGATTTCCGGCTGCAAGCTAAATCGGGTTTCGATAAAAACAGGGCATAGAAGACGCACAATGACCAGCAGCCAGAGCAGACGGGTGTAAAGACCAGAATATTTTTTTAAAAGGAGCCTTGCGATAAATACAATAATAATCAGGAAACAAGCCTGAAAGCTCATGTGCCATAGGGTATGTATAATAGTGGTCATCGAATCTCTCCTTTCTATAGAGCAAAAACATCTACTCTTCCTGTGCGTCGTCGATTAGTTTTCGGATGCGATCGGCCTCTTCCTTTGAAAGTTTGCGATCTTTTAGGAATGCAGCGAGAAAAGTGGGGAGATGTCCATGGCTGGTGCGCTGCAAAAGTTCCTCACTCTCCTGTCTGTCCACCTCAGTTTTGTCCACCAGAGAGGAAACAATAGTATTTTCATTTTTTACAATTCCCTTGTCGGAAAGTTTCTTGATTACGGTGTAGGTGGTTGATTTTTTCCATCCCAGCTTGTCATTGCAAAGTTTTACTAACTGGGGGCTGGCAATCGGCTCGTTCTCCCAGAGAATGCATAAAAAACGGTACTCGCTTTC
>CAJUCG010000123.1 GCA_910585065.1 uncultured Lachnospiraceae bacterium
GATTGATAAAATTGCTGTTCACTCCGCCAAGTTCTTTTACGCGCGCATTCATCAGTGCGGAAAATTCTTCGTTTGAGCCGGATGTGCCGTTGACGCACGCGGCAATATGCTCGCCGATCGCGTAGGAAACTTCATTCGCTGACTCCAAAAGCATACCGTACATGGCATCGCGCAGGGTAACCTGCTCTCCGGAAACAAGACCGATGCGGCTGCCATAAACATTATGTTCGGCAGCGTCGGACATAGTGACGATCTCATTTAAAGAACAGTTCTCCAGTGCCATTAGTGCGGTGAGTACCTTTGTGATACTTGCAGGGTAGTAGGCGGTGCGGATATCTTTTTCATATAAAATAAGTCCTGTGGTCACTTCCATAACAATCGCGGCATCTGCATATACGGATGGACCGGAAGGCCAGATAAAATCGACTTCCGGGGAGGTATCCTTTGCCTGCGCAACAATCTGTCGGGTTGTCGGAGGGAAGAAGGAAAAACAATATATGGCGATAAAGAGAAAAGTGATGCAGCGGAATAGTTTAATTTTCATAATTTATGTCAACCTCAATTCATATGCAATATGTTAATGTCCACTATTATAGAGCATTTTAGAGGAGGACGCAACAGAAAAATATGTAAAAATGGGGCTGTTACAAAATATGGATCTTTTACAATATAGAATAGAGTATTGTAAAAAATTTACATTTTATAACCGCCCACAATATTGTAAGAAGATTACCCAATGTTTATAGTTTAAAAAAATATTCTCTAGTTTTTCTTTGCCTGACCATAATAAGCATTTGCACCATGCTTTCTAAGATAGTGCTTGTCGAGCAGTTCCTGCTGCATCGGTTTGATTGTATTGTTCGAGAGTGCGAGATTATGCCATGCCATAAAGGAAACTTCCTCAAGCACTACGGCATTGTGAACAGCATTGTGCGGATCGGTTCCCCAGGTAAATGGACCATGGCTGTGAACGAGAACTGCCGGCACATCGTCTGGATTGATGCCTGCTTCACGGAAGCGCTCAATAATCACAGTGCCAGTTTCCTTTTCGTAGGCGCCCGCAATTTCCTCCGGGGTCATCTTGCGCGTGCAAGGGATCTCGCCATAAAAATAGTCGCCGTGCGTTGTGCCAAGTGCCGGAACGCCCATGCCTTGCTGTGCCATAGTGGTCGCCCAGCGGGAGTGCGTATGTACAACGCCTCCGATATTTGGAAATGCCTTGTAGAGTTCAATATGCGTTGGGGTGTCAGAGGAAGGATTTAAGCTGCCTTCCACGCGGTTGCCATCAAGATCGACAACTACCATATCTTCCGGTTTCATTATATCGTATTCAACGCCGGATGGCTTGATTACGATCAGCCCCTTTTCACGGTCAATACCGGATACATTGCCCCAGGTAAAGGTAATAAGACCATGCTTTGGAAGCAGCATATTTGCCTCATAGACTTCCTGTTTTAATTGTTCTAACATAATACACATCCTTTCTTTTTATATATGCTATTAAACTGCCGCAAAATATTTTGGCGGGCAGTAATGCACGGGATTTAAGTTCTTATATTTGCTCTGTTTTTACAAGATTTTGAATAGAAGAGCGATATTGTAATGTTGGTTTTAGTATAATACATTCCTCACAGGAGGGATCGGAAATTTTTTTTAATATAAGGCTTGCCGCGCGTTTTCCCATCTCAGCAAATGGACAGCAGACCGAAGTTAAACCGCCGGATACACTCATAAAGGGCGAGCTGCCAAAGCTTATCATCGAGATATCCTGCGGGATGTGGAAATTGTGCCGCGAGAACAGGGAAAGCAGCAATGTGGCAATGGTATCATTGTAGCAGATTACCGCTGATAGGTCAAAAAATTGCGCGGGAAGTGCGGAGTCGGCATTTTCTGAAAAAAGATGGGGAAGGTCTTCGGTCGTGTACCAGGTAACCCGGCATTCAAGACCTAAATTTTGCTGTTTTAAAATTGATTGAATACCTTCATAACGCTTGAGCCCCCGCAGATCATCGGACGCGAGAACCGCCCCAATTTTTTTGTGCCCTTTTTGAAGCAGGGCAGTGGCAGCAAGCGCACCAGCATGGCTCTCATCCATGATCACATAGGATTCCTTAAAATCGCGATAATAACCATTGAAAAAAACAATGGGAATCCCCTGAGTTTTAATCTTTTGGTAGAGCAGTTTATTTACATTTGGCAGAGCGGATTTTGTACTCTCAATGATCAGTCCATCCACATGATTTGTAAGCATCCGACGCAGTGCATTTTCCTCTTCGGTTTGGCAGTTATAGGTGATTTCAAGTAATATAGTGCAGTGACATGAGTTTAAAACCTCGTGCATTCCCTGAAGAATAGCGGGGAAATTATAGGGATCGAGCCAGGCGGTAATTACACCGATTCGAAGTGCCGCAGTGCGGGAAGCTGCACCCGTCACATAAGTTCCGCTTCCCTGTGCGCGGGAGAGAATTTTTTCTGATACCAGTTCATTTAATGCCTGTCGGACAGTTTGGCGGCTGTAGCCAAACTGCGCGGCAAGTTCATGTTCGGACAGGATTTTATCCCCGGAAACAAATGTGCCATCTACAATTTTTTCTTGCAGCCATTGTTTGACCTTCTGATATTTTGGCATTTCATTTCCTCCGGGCAAGTTTTATCAATTTATATTGAAAGTGCGGTATCTGGTTTTGGCATAGAATTTCTCTGTGCAATCCCATATATCCGGTTATCAATGTACTAACTATTATGATAATGATAGCACAGGGAGAAAGAAAAAGCAAGGGGCAATTCCTTCCCCATATTAGAGGTGAGAAACTTCCTGCTATAAAAAATTAAAGTAATATAAATATATAGTGAAATGAATTTAACTGTAGTGGCTGGATTTCCGGGTTTTTGGGCTGGTAGTTTTTAGTATAATATGTTAAAGTAGAAGTGGTTTTACAACATGGAAAATTCAGAAACTGGAGTAAAGAAACAGGATGAAAACAATTATAATAGACAGTGATGAGAGTTTGCGAAAAACACTGTTATTCTTGGTTGGTACAATCAATGTGCTGAATATCGTCGGCGTTTTCAATAATCCCAATGTGGCAATCGAATATGTGAAAAACAATCCCACAGACTTGGTAATTTTGAATATCCAAACGCTGGAAATGGATAAGTTTGTATTCAGCAAAAAATTGCTGGAGATAAATCCCGGCTTGAACCTGATTTATATGACGCGGGAGAAAATTTTTGAGATGGGCGAGTGCTATCAAAGAAATATAGATTTGTCTTTAAAATCACTGAACAGCAAGGAAATTCAGGATATGATACAATCATTAAAACAGTTAGAAAGAAGCGGCCAAAAGCATATTTATGCGCGCACTTTTGGATATTTTGATCTTTTTATAGACGGAAGACCAATTATGTTTAAGAGTGCGAAAGCAAAAGAACTTTTGGCGTTTTTGATTGATCGCCAAGGAGGAACAGTCACAACAGATCAGATTATTACTGTATTGTGGGAGAATCGACCAAATGATGAGGCTACACAGAGTCTGTGCAGCAAGATAGTGAAAAAATTAAAAAGAGAACTGGATGAGTATAAGATAGGGAGTATACTGATTCATAAGCGCGGTGTTCGAAGTATTGATGTAAGTCAGATAGAGTGCGATATGTACGAGTTGATGAGGGGAAGTGTAAAGGCGAAGGAACAGTTTTTTGGAGATTATATGTTAGAGTACAGTTGGGCAGAAGGAAGAGTCGAGGCACTTAGGAAAAGAGCAGAGAGTATTCCAGATAAGAAAAACTGAGTTTTCAGATCAGAATTCCATTTCGATTCCACTTGCGTTCCAAAGCATTGTGTTATAGTATTGTTTGGAGCAAAAATCGCTTTGGAAGGGAAGATGAGCTTATGGCAGATAAAGAAAAATTTTTCTATGAATCTGAGTTGGAGCAGTTGGAAAGCTATGGGGTGAGTTATGCTACATATGGAATTTTTCTGAATAAGGATGGAGAACGGACTCTGGTACAGCATGATGTCGCACTCTCGCGGGAAGAGGCGGAGCGGATTTGTCAATTGTTAAACAGAAATAAACTTGATATCGAACAAGCGAAGTATGTAATTGAAGATTGCGTTGTAGAGACTTATCTTGTATAGCTTTTCTCTGGAAAACTAAAGCTATTCTTTCTTAATATTCTTTTTGTTTGGAAGGCTTCTGCTATATTCTTGTTGGTTCGGAACAGAAAGACTCCAGAAGGCGCAACCTTTTGGAGTCTTTTTCTAATTTTTAATAAAAAAAGCACCCGCCCCGGAGATATCCTCCAAAACTGGTACTTTATATGCGCGATCAGGGGCTCGAACCCTGGACACCCTGATTAAGAGTCAGGTGCTCTACCAACTGAGCTAATCGCGCTTATTTGGTATCGGAAACTGTTTTCCCTCAACGCAAGATAGATTATATACCATGTCTTAGAAAAAAGCAAGCTTTTTTTTAAAAATTTTTAAATTTTTTTTGAGAGAATCTTCCTGGAGCATTTCTAAGCAAATTTTTAGTTGAATTCGTCCGGCGAAGTGTCTATAATAGTTACTATAAAAGGAAGTAACAGGGTTTAGCAACCAGAAAGAGGAAATAAATGTTAAAAAAAGTAAAATGGAAAGATCGTTTCTATTCAGCAAGGCAGAAACTTCCGGTAAAAAAGAAGGAGTCTTTGGAATACGGACCAATTGAAATTCGTATGCTTTCGGAGGAGGAGGTAAGCAAGGAGGAAGAAAAGTCTGACCATGCGCTGATTGAGGAGCTTAATGGGAGCGGGGAAGAGCGGGACGAACATAAATTTGAGTCAAACAAAAAATATTTTACGATCAGTGTTTACGCGCTTGTCACTATTATGGCGGCAGCGATCTTTGTCTGTTTGATCGCAAATTTCGGGGAGGTAAAGCTTTGGCTCAAGGGGCTTGCTGGGATTTTATCACCGTTTTTGGCGGCGTTTTTAATTGCGTTTATTTTAAATCCGCTGGTAAATTGGCTGGAGGTTCATCTTTTTCAAAAGCTGCTGCATATGAAAAAGCCGAAATTGAGGGTGGCATTGTCCATTGTCACTACTTATATTTTGCTGTTGGGAATTATTATTGTCGGGATGATCTATGTTATTCCGCAGATAACAGATAGTATTGTCAGTGTGGCGGGCGATGTGACAGTGCAGCTCAACGAGATCTATGAAAAGCGTTTTACTTATGAGAGTATGTTGCAGGAATATTTTCCGGAGATTGATTTAAAATTTATTGCGGATAAGATCGAGGAAATGTGGCCGACACTTTTGTCTGCGGTGACAAACTTGACCAAGGATTTGGTGCCGAAAGTGATCGGGATGACGGTGTCTGTCGCTAAATTGGCGATCAATATTCTGCTTTCCATCGCGATTTCAATTTATATGTTGTTTGACAGGCGCAAGTTGTTAAAGATGGGGACGCAGGTGGTCTATGCGGCACTGCCAACTGCGAGAGCAAAATTGTTCTGTGTAAGAATGCGTGAGTGCAGCCGGATCTTTTCCGGGTTTGTCAGCGGGAAGGCGTTAGATTCCCTGATTATTGGGATTATCTGTTTTATTGCAACTTCACTGCTCGACTTAGAATATGCAGTGCTTATCAGCGTAATTGTTGGTATCACCAATATGATTCCGTATTTTGGTCCGTTTATTGGGGCGGTTCCGGGTGTTGTACTCTACCTTTGTATCAAGCCGGTGGATGCAGTGGTGTTTGTGATTATGATTTTTGTTTTGCAGCAGTTTGACGGCTGGGTACTTGGACCAAAGATTCTTGGAGATTCGACAGGGCTTTCGCCGCTCTGGGTTATTTTTGGAATCACTGTGGGAGGTGCTTACGGCGGCGTAGTCGGAATGTTTTTGGGCGTGCCGATGGTCGCGGTAGCCGCGTATCTTTTGAATCAGGCGGTCAGTGGGGTATTAAAGAAAAAACGAATTGATGTTTCCTAGAGATGCAAAGCGTCCCTGCAGAAAAAAAGAGAGCAGTTCAAATTTTTTGACAGCTCTCTTTTTTTCTGCCTGGTTTTGGGACACAAACAAAGCTTAGAGTTCAATAAGGCGGATCAGCCCATCTTTTGAAAGTTCGCCGATATGCTGATTTACTGCCGCTCCATTTTTAAATACGATAAAAGTCGGGATGGACATTACATTGTATTTTTCTGTGGTCGCTGGAGCTTCCTCAACATTGAGTTTTACGACTTTGGCACGCCCTTTTAATTCCTCCGCCAGCCCCTCAACAACCGGAGCAACCCTTTTGCACGGGCCGCACCAGTCTGCAAAAAAGTCCACTAAAACGGGGAGTTCTGCCTTTAACACTTCCGATTCAAAATTGCTGTCGTTTACATACTGCATGAGTACCTTCTTTCTGCGCTGGGATGGTAATTTTTGGCAATTATTTTCCGTCCACAGCGCCGATACGGAAATCAATGCCCATGTTTGCGTTTTTTTGAGGGTCTGCCGAACGACTGTAATGTTCGGTTTATCTCGTCAAAATTTCGTTTCAGAGTGACAGCCTGGCGGTTTAGGCTGGGCTGTGCATCGAAAAAACGAATAAGGAAACGTTTGAAGGAAGAAGCCATGCATATACCTCACTTCCCATACTGCACGAGAATATTATGCAGTGTTTTCCTATAGTATATGCAGGGATTTTCCCTTGGTATGCATTTGTGTTTTAGCTGGTCTGTCTGATTGCCCGGATGCCTGGAGCATTCATCTTTGATTATTATTTTTCCGGAGGAAATGCCACAAGCCGATAGATCGGATTGCCCATAGCGGAGAAGCGTTCCTCGTACTCGGTCATCAGATTGCCCTCCATATAGGGGCTATGATGCAAGTCCCTGGTAATCTGTGCAAGCTGCCAGCCCATTTGTTCTGCTTGTTCGATGGAAAAATCAAAGAGTGTCTGGTTATCCGTTTTAAACTCAATCTGTCCGTCCGGCTGTAAAAATCTTCTGTACCGCGCGAGGAATTCCGATGAGGTCAGCCGCCTTCTCGCATGGCGTTCTTTTGGCCATGGATCGGAAAAATTCAGGTAGATTCTTGCTACCTCCAAAGGCGCGAACACCGCTTCGAGATGTTCTGCGCCATAGCGCAGGAAGGTAAGATTTGTGCATTCGCCGATACTCTCGCGTTTTGCAACTGCGCGAATCAGCACGCTCTCATACAGCTCAATGCCGATATAGTTGATTTCGGGATGCTGCTGTGCCAGCGCGGTAATAAATTTTCCCTTGCCCATACCAATCTCAATATGAAGCGGATGATGGTTGCCAAAGAATTCATTCCAGCGTCCACGGTATTTTTCCGGCTCCTGTACAACGTAGGGGCTGGCGGCAATCGCCTCTTTTGCCCCCTTGATATTGCGTAATCTCATATTTTTTACTCCATGTGTAAATTTGAGTTGGAACTTGCTGCCATTATATACGATTTTTAATGGAGATTCAATAGGCAGTTTATCCCTGTAACAGGGCAACCGCCAAAAAATTGTAAAAAGATCCGGTGTTTTGGATGCGTCATTTAACCTTCTATTCCATAAAATTGTACTTTCCAGCCCTCATCCTCTTTGACAAAGATAAGCGTCAGATACAAAAGCATATCCTCTACACTGCTATCTGTAAATTCCAAAGAAACTTCGCATTTTTCACTTTTTATCTTTTCTTCATCGGACAATCCTTTTATCTTCAGTATGTTTATCGCGCCGATTTCCCCATATATATCGACATTCCCTTCGTATGTGCTTGCAAGATATTTTTTAACAGCGCAGATATCGTTGCCAAAATATGCTGCTGCAAATTCTTGCACAATACTTTTTATTTCTTGATAATCTTCATTTTGCGTGTCGCCATCCTCATCATCAATCTCTTTGTTGTCTCTGTCGGAAACACTGTTTGCAGATGGCTGTTCTCGCGGAAGTTTCAAAATTTTATGTTATTATGGCAATTGCCTAAAGACAGATAACAGTTTAGTCTGTGGTTTTTATAAGCTGCTCAGATAAATATGAAATGATTGCTTTTCTGATTTGTTTTGGTATAATAAAAGGGGAGAATTCTTGATCCTGTGATCAAATAGATGTATCCCTTTAGAAGGGAATATAAAATTTTAGGAAAGGAGAGGAATTTGATGGACGAGAAAATAGCGCGTCTTGCCAGAATGTTTCACGAGAGTGAGAATATTGTATTTTTTGGGGGAGCGGGCGTTTCCACTGCAAGCAATATTCCGGATTTCCGCAGTTCAGAGGGGATTTTTTCCAAAAAACTAAAGGCACAGTTAACACCTGAACAGCTTGTATCGCATACTTTTTATGTCCGTTATCCGGAAGAGTTTTACCAATTTTATAAAGAAAATTTGCTTTATCCTAAGGCAGAACCGAATAATTGTCATATCGCGTTAGCAAAATTGGAGCAGATGGGAAAATTAAAGGCAGTGGTGACGCAAAATATTGATGGTCTGCACCAGGCGGCGGGAAGCAAGGTAGTCTATGAACTGCATGGCTCAGTGCTTCGCAATTATTGTACCAAGTGCGGGAAGTTTTACCCGATGGAGTATGTGCATGATGCGGACGGTGTTCCGCACTGTGAAAACTGTGGTGGAACCATTAAGCCGGACGTGGTGCTTTATGAGGAGGGGCTTGACCAGGAGATTCTCTCGGGTGCGGTACGCGCGATCGAGGCAGCAGATATGCTGGTTATTGGAGGAACTTCGCTTGTTGTCTACCCAGCGGCGGGACTGATTGATTATTTTAGGGGAAGGCATCTGGTGCTGATTAACAAGAGTGTAACTGCGGCGGATGGCAGAGCGGAGCTGGTGATCAATGAGGATATTGCGAGGGTAATGAAAGAGAGTGTGGAAGCTTTGGAGGCTCTAGGAAGGTTATAAATGGAACTTTGACGAAAAAAAGCACAATTTGCACGAAGGATAGCTATATTTTACTTGCCATTTTCAGCAAATTGTAGTATAATTTAGAAAAAGTAAAATTATTTTACATTTTTTTAAAGTTTTGATACTAATTTAAAAGGAGGATTTATAAAATGAAGTTTTTTATCGACACAGCCAACGTGGAGGACATCAAGAAGGCAAATGATATGGGCGTGATCTGCGGCGTTACAACGAACCCATCCCTTATCGCAAAGGAAGGCCGCGATTTTAACGAGGTGATCAAAGAGATTACTTCCATCGTGGACGGGCCTATCAGCGGCGAAGTAAAGGCGACAACTGTTGACGCTGAGGGGATGATCAAGGAAGGCCGCGAGATTGCTGCGATCCATCCGAACATGGTAGTGAAAATCCCGATGACTGTTGAGGGCTTAAAGGCGGTAAAGGTGCTTTCTGCTGAGGGTATCAAAACCAATGTAACTTTAATTTTCTCTGCGAACCAGGCACTTCTTGCTGCAAGAGCGGGGGCAACCTATGTTTCGCCGTTCCTTGGTCGTCTGGACGATATCTCTACACCGGGAATCGATCTGATCCGCAATATCGCTGATATTTTTAATATTTATGGTCTGGAAACAGAGATTATTGCAGCGAGTGTACGCAACCCGATTCATATTACGGACTGCGCGCTTGCAGGTGCGCATATTGCGACTGTTCCGTACAGTGTTATTGTTCAGTGTACAAAGCACCCATTGACCGATCAGGGCATTGAGAAGTTCAAGAAGGACTATGAGGCGGTTTTCGGCAAATAAGATTAAGTAAACAGCATATTTCCGGGCAGTGGAAGGGGATATGCGGAACTCTAAAACAGCATATCCCCGGACAGAGCCCGGAGGGATTTTTAAGAACAAAGCGAATGAAAATCTCTCCTAGGTGATGGGCAGTGGAATACAGTGCCCGGAGAGATTTTTAAGAGCAAAGCGAATGAAA
>CAJUCG010000124.1 GCA_910585065.1 uncultured Lachnospiraceae bacterium
ACAAATTATACGGGGAGGAAGTGGCATTAGTTGAGCTGAACCCGATGGTAAAAGATACAAAGAAAACAACGTGGAAAGAATATGACTTAGTACAGCCCACTTTTGCAAAACCCTACCGCAGGGAGATCACTTGGAGCGTATTTGATGAGAAGGCAAACCGTGTGGCAAATATGCTTTTGGAGCGCGGGATCAAAAAGGGCGACCGCGTGGCGATTTTAATGTTTAATTGCTTGGAATGGCTGCCAATCTATTTTGGTATCTTAAAGACCGGCGCGATTGCCGTGCCATTTAATTTCCGTTTTGATGCGAAGGAGATAAAGTACTGCGCGGATTTGGCCAAGGTGCATATCCTCTTTTTCGGACAGGAATTTATCGGACGTATCGAGTCCATCCAGGAGGAATTAAGCCGTGGCAGGCTTTTAATCTATGTGGGGGATGGCTGTCCGACATTTGCAGAGAGCTACCGCGAGCTGGTAGCGGACTGCTCCAGTCAGCCTCCGCTTGTACTCTTAGAGGAGGAGGATGATGCAGCAATCTATTTTTCCTCCGGTACAACGGGCTTTCCGAAAGCTATTTTACACAATCATGAGAGTTTGATGCAGGCAGCGCAGATGGAGCAAAAGCACCATTTAACTGATCGCAATGACACATTTTTATGTATCCCGCCGCTCTATCATACCGGGGCAAAATTTCACTGGATGGGCAGTCTCTGCGCGGGGAGCAAGGCGGTGCTTTTAACCGGGACAACACCGGAGATTATTCTTGATGCGGTTTCAAAAGAAAAATGTACTATTGTCTGGCTTTTGGTACCGTGGGCGCAGGATATTTTGGAGGCACTCGATTCTGGCAGAATAAAGCTTTCGGACTATGAACTGAGTCAGTGGCGGCTAATGCATATCGGTGCGCAGCCAGTGCCGCCATCACTAATCAAGCACTGGAAGGAATATTTTCCAAATCACTTGTATGATACCAATTATGGTTTGTCAGAGTCCACAGGCCCTGGCTGCGTACATTTGGGTGTGGAAAATATACATAAAGTTGGTGCGATCGGTGTGCCGGGCTACCGCTGGAAATGTAAGATTGTGGATGCGGACGGAAACACCGTAGCGCAGGGTGAGGTTGGGGAACTCTGCGTGAAAGGACCGGGACTTATGACTTGTTATTACAACGATCCAAAGGCAACGGATGAGGTATTAAGGGATGGCTGGCTTTGCACGGGTGATATGGCAATGCAGGATGCGGACGGATTTTATTTCTTGGTTGATCGTAAAAAGGATGTGATTGTCAGCGGCGGCGAGAATATTTATCCGGTGCAGATTGAAAATTTCCTTGCAGGCTACGAGAAAGTAAAGGATGTTGCGGTGATTGGTCTGCCGGATAAGCGGCTCGGAGAGATTACCGGGGCAATTATCGCAGTAAAGGAAGGGATGGAGTGCAGTGAGGAGGAGATTGCGGAATTCTGCAAGGGCTTGCCAAGGTATAAAAGACCAAAGAAAGTGATCTTTGCGGAAGTGCCAAGGAATGCAACGGGGAAGATTGAGAAGCCAGCACTTCGGAAGAAATACGGGGCAGAGCATTTGGTAGCGCAGCAGAATCAGGGATAAAGGGAAAAAGAAAGAGAGGAAAGAAAGGGAGAAATGGAAAAATAAGATAGGATAGAAAGTATATATATTGATTTCTTACAAAATATGTGATACAATGAATTTGAGGTGATATGATAAGAACACAATCAGAATTTGTCTGAAAGTTACAAAAAGTCAAGAATTGTGGAGGCATAAAATGAAAACACAATTGGAGTTAGTTGCAGAATCGTATGATAAAGGTATTGATTTGGGAAGAAAAGGCATTGATTCATATGATAACTTCCCCTCTTATATTACGAACCATCCTAATTATCCCTTGTTTGAACAAATGCGGATGAACGAAACATTTTCCGATAGTGCCCGAAAGGAGATTGCCGAGTATCTTGCCCCAAAGACTGGTATGAAATTTATTGATTTAGGGTGTTGCCTGAATTTGATGTTTGCCGGATATAAAGACTGGGCATCTACATATTATGGAGTCGATATTAGCAGAAAAACCATTGAATTATTGCAGGAATATACGGAAAAAAATCATTTAACTGTTGGTGATTTGCATTGTTGTAGTATGCATGAAACCCCATATGATACAAATTTTTTTGATATTGGTGAGTGCATAGGTTCTCTGGAATATTTTGAAAAAGATTTTGTACAGCAGGCAGTTGTAGAGTTTTCTCGTATTATGAAATTAAATGGGAAATTTATCCTTGATATCCCAAATATTGGGAGTCCAGAATTTGAAATTACAAGACTGATAGAAAAATATTTGGGCAGGGAAGATCAATTTAATTTAACGCTAGAAGAATTTGAAGCCATACTTGACGCTTACTTTATAATTGACAAAAAGGAAATAGTAGGACCGATGATACAGTATTTTTTAATTACAAAATGAGAAATTCTGGTATAAATTTCGAAAAGGGCAAACCATTAAAGACAGAATGCCAGGAATATACGGAATTTATATTTTAAAGCATCCAGCAGTATTCATGAGATAACCAAAGAAATTGAATTTCCGTGCGATTTCCCAGGAACTTCTTGCTTCCATCAATAATATTATGGATTCTCTTGGCAGTATTTCAAAGTTCGTATAGAAGAGCGCGAAGGGAACAACAAGTATTGCCAGACGTGTTGAGGATGTGAAACAAATATCGGATTCTGTAAATAATGGATATTAATTCCCTGAAAGATGCGAATGGAATTGCAGGCAGATTAAATGCTGCGGCGTGAAAATTTAGTATGTAAGCTGTTTTGGTTTTATACTGGTTATGGAAAGGGAAAGGCTTATGAAAAAATTGAAGGTAGCACTTATTCAGTATGATACAATTATGCCGGATATCGAACGAAATACAATAACGGCGATAAAACTTATTCGGGAGGCAAACAGAAATGGTGCAGATTTAGTATTATTTCCGGAGTGTTTTCTCACTGCGTATGCAGCACCGGATATTTGTGAGAAATTATTGCCGGTTCAGGAGATTGAAAATCATCCTGAATTTATAAAATGGTGTGAAAATGCGTTGACTGAGAATGAAGAACATTTTATTCAAATAGTAAATCTTGCTGCTGAACTAAATATAGGTGTTGTTATAACTGGTTTTTCTAAGGGAAGAAGATATCCGCAAAATACAGCATGGATTATTAATAGAAATGGAGAAGTAATTTTAAAGTACGCAAAAGTACATACCTGTGACTTTGATTGGGAAAGATATCTTGAATCCGGAGATTCTTTTCCGGTGTGTCAGTTTGATGAAATAACAATGGGCTGTATGATCTGTTATGATCGAGAATACCCGGAGAGTGCCAGAGAATTAATGCTAAATGGCGCAGAACTTATTATGCATCCCAACAGTTGTGGCGGGATGCCCCCCAGATTAAAGGAATTGTCGGTGAGGGCTATGGAAAATATGGTTGGTATAGCGATGGCAAATCCACCAGCACAGGGGATGGGAAATTCCTGTGCATTTAATCCCATGGTATGGACAAAAGAGGGTAATTCCCTTGACAATACTATTTTTGTAGGGGATGAACTTGAGGAAACCATATATTATGTTGAGTTTGATATGGATGAAATTAGAGCATACAGAGAAAGAGAGGATTTGGGCAAATACAGAAAGACAAAGGCATACAAAAAATTGGTATAAAAAATTTCCATAAATGGAGAATATAATGACAAAACTATATTTTATTTGGAAAAATATTGTTTATTCTTTTCTTTTGGAAAAACAAATAACCATATTGATTTTTCTCGGTATGGTTATTTGTGATGTTATCTTTTTTGTTTTCGGCAATGTTTTCTGGTCGGATATAAAAACTAAGCAATACGATGAATATAAAAATAATATTGTTACTTTTCAGTTTGATTCCTTAGATATTTCTTTATTTTTGGAGCGCGCCAGCCAAAAAGATTTTATCACATCAACTTTTTTTGAATATACTGCGATTGATCAGGATGGGAATCCCTTAACGATTGCCGCCTATAGTCCCGCCTTTACCATTCCAAATTCCGGAATTCGTCTGGGCAGGAATTTAAACTTTAGTCCACTGGAATTTGTGATGAATGATAGTTATGCCAGAATGCGCAGCGATCGCGGTCTGCCCTCCATCAAACTTAAAGATCCACTTCATTTTTTGAATGATGATTGGACTCTTGTTGGCATTCTCTCCCCAAGTGCGGCGGATAAATTTGATATTTTAATCAATCTGGAGGACTTTTCTTCCTATGTAAAAGAAGATATCACTGCCAGTTTTCGATACCGCAGCAAAACTTCACTGATTGAAATACAGGACTTTTCAAATGAATTGCAGTCTGAATTTCATGCCCGTCATGTTACCACCCCGTCTAAGTCAGCGCGGACAACTTACAAAGAATTTCTCTCCGATCTGGGGGGCGCGCTGATTTTGCTGGCGATTGCCATTATCAATTATATGTTTCTGTATCAATTTTTACTTACTAAAAGGACTTATCTTTATGGAATATATAAGACATATGGCATGAGCAATTTTCAAACGCTTGGCATTCTGGGCGCGGAACTCTCGGTTATGCTAGTTATTTCATTTGCATTTGCTATGCTGATCTATTCGGCAGGGTTATTTTTACTTAGACAGCCGGGTTCTCCCGCAGAACATACAACGGAATTCCTTTTTGCTTTTTTCACTATCACCGCTCTCAATTTGCTTTTTGGCGGAATTGTGGTAGGAAAACTGGTTCGGAATTCGCCCGCGAAACTGATCAAAGAAAGCGTGGTGAGATAAATGAAACAACTGAAAATATTGTTTTTGCAGTTTCGGCTAAATCTTATATTAAATATTTTTTTTATTGCGGAATGTGTGCTGGTGTTTCTAGTTGTAAATTCCAGCATTTCAACACTGCTCTATAGCGGGTACTTGGGAAAATATGCGGAATTTTCACCCGAAACCACCTTTTTTCTTTCCGGCGCGGTGACAAACAATGTGGAGGGAAGAAACCCCGAAAAATTTGAACATTTAGTGGAAGAAATCCGCTTGGCTGATGGTATTTTTGGTGTTGGCTATCAAATAAATGAGTCCTTTTTGTCCGGAGAAAATGAGGATTTGATTGTGAATGGCTTTGTTTTAAATCATGATATGCTGCGGATAAAATATCCATTACGTTCCGGCGAATGGTTTGACGATTCTTCTTTCTCTGAAACACAGGTTATTTTGGGCGGAGAGATCGCTGACCTTTATAAAACAGGAGAAATAATTACGCTGCACAAACTTGAAGTGATAGAGGGAAGTTTACAATATGTTCCTATCACAGCTAAAGTAATTGGAAAAATGTACGATCCCGCCTTTGCGATCAATCTCAACTTCAGTTCCAACCGCCCGGACTATATCAATATGTTTGAGCCATATCAAAATATTATTCTTACAAATGATCCGGCACTGATCTCAAAAGAGGATATTCGGTATCCGGTAATGTCGCTTCTTGTCTTTGCTGATCCGGATGCTGATCTTTTTCATGTGCGCCAGGAACTATCTGCGTTCGGGCAGCCGTTTGATTTTGTGGAGGTGGATGAATTTTATCGGGAGGGAATTTCTTCCAGATTGGCAAGACAGTTACCAACCGTTGGTATTATGATTTTTGGCATCCTGTTTGGCATTATGGGGATTACGTATCTTGGCATTTATGAGAATATGAAGACTTTATCTATTTATTATTTATATGGGATGAGCCGCAGGGAATGTGCCTTTGTAAATGTACTTTTAAATACTGTTATGCTTATATTATCGCTGGGAGTTTCCGTGTTTTTATATTTTGTTCCGTTTGTCCATGATAATCTGTTTGAACGTGCCCTGTTTGGCGTACAGAATTATACATTTTCTCTGGCTTTTATTGTGGTCGCAGCGGGTTTGTCTTTTGCAGTAAGCGGTTATTTTTTTCAAAAAAGTCCTGTGGAAGCACTTAGGAGATTGGAATAATGTTGATTGAACTAAAAAAAATAAATAAAGTTTATCAGAGTGGAGCAGTGCCTTTTCAGGCATTAAAAGAGGTTGATTTATCGGTGAAAGAGGGCGAGATAATTGCTGTCTGTGGCAGGTCGGGCGCGGGAAAATCCACGCTGCTGCATATTATTGGATGTATCGATACCTTTGACAGCGGAAGTTATCTGTTAGATGGAGATAATGTGAAAAACTTGCGGGATAAAGAACTTTCCAAAATCCGCAATCGGACGATGGGATTTGTTATGCAGGATTTCGCGCTGGTGCCAAAATTTTCGGTCTTTGAGAATATTGCGATTCCTCTTTATCTTGGGAATATAAGTATGCGCAAAATTCAGAATGCAGTGAAGATGGCGGCTGCCGAGGTTGGTCTTTTGGAATTGCTTAACAAAAAGGCAAATCAGCTTTCCGGCGGGCAGAAGCAGCGCGTTGCCATTGCGCGTGCAATTGTCAATAATCCAAGGATTATCTTGGCAGATGAGCCGACAGGGGCACTTGACGCTTCTACAGCAAGGGAGATTATTAATCTGTTAAAAGAACAGAATGAAAAGGGGATCACAGTGATTATTGTTACTCATGATAATTTGGTTGCTGCCGCCTGCCAAAGGGTGATTGAGATCGGGGATGGAAGGATACTTTCAGATAATAAGTAAGTATTCTGGGGTTATTGCACAAAGAAAATCCCATTTTTCTTTGTGCGACAACTCCATTCGTTTGCTTCCTTATTAAAGGCGAAATAACAGACGAATCACCATGTTTTGCCTTTACTAAGCCGATCTTTTTTAATTTTTTGCTGTCGCCTTTTGTATATAGGATAAAGCAAGTTCTTCCTGTTCGCGGCTTCGGCACAGCATTTCAATTATATGGTTTCTTTTTTCCTTCAGTGAATCTTTGGAAAAGGAATCGCGCTGGTGAGCAATAGTTGCAATCTTCCCGGCAAAGGATAGAATGTCATTATATTGACTTATTGCCAAAGTCATTAATTCCTTATCAATATCAGGAATTATATTTATACATAATTCAAAAAACTGCTTGGTTCTTAGTTTATTTTCATAATGAATAAATGCATTCGGAAAAACACATTCCATTTGATCAGCATTTTTTCTGTTTTCTTCCCTTAACAGATCGCGCCAATTTTGGTAAATAACCATGCCATAGCCCTGCATTTTATTTTCGCCGCAATGGCTGCTATTTGATAACAAGGTTATTCCTCTAAAAAGAGCATTAGTACATGCTTTATCTAATGGCATTTTTTTATTTGAAGGCTTGAGTGTCATCATATCACAGTCTGTTTTGTACCAACCGACATATTGATTGAGCTGGTCAAAGTTTAAGCTTGCATTTTTCTGATCATCCCCCTCCAAAAATCCTAATCCTTTTAAAATCTGTCCATTCTCAGAAAAGCCAACAGCAAAGATAGTATCAATATACTCTTTAGGAATAATGATAACCGGATAGCCGTGTTCAATTTGATCACATGCAAGAGTAATAAATTCATCTTCGGAAAAATCTGCCTTTGAATGAATTTCATAGTCCAAACCGTATATTAAAAAGCTGTCATGAATCCATTCGTCAGGTGCATAGGAATATCCAAAACATATATTTGTAATAGCTGACTGCAAGATATATTCTTCATCATCGTTTATTTGGCGGTTTTTGCTGTCTCTGCGCTGTTCCAACCCAAAAAATAATTTTAATGCAGTTAAAATAGAAGCAGCAGAGATACTTTTAGGCCACTCGGAACCCGAGTAATCAGCTATGGAAATTCTTGGTTTAACAATAAATTCATAGTTGAATTCCATATTGCGTAAAATACAAGATGACGGTTTAAGAATTCTATCCACAGAACAATTAAAAATTTTGGACATTTCACAAAGCAGTGTTATCTCGGGTATCGCTTTTCCATTCTCCCATTTGCTGATAGCTTGAGGTGAAACTTTTAATTTTTCTGCTAACTGTTCTTGAGTATACTTGTTTTCGGTGCGCATATATGAAATTTGCTCCCCCATCTTTTTCGCATCAAACATATATATTTTCCTCCTTTATTTGTTTTTATTTATTGTATCAGTTGTAGATTATAATATCCATACATAGCGGGTTGTTTTTTATTTTAAAACTAAACTCACAGTTGTAATCCCTTAAAAATTATCTGGTTATTTTCCCAGTGCTGTCTTTTGTGCAACTACTGTTGTTTTGTCATAGCACGCAAATGTATTCTCCACCAAATCTTTGTCCGGCTTTGGGGTAAACAAGCTTATCACTGGCACAATCACTAACCCCGCAAGCATTGCAATTGCCCCGCAGTTGATTGGTGAACGCATAATTTCCGGGAGTATTTTCGGCGCGGCCATATCGATAATCATAATAATTGAACCAAAGGCAAAGGACACATAGCACGCTGCCTTTGTAGTTTTTTTCCAGTACAGCGAATACAGAAACGGTGCCAGAAATGATCCAGCTAATGCCCCCCATGAGATTCCCATAAGCTGTGCAATAAAGGTGATATTGCTCTTATATTGTACCAGCGCGATCACTGCGGAAATTGCAATAAATACTACTACCAGTACACGGATCATTAAAAGCTGTTTTTTCTCGCTCATTTTCTTAATAAAATTATCTTTTAGAAAATCGATGGTCAGCGTGGAGCTTGACGCAATCACAAGCGAGGAGAGCGTGGACATTGAAGCGGAGAGTACGAGGATCACCACCAGCGCGATCAGCGCGGGACCTAAGTTTTGCAGCATGGTCGGGATAATCGAATCGTAACCGTTTTTTGCCACATCAATCTGTTTGGAAAACAGCCGCCCGAAGCCACCGAGAAAATAGCATCCGCCCGCGACGACAAGTGCAAAAATAGTGGAAATAATCGTGCCTTTCTGGATTGAACTTTCATCCTTGATTGCGTAAAATTTCTGCACCATCTGCGGCAGTCCCCAGGTGCCAAGCGAAGTTAAAATCACGACAAAAAGCAGGTTTAACGGATCGGGACCAAAGAAGGAAGCAAACACGCCCGGCGCATCGGAAACCGTGGTATCTGATACCTGTGCAAGCCCTTCGTAAGCCGCTATAAAGCCGCCCTTGCTGTTAATGATCGCTGCGATAATCACAACAATCCCCACAAGCATTATAATTCCCTGAATAAAATCATTGATTGCAGTTGCCATATACCCGCCCGCGATCACATAGATTGCAGTTAGTACAGCCATCAAGACGATGCAGACCGAATAATCAATGTCAAACGCCATCCCAAAAAGTCTTGAAAGCCCATTGTAGAGGGAGGCAGTGTATGGAATCAGGAAAATAAAGATAATCACAGATGCAATAATTTTTAGCGGTTTGCTTGCAAAGCGTTCACCAAAAAACTGCGGCATGGTCGCCGAATTTAAATGCTGCGTCATAATTCGCGTGCGCCGCCCCAAGACTACCCACGCAAGCAGCGATCCGATAATCGCATTGCCGATGCCCGCCCAGGTTGCAGCAATGCCGTATTTCCAGCCAAACTGCCCAGCATAGCCAACAAAGACAACCGCGGAAAAGTACGAGGTGCCGTAAGCGAACGCGGTAAGCCACGGACCGACGCTTCTTCCGCCAAGCACAAAGCCGTTCACGTCCGTAGCGTGTTTGCGACAGTACAGACCAATCCCAATTAGGACAGCAAAGTAAAGGATTAAGATTAAGACTTTCATTAGGAAACCTCCAAGTATTTTTCTATGCTTCTTTTACGCTTTGACGCTTTTAACTGGCAAAGCGAAAATTTGTTAAAAGAGTAACACATAAATCGAAAAAAGTCAACCCTTATTCGGCGTAGTGAAAAACTTTTT
>CAJUCG010000125.1 GCA_910585065.1 uncultured Lachnospiraceae bacterium
GTTATCCTGTTCGCTCCACTCCGCATCGATAAGCCTTCTTCGCTCCTCTTCGGAGAGGTTCATCACATTGATACAGTCCGTGCGATGAATGGAAACGCCCCTGCCCCTTGTCACAAAACCGACAATCTCATCGCCCGGGACAGGAGAACAGCACCGGGAAAAATGCACTGCCACATCCTGGATACCCTGCACGATAATACCACCCTTGTGGTGTACCTGTGCCACCTTGTCGCTCTTTATCTCCGCGACTGCCTCAAGCACCTGTTCATCCGTGATCTCTTTCTTGTGCTTCTTTTCGTACTCCTCCAAAAGTCTATTGACAATCTGCCCTTCCTTTAAGCCCCCATGCCCAATAGCAGCGTAGATGGAATCCCAGTCACGGAACCCGTATTTTCTCAGGCAGGTTTCCATAAACTCCTTCTTTAACAGATCACTTAACACAATATTCTTTGACTTGCAATAATTTACCACCAATTCCTTGCCGCGCGAAATATTGTCCTCTTTTAATTCTGACTTAAACCACTGATTAATCTTATTTTTTGCCTGCGTACTTTTAACTAGGCTGAGCCAATCGCGGCTCGGACCTCTTGAATTTTGTGAGGTGATCACTTCAATGCGGTCGCCGTTCTGAATTACATAGTCGAAGGTAACTAATTTTCCATTCACCCTCGCTCCCACCATCTTGTTGCCGACAGCACTGTGGATGCTATAGGCAAAGTCAACCGGAGTCGAACCCGCCGGCAAATTTTTCACATCTCCCGTCGGCGTAAAGCAATATACGCTGTCGGAGAAAAGGTCTAAGTCGTTCTTTAGCAAACTTAAAAACTCCCGATTATCCGACATATCCCTCTGCCATTCCAAGATCTGGCGAAGCCAGGTCAATTTCTCCTCCTCGGTTCGCTCCGGGGTCTTGCCGCTTTGCGTCTCTTTATATTTCCAGTGCGCTGCAATCCCGTACTCCGCAGTGCGGTGCATATCGTAGGTGCGAATTTGAATCTCAAACGGCTGTCCCTTCGGACCTATCAAAGTGGTGTGAAGAGACTGATACATATTTGCCTTTGGCATTGCAATATAGTCCTTAAACCGCCCTGGGATCGGCTTATACATCTCATGAATCACGCCGAGTGCCGCATAGCAATCCTTTACGCTGTCCACAATAATGCGGATCGCAAAAATATCATAGATCTGATCAAAATTCTTATGTTGATTTACCATCTTTTTGTAAATACTAAAGAAATGTTTTACCCTGCCGTTAATCTTTGCCTCTATGCCCGCATCCTCAATCTGCTCGCTGACCTCTGCGATAATATCCGCAATAAATTTGTCGCGCACCTCTTTCTTTGAGTCAAGCCGCTCCTCCAAATCCTTATAGACTTCGGGTTCCAGATATTTTAACGACAGATCGTCTAATTCAATCTTTATCTTTGAAATGCCAAGGCGCTGCGCAATCGGCGCGTAAATATCCATTGTCTCACGGGATTTATCAATCTGTCTATCCGGGGTCTGATACTGCATAGTGCGCATATTGTGCAGACGGTCGGCAAGCTTAATTAAAATCACACGGATATCCTTTGCCATCGCAAGAAACATCTTGCGCAAATTCTCCGCCTGAATCTCCACCTTGTCCTTTGAGTAGTTTAACTGCGTCAGTTTTGTAACACCGTCCACTAAAAGGGCAACTTCCTCGCCAAACTGCGCTTTAAGCTCCTCCACCGTCATCGCCGTATCCTCCACAACATCGTGCAGAATCCCTGCGATAATAGATTCCTTATCAAGTTCCAACTCCGCTAAAATGATGGCGACGCAGACCGGGTGAATAATATAGGGTTCCCCAGATTTGCGGGACTGTCCCTCATGCGCTTTAAGTGCGACCTGATAAGCCTTCTCTACCATGGACAGATCGGTAGAAGGATGGTAATTTCGAATGGTTGCCATCAAAATATCATGCAGTTCCTCCACACTCGTAAAATCCTTCGGTGTAGCAAAGGGCATTCTCTCTTCCAGATTCTTATTTTGCAATTCTGTCCTTTCCTTTTCGTCCATGACCCGCCTCCAAACTTATGTAGGTTGATATTGTTCGTACATCTTTAAAAAGCGATGCAAAAATTATTTTCCATCATAACAGATAACAGAGTCCACCGGATAGCCCTGTAATTTCTTCCTGCCTAAAAGCCCCGCAAGTTCCATTAAAAATACCATCTTTACCACCCTTCCGCCCAGGCGTTCAATCAGTCGGATCATCGCACTTGTTGTGCCTCCGGTCGCAATCAGATCGTCGATAATCACAACTTTTTGTCCCGGCTTTATCGCGTCCTTATGAATCTCGACTACCGCCGTGCCGTACTCAAGCTCATATTCCTCCGCGATCGTCTCGCACGGGAGCTTTCCTTTCTTGCGAATCGGCACAAAGGGCTTTCCCAAATTGTAGGCGATCGGCACTCCAAAAATAAACCCGCGGGACTCCGGTCCTACCACCACATCGAAATCCACGCCCTCAAGACACGCCTGCATTGCGTCGATCGATGCGTGAAGCCCCTGTGCATCCTGCAGCACACTTGTCACGTCCCGGAAAATAATTCCTTTTTCTGGGAAATCCGGGATACTTCTTACATAATCCTTCAGTTCTTTCATTGTCTTCGCCCTTCCTTTCACGAAAGTAATAAAATACTATAAATAATGTATAATTATATCACTCTTTCGCCGTTTCGCAACGTTTTTTTTAGGAAGGAGGCATTTTTTCGCTATTTTTTTTCATTTTTCTCCCATCCCTTAATCGGAATTTTTTTCTTTATCCTCTCCCCTTATTGATTTTGCTCAAGTATAGCAACATTATACAATCTTGTCAACGAAATGGAAAATAAAAGCAAATTCCCTGCAAAATTTTGACTGGAAAAAGTATCTGTAATATGATACGATATGGAATGCAAACTGATAACTATAGAAAGAAGGAAACTCCATGAACAAAAAAGATATTCTTGAACTCAAACACCGGATGAAAAAAACGCATTGTACCTTTACACATATGTGCGGCTGCTATGTCAATGCCGAAAAAGAAATCGTTCTGACTTTTGATGAAAATTTTCTAAATCTTGAGGAAGAGGAACTCCACAAATATCTGGAAATTGCTGCAAAGACGCTTTCTGGCACACCAAAGGACAATCTTCTTGAACTTGCATTTCCAAAAGAGGCGGAGGATGAGGGCGGAAAACAGCAGTTTTTGATGGGATTAAAGGAGAGCAAATTAAAAAATCATGAGCTTGTTATGGCTTTGTTCCGTCTGGTGATCGATAATTATGAATACGAGGGGAATTATCTTATTCTTCTCTTTCATGATGCCTATGATGTGATGAAAAAAACAAACGATAATCTCTCGCTTGACGAATCGGAGGAAGTGTATGAGTATCTGCTTTGTGCCATCTGTCCGGTAACTCTTTCCAAGGCGGCACTAGGATACCTGGAAAACGATCACCGCATTGGTGCGCGCAAGCGCGACTGGGTGGTCGGTGCGCCGGATACAGGGTTTGTCTTTCCTGCTTTTACCGAGCGCAGCACGGATATTCACTCCGTTCTATATTACACAAGGGACACAAAAAGCCCGCACAATGAATTTATGGAATGTGTTCTTGGCTGCCCTGCCCGCCAGACGGCAACAGAAAAAAAGACCTCCTTTCAGGACATTGTGACAAGTGCCGTGCCGGATGAGCGGGGGCGCGAACGTGTTCTGTACGATATCCACGAAACTTTGCAGGAAATGGTGGAGGAACAGGCACTGTATACTGAGGACAAAAAGGAACCTGACCCCATTGTACTTACTCCAAAAGCAATTCAGGAAGTACTAATTCACAGTAAAGTGCCGGACGAGATCGCCGCGCGCATTGAAAATTCCTACACAGAAAAATTTACAGACGAGCCGCCAGTAGCCGATCTTTTAGTGGATAAAAAACTCTTAAATGCGGGGGCGCAGGCACGCAGGGAAGAGGAACTCAGAGTTGAAATGCAGCAGTTAAAAGACGAACTTGGACACACCAAAAATGAACTTATTCTGGCACAAAATACCGCAAAAGCTATCTCAGATTTTGCCGATACAAATTTGGAAGCTGCCTCCTCCCAAACAGAAGAACCCGAAATGGCATCCGAATTTGATGTTTTGCTGCGCGTCGCACCGCAAAAGGCGGATCAGATCACCACGCAGATCATTGGCGGCAGACGCTGTGTCATTATTCCAATAGAAGAAAATGAACATATAAAAGTGAATGGAGAGGAACTTGCCGGGCAGACAAAAGACTAAAAAAAGGGGACTGCTGCAAAACTGCAACAGCCCCTTTTTTCTTATTTTGCAAAAAAGAGTTTAATACCCCGCCTTTTCCTTGATCTGCAATGCCCCATACAGTGCGTATTTTGGCATATAGAGCGTATCGTAGAGCAGCGGGCTTGCATCCTTGCGCCAGGAAAGTCCATCCGCAAAGCCCCAGAATGTCAGCGCCTCCATCTTAACCTTGCCTTCCTCCGCCAGTTTAAACAATCCCTCTATCAGTTCATAGTAGTACTTGCCCTGTGTCCTTAAATTTTCATCCGTATCCATAAGTTTATTCTGCCAGGTGCCAAGCGATACATCAAGCTCGGTTAATTCAACCATCAATCCTGTCGCGCCAAGCCGCTCCACCGTATTAAGATAGGTGTTCATATCGTCGCCAGTGTAGAGATGCGCCTGTAAACCAATCCCGTCAATTAAATAATTTCCTTCCTCATCCACCAAGGTATCCACAAATTTTAAAAGCGTGTCGGTCTTGTACTGTTCATTATAGTCGTTGTAGTACAATGCAATACTTTCCGGTGCGTATTTATCCGCATAGTAAAATGCGTGCCAGAGATAATCCTCCCCGATAATCTGATACCAGTAGTTCATTTCCTCGCGGATCTTTCCGTCTTCCATCCAAGCCTCGTTGACCACATCATAGGCATAAAATAGATCAGTATAGCCATACTCGTCCAGTTTTTCGAACACCTGTTTGATATAACTCTCCATGCGCGCAAGCATCACCTCACGGGTTACAAATGGCGCGTTCGTGTCAAAATTCTCATGGAAAATCCACTTTGGTGTCTGGCTGTGCCAGATAATCGTGTGACCGCGCACCTCCATATTGTTTTCGCGCGCAAAATCAAGCATTTTGACGATATCTGTATTGAACTCCACAACTAGCTCACCCGCCTCAATACTCGCCGCCTTATCAAGAATATAATCCGGCTTCATTGAGTTTTCCATCGTTACACTGTTAAAGTTCTTCTTGATAATGTCAGCGAGAAAATCTTTCTCAATCATCTGCGTGGTAAGACAGGTTCCCACCTTCATCTCATGCTCTGAAAATACGGACTGGAGTGCTGGGATTTCCTCTTCCACTACCTTTGTCGGCTCCGGGGTACTTGTTGGCTTTGGTGTACTCGCCTCCTCTTTTGTTGGTTCCGGTGTGCTTGTCGGCTCCCCCGGATCTACAGCTTGTGTTACTGCCGCAGTTGGTTCTTCTGGCTTTTTCTCCTCTTCATTTCCGCAGGCGATAAAGGACAACAACATCATCCCTGCCAAAATCCCTGCAATACCTCTTTTTTTCATAAAAAACACCTCCGTATGCTATCCCCCAATCAAAACCCTATCCGGGGTTTTTCGGCTGCTAGGATAATCATACCACAAGGTCATTGATATTTTCTCCCTAATTATTGCAGGATTTCACCTATTTTTTGCGGTTTGAAAGTCCTATTTGCAAACCGCGGTTCCATTGATTCCTTTAACTCTTCCTCAAACGACCGCCATTTAACTGCCTGGTTCTCCGCCTCATTTACAAATAGTCTTTCATTTATTATAACACCCGCAAAAAAATTTTTTACCCTTTTTAGGAAATCAGTTCTGTTACATCTCCCGTGTGCAGCACGGAAAGTTCATGCAGTGCCCTGGTCGCCGCCACATACAAAAGTTTCGCGTGTCCATCATCCTTAGGGTATTTTACCGCCGTCGGCTCAAGCAGCAGTACCGCGTCAAACTCAAGCCCCTTTGTGTAGTCTACTGGAAGCACCATAATTCCCTGCTTAAATTCAGCCAGGCTTAGATCGCTCTCCTCAATTTTTATCCGCTTTCCAAGTTCCGCCGCAACCTGTGCCGCTTCCCCTTCCTCCCGGCAGATCACTGCAATTGTGTCAAGTCCTTCCTGCTGCCACTCTCTAAGAATTTTTACCGCCTCAAAGAGTACCTCTTTATGATCTGTGCATTCTTTTACCTTAACCGGTTTTCCATGCCTTATAATCGGCTCGATCGGATAACCTGCAAAAGAACCGTGCCGCAGGATATTCTGCGCGAAATCCGAGATTTCCACGGTATTTCGGTAACTCTTTGAAAGTACAGCAAATGTATCCTTAGGGTCGCAAAGCACTATTTTCTTTAATTCCTCCCAGTCATTTAGCCCAAAGCCAAAATGGATGTTTTGCGACACATCGCCCATAATTGTCCAAGAGCAGGCAGGAATGCAGTAGCGCAGCACCCCGTAAGCCATCAGCCCAAAATCCTGTGCCTCGTCCACCACGATATGATGTGCCTCGCGGACGCGTTCGGTTTCCTTACAGCGTTTGTAAATGTAGGCGAGTGCTGCAAGGTCATACACATCGTAACCAATAATTTCCTGCTTCTTTTTCGTATTTTTTCGTCCGGCATTTGTTTTTTCCGTATTCTTTGCCCTTGTTTTATTGGTATCCGCGTTCTTTGTCCCCCCTATTCTCTGGTATAGCATTCCCTGTGCCTCGCAAAACTCGTCATAAATATCAAAGATTGGTTTTTTCCATTTCTTTGGTCCAAACCGCCCTGTAAAGCTTTTTACCAGTGCCTTTCTCTCTTCCGGCGTATAAATTAAATCATGCCCCGTCAATTCATTGCGAAGCTTTACTAATGTACGCTCATTTAGACCGTCAATCTTTGTCTGGATGGAAAGAATCGCATTGCTTGCACGGTAGCGGTTGATCTGCTCTTTTGAGAACAGCACTTCATCCCTTAAATAAATATCCTCCTGCGGGATCATTTCTTCCTCCATCGCATTCGTATAGTTTATTAACTCGGTAAGCCACTCCTTTGTCCCCTTGCGGCGAATCATAAACTCGGCAGCAGTTTTTGACTCCGCTTTTCCCGCTCCTACTATTCGCGCTGCACTCTCTGACAGGGAAATAATCTCAAATTTCTTCTCATCCCAGTCCTCATACAGCAGGCGCACAAACAATTGTTCCATCGTCATCTGTTTTACACCATGTACATCCAGTTCTGGCAGTACGCCCGTAATATAATTTAACAGAATCCGGTTGCTGCCAATAATATAAAAATCTTCGGGCTTAAAATCCTTTGCATAGTTATAAAGAATATAGGAGATCCGATGCATTGCCACGGTGGTCTTGCCGCTGCCTGCCACACCCTGCACAATCATGCTGCGGTAAGGCGATTTGCGGATAATATCATTCTGCTCCTTCTGGATGGTCGCAATAATCTCCCCCAGTACTGCCTCCTTGTTTTTCGCAAGATATTTTGTCAGCAGCTCATCGTTTGCCACCACCTCGGAATCGTAATAATCGATCAGCCGCTCCTTTTCAATTTCATAGGTTCGCTTTCGCTTTAAATCAATTGTATATTTTCTTCCCGCTGGTGCAAGATAGCTGCACTCCCCAAGCCCGTTTTCATAGTAGACATTTGCAATCGGTGCGCGCCAGTCCACAACCAAGATATGCGTCGGATCTTTCATCACTCCGCCCTTACCCAGATAAAATACCTCCGTGTTTTTTTGCGGAACAAGTTTTCTGTCATCTGACACCTCATCTTCCTCCTGTGTCAGAGCAAATTTATTCCCTCCCGCATCAGCATATTTTTCTGCCATCTTATCCCCGGTATCGTCCCCGGCAAGTTCCACCACATCGATCCGCCCGAAATATGGTTTCTTCAATGCCCTCTGATTCTTTGCGAGCGCGGTTTTCATGTTCTCGTTCATCGTGATGGTATTGGACAGTTCCGTAAAAATCTCTGGGTCATCGTCGCGGTACTGATCATACATCTGCTTGATCTCAGCACTCATATGCTTTACATCTTCCTCATAAACGGCAATATTTGCTTTAATCACTGCAAGACATTCAGCAAGGTGCGCCTCCTCCGCCTCACGGTCATTTAATACTTTTAGTTCTTCCCCCGCCTTTTCTGCTACCTGTCCATGTCCTTTCTGGTTCGTCATATTTTCCTCCATTTCTGGCATTTTGCCATTCCATATGATTTTTCCGACACGAACTGCCGTCCATCCCACAAGCGCGCTCCTGCCAAAAATTATTTTATCAAAAATCAAAAAAAAGACTAGACTTTTAATTTTTTCTGTGGTATCATATATCATGAAGTGTGGGAAAAATACGGGGTTCTTGCTTTTACGCATTTTTGTTAGTAAATATATTGCCCATGTCAAGAAATTGACATGGGCTTTTTTTTGCGCAGACCCGCAAATGTATGTAAATATACAATGGAAATTTACTGCTGACGCAGTATGCGAAAATAATTGCTAACGCAACGCTCAGGTAAGGGCACGGATGAAATACTGCTACTAAAGAAAATGCTCTGCGCATCTTTGCACAGAGCATTTTCTTTATTCTGTCTTTGCCCTAATCGTAACGGAATAGAATATTGTCTGATATCCTTCCTCGTCCAGATCATCTAGTTTTCCCATATCTATTATATCATAATCTACTATATTATAATCTAGTCTCTTCCCGTCTCTTTCCCATATGCACTCTATCTTTTTATTTGATTCCACCTGCTCTCCTATAGGAAGAACCCTTAATACTTCTTTTCTCGCTTCAAGCCTAAGCGTAAATTCACCAGTAATACTGCCATCTTCATTCGTATTAAATTCCATTACCTGATCTTCGTTGCCAAGCATACCATGCCTCATAACAAGTGCAGGTCCGCTTACTGTAACTGCGGAACCACTTACCGCCACAGCTCCCACTAGTTTCGGCCAGGTCTGTGTATCCCACACTGTGGAGTCCGCTGAAAATTTATCAAAAGTAATATAAATTTGTATAGAAATATCCTGTTTATCTTCTCCTTTAAGTATTACTTCGTAATAAGGAAGCCTTAATTCCAAACCGTTTAATTCAATGTATTTAGTTATATTGGTTACTCCCATGTATCCAGTTGCTTTAAAACCATCTTTTAATGTTTCATACCCTGCTGCTGAAGCGGTATAACACAGGATACCATATTTTCTTAGTTCTGGAATATGTATGTCAATGGAATATCGTTTTATTTGTTCTCCTTCCGCCTCTATTTTTTTAAGCTCACCAACGGTAACTGAATTAAAATCATCCGTAATACTACTATTTTCAAATGTTATCACTGGTACTGGTATATCTTCCGGCGGCTCAGATATCTCTATGGTGAAAATAACTGTATATTCCGCCACAACACGTTCATCTTTCAGGGATTTAACAGTTACTTTTACTTCGGTTTCTGCTCCCTCAAGATGCAGTTTGTCCGCACTTACTGCATATTTTAATTTTTCGTCGGCATACAGCGAAAAATCAATTGCAGATCCGGAAACTGCCTTTTCAGAAAGCGGAATCGTTATCGGGTTCGGGGACTCTTTAGTGATTGTGCCATTGTCATCCATTCCAACACTCCAAAGAACCTTTCCGGAAAAATCCGATTCCTCCGGGGTGGAAGGATCTGAAGTAGGCGGAT
>CAJUCG010000126.1 GCA_910585065.1 uncultured Lachnospiraceae bacterium
GCACGAAGGAGGCCGCCGCATACAGGCGTGAATGGTACATCCACTGATCAACAACTATCATCGGTCTGTCCACTTTGGCTAGATGGCAGATAGAATCCTCAGTCAGTACAGCCACGCCAAAGGAATTGATAAGCTCCGGAATGCCGTGGTTGATTTCCGGATCCACATGGTAGGGTCTTCCGGCAAGCACAATGCCGCGCCTTCCCGTTTTCTTTAAATATTCTAAGGTTTCCTCGCCCTTTTTTCTTGTGTCGTTCCTCGCCGCAGTTAATTCCGCCCAGGCCGCCGCTGCCGCCGCGCGGATCTCCTCCGCCGGGATCTGATTTTCGGCACTCAGATATTCCACAAGCCGTTTTGTCACGATCTCTTTGCTCTCCAGGGAGAGAAACGGATTCTGGTAAACAATTCCATTTTCGCGCAGTTCCTCCACATTATTTTTGATATTCTCGCCGTAGGAGGTGACGATCGGGCAGTTATAGTGGTTGCCCGCTCCATCTATTTCCTTGCGCTCATACGGGATGCAGGGATAAAAAATATAGTGGATTCCCTGTCCGATCAGCCACATAATATGTCCGTGTGCAAGCTTGGCAGGGTAACACTCGGACTCACTTGGAATGGACTCGATCCCCATCTCGTAGATCCCTCTTGTCGAGAGTGGGGAAAGAATTACGCGGTAGCCAAGCTTGGTAAAAAAAGTATACCAGAATGGATAATTCTCATACATATTTAGCACGCGCGGAATGCCGACTGTCCCCCTTGTGGCAATCCCTTCTGCAAGCGGTTCATAGTCAAAATATCGGTGTAGCTTAAAGTCGAAGAGATTCGGGATATTATCTTTATTTTTTTGTTTGCCGATCCCGCGCTCACAGCGGTTGCCGGAAATAAACTGTCTCCCGTCGGAAAATTTGTTGATGGTCAGACGGCAGTTGTTTGTGCAGCCTTTACAGCGTCCCATTCCTGTCTCAAAGCGCAGCGCGCTGATCTGATCGATGGTGAGCATTCCTGTATCCTTATGGTCATAGTGTTCTCTGGCGATCAGTGCCGCGCCGAACGCGCCCATAATCCCGGCGATATCCGGGCGCACCACATCCACGCCAAGAAGTGCTTCCAAACTTTTTAGTACAGCGTCATTGTAGAACGTACCGCCCTGCACCACAATCTTTTTGCCCAGATCTTTTGGATCGGCAAGTTTGATTACCTTATAAAGTGCGTTTTTAATCACCGAGTAGGCAAGTCCCGCCGAGATATCTGCGACAGTCGCCCCCTCCTTTTGTGCCTGCTTAACACGCGAATTCATAAAGACCGTGCAGCGCGTGCCAAGATCGGTCGGATTTTTGGCAAAGAGCGCGATTTTTGCAAAGTCCGCTACTTCGTAATTTAAGGATTTCGCAAAGGTTTCGATAAAAGAACCGCAGCCGGAAGAACAGGCTTCGTTTAGCTGTACGGAGTCGACGGTTTCGCTCTTGATCTTAATACATTTCATATCTTGACCGCCGATATCAAGAATACAATCCACATCTGGCGCGAAAAAGGCGGCAGCATAGTAGTGTGCCACGGTTTCCACCTCGCCCTCATCAAGCAGCAGTGCGGACTTGATCAGTGCCTCGCCGTAGCCGGTCGAGCAGGAGCGAACAATTTTCGCCCCCTTTGGCATGGCGGCATAGATCTCTTTGATTGCGCGGATCGTAGTTTTTAGGGGACTGCCATTATTATTTGAATAAAAGGAGTACAGCAGAGAGCCATCCTCCGCCACAAGTGCCGCCTTTGTCGTGGTGGAACCTGCGTCAATGCCAAGAAAACAGTTTCCCTTGTAGGAGGAGAGATCCCTTTTTTTGACGGAATGTGCGGCGTGCCGTGCCGTGAAAGAGCGGTAGGCGGACTCGTCCGCAAAGAGAGGGTCTAGGCGGCTGATCTCCATTGGAACTGCAACGCCGCATTTTAGGCGGTTGACAAGCATGGACAGGGGAAAAGAGATCTCGCCTGCATTTATTGCTGAGCCAATCGCCGCAAACAAATGCGAATGCTCCGGGGCGATCACCTGATCATCCGTCAATTTTAAGGTGCGGATAAAGGTATTTTTTAACTCGGTCAAAAAATGCAGCGGTCCGCCAAGAAATGCGACATTGCCGCGAATTGGCTTTCCGCAGGCCAATCCGCTGATGGTCTGGTTAACTACCGCCTGAAAAATCGAGGCGGCAAGATCGGGCTTTGTCGCACCCTCGTTGATCAGCGGCTGGATATCGGATTTTGCAAAAACGCCGCAGCGCGCCGCGATCGGGTAGATTGCCTGATAGGATTTCGCATACTCATTTAACCCCGCCGCATCCGTTTTTAACAGTGTTGCCATCTGGTCGATAAAGGAACCCGTGCCGCCAGCGCAGATGCCGTTCATGCGCTGGTCGATCCCTCCGGTAAAGTATATAATCTTCGCATCCTCGCCGCCGAGTTCGATCGCCACATCGGTTAGAGGGGCATAATCTTTTAGGGAAGCCGCCACTGCCACCACTTCCTGTACAAACGGCACACCGAGGTTTTTCGACAGGGAAAGACCGCCCGATCCGGTGATTACCGGATGAACTAACAGGTCTTTTCCGACGGATGTGATTGCCCTCTCAATTAGTGTTGCAAGCGTGGACTGGATATTGGCAAAGTGCCGCTCATAGTCGGAGAACAAAAGCTTTTTTTCCCCATCTAAAAGTGCTACTTTCACGGTGGTGGAACCAATATCAATACCGAGATTGTAATTTTGATCAGACATAAAAACCTCCATGAAATTTTATACATAAAATCCATTAAATGCATATTATAAATAGGTAAGAATAAGGAACAAATCTCCCATGAATTCGTATTATACGACAGAAAACGGGCGACTTCAAGCAGAAATTTACGATTTAATGAAGTGTTTATAAATCTCCCTGTCGAAATAGAAATCGCCCCTGCGGCAAAAAGAATCCGGAAATTATATATTTTACTGGGGAGAAAAGCAATTTATGAAAACGAGACAGATAATTTATAGAAATGTTTCCAAAAATCGCTTGCTTTTTTTTTAGGCTTATACTATAATAAGAACTCGTGATACGATGTTCCGCTGTACATGCCTTAGCTGACACCGCAGAATGCGGACGTAGAAAGAACATCGAAGTAAAAAGGAGGTCGCAAAATGAACGACATTATCAAAAACATTGAAGCTGCTCAGCTCAAGCAGGAGATCGCCAAATTTAATGTGGGTGATACCGTAAAAGTTTACGCGAAGGTAAAGGAAGGAAACCGTGAGAGAACACAGGTTTATGAGGGCGTTGTCACAAAGAGACAAAACGGCGGCGTAAGGGAGACTTTTACCGTGAGAAAGTCTTCTAACGGCGTTGGCGTGGAGAAGACTTGGCCGTTACATTCCCCGATTGTGGAGAAGATCGAGGTGACAAGATATGGTAAAGTCCGCCGCGCGAAATTAAATTATCTGCGTGAGAGAACTGGCAAAGCAGCAAAGGTAAAAGAACTTGTAAAGTAATTGGAGCGGCAGCAACCATAAAATATTGATGGTTTGGACGACAGATTGCAATAGGAAGTATGGAAAAACGGGACGGCGGGGAAGTTTGCTGTCCCGTTTTAAATTAGGTAGTTTAGAAAGGGCGGGCAAATATTGGATTTTGAGATTGAATATCAAAAGGGAAGGAAAAAAAAGCGCAGGCGCAGCATTGCAGCAAAGGTTCTGATCTGGACACTCCAGATTATTGCCACTATTTTCTTTGCCTGGTTTATTATAAATATTGTTTTGGAAAAGACATCGGTTCTTGGGGATTCAATGGAGATGACACTCTCAAATGGCGACAGCATTATTGTCAATAAATTCGCCTATCTCTTTTCGGAGCCTGAGCGCGGCGATGTGATTGTATTTAAGCAGAGCGGTAGTGAACATGACTACTACGATGTAAAGCGGGTAATGGGGCTGCCGGGCGAGACAATCCAGATTGTGGACGGTATCGTCCATATCAATGGGGCGGAGGTATCGGAGAAAATCAACTGTGAGAAAATGCGGATTCCGGGACTGGCAAAAGATCCGTTTACATTGGAGGAGGAGGAATATTTTGTGCTTGGCGATAACCGTAATAATAGCGAGGACAGCCGTTTCGCCAATATCGGGACGATCGTTAGGGAGGAGATTGTGGGAAAGGCATGGCTTCGCCTAAATGAATTCGGTTTTATCAGCACGATGAATTTATATAAAGAAGAGGAAGAAGAGCAGAAAAAGTAGTGCTGCCGCAGAATAAAAACAGAAAAAAGGGAGAGAGGAAAATGCAGTATCAGTGGTATCCGGGACATATGACAAAGGCAAAACGCCAGATGCAGGAGGATCTAAAGCTGATCGATGTGATTATTGAGTTAGTGGACGCGCGAATTCCGCACAGCAGCAAAAATCCGGACATCGATACAATGGCAACTGGAAAGGCGAGAGTGATTCTTTTAAATAAGGCAGATCTTGCGGACAGGGAAAAGACCGCGCGCTGGAAGGCTTATTACGAGGCGGAGGGCTATTTTGTTGTCACCGTCAATTCAAAGAGCAGCGCGGGGGTAAAGGAAGTTGAGGATGCAGTAAAAAAGGCCTGTCAGGAAAAGATCGAGCGCGATCGAAAACGCGGCATTCAAAACCGTCCCGTCCGCGCGATGATTGTCGGAATTCCCAACGTGGGAAAATCGACATTTATCAATGCTTTTGCGAAAAAAGCGATCACAAAAACGGGGAATAAGCCGGGTGTGACAAAGGGAAAACAGTGGATTCGTCTAAACAAAAGTGTTGAGCTACTCGATACGCCGGGGATTCTCTGGCCAAAATTTGAGGATCAAAGTGTGGGGCTGCGCATTGCGTTAATCGGCTCCATCAACGATGAAATTCTTGTGACGACAGAGCTTGGATTTGAACTTTGCAATTTCCTGACAGAGCAGTATCCCGGCGCGCTTTCTGCCAAATACGGAGTGGAGGAAGATGAGGATGGGAATGTAATGTTAGAGCGCGTTGCAAGGGCGCGCGCCTGTTTAAAAAAAGGCGGGGAACTTGATATAGAAAAGGCAGCGGGATTTGTATTAGATGATTTTCGAAATGGAAAAATTGGATGTTTTACATTGGAGATGCCGGAATAATCGTGAATCAGAACAGGAAAAAATAGTAAAATAAAAGAAATAATTGGAAAGGAAAGAATGTATGTGTGAGGAAAAAAAGAAGAATCTTGTGGAAAAACTCGGTGCGCATTTGGAGAAGGGAAAAATGACTTTAGCGCAGATGGACGACATTTTAAAAAACGCGAGCGACAAGCTTGCAGATTATATTAAGGCATTTAGGGCGGACACTCGTCCTGGTGCGCAGAAACTGGTGGACAAATATCAAAAAACCCTGGATAAACTGGAGGAGGAGAAAAAGCGTATCTTTAAGATGAAGGAGTATGAACGCCGCTATGCGGAGTATGAGTATATTGCAGGTATTGACGAGGTGGGGCGGGGACCTTTAGCGGGACCTGTTGTCACCTGCGCCGTGATTTTGCCCAAGGACTGCGATATTCTTTATATCAATGATTCCAAGCAGCTTACCGAAAAAAAGCGCGAGGAGCTTTACGAGGAAATTACCGCCAAGGCGATCTCGTATGGGATTGGTATTTCCTCGCCGCAGCGCATCGACGAGATCAATATTCAGCAGGCGAATTTTGAAGCAATGCGCGAGTCCATCGCCAACCTTTCTGTAATTCCGGATATTTTGCTCAATGATGCCGTGACCATTCCGGAGGTGCGGATTCCGCAGGTGCCAATTATCAAAGGGGACACAAAGAGTATTTCGATCGCGGCGGCAAGTATTGTCGCCAAGGTATTTCGCGATCGGCTGATGGCAGAGTATGACAAGCAGTATCCGGGGTACGGTTTTGCAAGCAATAAAGGATACGGATCGGAAGAGCATATACAGGCATTAAAGAAATTAGGTCCGACACCGATTCATCGAAAGAGTTTTCTGCATAATTTCGGCTATTGATCAGGGCTTTTCAGAAAACAAAAAAGGCAAAAAAATTTGGCAGGAGGGAAGAATTAAAAAATGGCAGTGAAAAACCCATATGAAAACAATCCCTACAATGGATATGGCAGGGAGGAGAGCCGGGGAGAAAAGGAGAAAAAAGGTGCGGTGGTAACGGCAAATCTGCGGGAGGAAAAGAAAAAGACCGCGGTCGCGCTGGAGTATGATCCGGGCGAACAGGCACCGAAAATTATTGCGAGCGGCAGGGGTGTTTTGGCGGAGAAGATTATTGAGAAGGCACAGGAGAGCCAGGTGCCAATCCATAGGGATGAACGCTTAGCCAACACGCTCTCCAAACTGGAGATCGGCGACTTTATCCCCCCGGAACTCTATGAAGTGGTTGCGCAGGTGCTAATGTTTGTTGACCGGCTGGATAATATCAAGGAAAAGGTAATGGGAAAATCCGTATAGGGGAGGAAGATGGGGTGGGAAAAATAAATAAGCGTAAGCTTGGCAGCGAGAAGGAGCTTGCGGCAGCAGAATATCTTGTTGGGCAGGGTTACCAGATTCTGGAACATAATTTTTTTTGCCGGACGGGGGAGATTGATCTGATCGCAAAGGATGGGGGCTATCTTGTATTTGTCGAGGTAAAATACCGCAAAGACAGCGCGTTCGGCTCTCCGCAAGAGGCGGTCACACCAAAAAAACAGCGCGTGATCGCAAAGGCGGCGCGCTACTATCTGTTAAAAAATGGATATCCGCAAAACACGCTCTGTCGCTTTGATGTGGTGGCAATTGCAGGGCAGGAAATTCATTTGATTATCAATGCATTTGAGGGCTAGGAGGGGTGAGATTGGACAGGATTTTAAATGAGAATGCGATTTTAAAAAATATAGATACCGTGCCCTATGTGGCATTCCCGATCTTTGAGGAGTACCCGGAGATTGTCTGCGGATTTTCCACAAAGCTTTGCGGAGTCAGCCGCAGAGAGTTTGCCTCGATGAATCTTGGGTTCTTGCGGGGGGATAAGGATGAGTGGGTACTTGAAAATTACCGCCGCCTGACAGAGAGCATGGGGATCAAACCGGAGCAGCTTATTTTTACTGATCAGGTACATGGGACAAAACTTCGCCTGGCGGGAAGGGCTGACTGCGGCAAGGGAATTTTTCGTGAGCGCGATTATAAGGGTGTGGATGGACATACGACCAATGAACCCGGCGCAGCACTCCTAGTTTTTGGAGCCGACTGTGTCCCTCTCTTTTTCTATGACCCTAAAAGGGGCGCGATCGCTGCGGCGCACGCGGGCTGGCGCGGAACGGTCGGGAGGATTGCGGGGGGGATGGTTTCCTTTATGCAGGAAAAATTTGGAAGCCACGCAGAAGATCTGCGCGTTGTAGTAGGTCCTTCGATAGGACCTGAATGCTATGAAGTTGGGGAGGAAGTGGCGAAAGAATTTGAAAAAGTCTTTGGGAAGCGGGTGTGGGAGGAGAATATAGTCCTTGCCAAAAGGGAAAATGCGGGGGAAAAATATCTCGTTAATCTCTGGGAAGCCAACCGCTTGGCACTCTTAGAAGCAGGGGTGGGAGAGAATCATATTGCAGTTTCCGGGCTTTGTACAATGTGCAGGCAGGATCTGTTTTTTTCGCACCGCGTAAATGGCAATAAGCGCGGAAGCATGGCGGGATTTATTATGCGAAGGAAGTAGGGAGGCAGTGTGAAAAATAATGCTGATGCACTTATTTTTTCACACATAAATTTGTGCTGAAGCGTCACAAATTCAAAAATCGCAGAGCCGAATCTGATATTCGGCTCGTGTACCTACGCAAAAAACGCTTCGGAATGGGGATTTTTATGGAAAAGGAAGAATATTGGGTAAATCCCATCGATCTTAAAAAGATAAAAAACAGGGAGCATTCAGTGCGCGTCCCAGGTTCTAAGAGCATAACAAACCGGGCACTTTTGCTTGGGGTGCTTGCTAAGGGAAAGAGTACCTTAACGGGCGTGCTTTTCTCGGAGGATTCCCGCTATTTTATGGAATGTGTGCAGAATTTGGGCTTTGAAGTCTCGATAAATGAGCCGGAAAAGAAAGTGGAGATTGTCGGCGGGGCAGGAAAGATCCCAAAGGATAAGGCGAAACTTTATGTGGGCAGCGCGGGGACAGCGGCGCGCTTTTTAACAGCACTGCTTGGACTGGGGAGCGGTGAGTACTTTCTTGATGCATCGGATCAGATGCGGAAACGACCGATGGCACCATTACTTACAAGTTTAAGGGAATTGGGGGCAGAAATAAATTGTACCGACGGGGAGGGGCATTTTCCATTTTTCCTTACTGCAAACGGGGTGACAGGGCAGGAAATTTCGGTAAATATCGACGACAGCAGCCAATTTTTGAGTGCCCTGTTGATTTCTAGCTGCTGCACAAACAAGGATTTTACCATCCATGTTAAGGGACAACATGGAATGTCTTACATTGATATCACTACGCGCATGATGGAGGAGTTTGGAGTGCGTGTGCTGCGCCAGGAAAATAATGGTGAAATTTCCTATTTTATTCCAGAAAATCAGTGCTATCAAGGGCAAGATTATGTGGTGGAGCCAGATCTTTCTGCCGCCTGCTATTTTTACGCGGCAGCGATGTTGCTTGGTATTTGTGTCTGTGTGGAAGGAGTGCGTATGGACACGCTTCAGGGGGATATTGCGTTTTTAAAACTGCTGGAGCAGATGGGAGGAAAAATAGAGCAAACAGAGAAGGGAGTCGCTTTAAGGGGCGTGGAGGGAGGAAAATTTCATGGGGTGGAAGTAGATATGCACTCGTTTTCCGATCAAGCCTTAACGCTTGCGGCACTCGCGCCTTTTGGTGATACGCCGACGACGATCACGGGTATAGGTCATATTCGCGGACAGGAATGCGATCGGATCGCGGCGATCTGCACGGAACTGACAAAACTTGGAGTGCGCTGCGAGGAATTCGGCGATGGAGTGCGCATCTACCCAGCAGAGGAAATCCATGGCGGGCGGATTTGCACCTACGATGATCACCGTGTGGCGATGAGTTTCTCACTGGTTGGTCTGCGTGTTCCGGGCATTGTGATCGACCACCCTTCCTGCTGCCGCAAAACTTTTGAGAATTATTTTCAGGTATTTGAGGATCTTTGTTTGCAGATCTGAGAAGGGAGGATGCGGATGGAAAACCGCCATAAAATCAAATCCATCGTGCCGGGAAGCATTGCGGAGGAACTTTCTCTTTCTCCGGGGGACGAACTGCTGCGCATAAATGGAAAAAAGATCGCGGATATTTTTGACTACCATTATCTGGTAAACGATGAATTTTTGACCCTGTTGGTGCGCAAATCATCGGGGGAGGAGTGGGAGCTTGAGATTGAGAAGGGCTGCGGGGAGGATCTCGGCCTGATATTTGAGGAGGGGCTGATGGATCAATATCGCTCCTGCCGCAATAAATGTATTTTCTGCTTTATTGATCAGATGCCGCCGGGAATGCGCGAAACCCTGTATTTTAAGGATGATGATGCGAGATTATCTTTTTTGCAGGGGAATTATATTACGCTGACCAATATGAGCGATGAGGATGTAAAACGTATTTGCTTTTACAAATTATCTCCAATAAATATTTCGATTCATACAATGAATCCTAAGCTGCGCTGTAAAATGTTAAATAATCGGTTTGCGGGGGACGCACTTTTAAAGATATGGGATTTTTTTCATGCAGGGATCACAATGAACGCTCAGATT
>CAJUCG010000127.1 GCA_910585065.1 uncultured Lachnospiraceae bacterium
ACCGTCCATAATCTTTTTTAAATCAATATTGGTATTTTCCTTATAAAAGCCGCTGTACCAAGTACCGGTCAGATATTTTTCCGGTGCGTTCCAGTGCCAGACAAAAGTTACGATACCGCCCTGCTCCCAGTAGTCGATCGCATTTTCAACCGCTTGCGTCGTCCCTCCGTTTGCCACCCTAGAAGGCGAGTACTCCATCATATCAAGGCCCAAAACCGCCGGATACTCGTGATCGGTCGTGCGCCATATTGCTGCGCGCTCCAGCCCGTACATACTATCACAGTACTGTCCGGAAAGAATCTGTTTGCCATAGATATCTGCCAGATAACTCATCAGACGTTTTGCATTGTCCGTCGCATTTGGATTAACTAATTTCGCGCTTACCGTATAAAGATCTTCTGGCAGTGCTTCTGCACCCTCCACTGTAAGAGAATCCAACATAATCCATCCCCAAGATTTAGAAATCATCACTTCATGCGCACCCACGGTAAGATATACTCTCTCAAAAGAAGACGGCTCAAAATCCCCGGACTCCGATACAAGTGTCCCTAGAGATTCTCCATCCACCAGGACAACATTTTCCTTGTGCCCCCCCTGACTTGCCGTCACAAATTCAAGATCATAAAATCCCTCCTGTGTAATATCAATATGGAAAGTACAACCATCCCCATCTCCCTCAAACTTGGTTACATAGCCCGTGCCGCTAAAACCATTTTTAGAACTCTCCGTCTTTACCCCTCCAGAAAGAGTCGCATCCTCCGCTTCATAGGTCACAGGAGATACCGTTACTGGCGGAACTTTCGTCGGGAGTGCCACCTCACCATTAGGATTTTCCTCCGCTTTGGTCGGTTTTGTATCCTCCCCTTCTTCCCCCGGTTTTGTCGGTTGTGCATCCTCTAAACTCTCCCCCGGTTTTGTTGGTTCGGTATCCTGACCGCCAGGATTTTGCTCCCCCATTGTCGGAGTTTCATTTTTGGTCTTCCCATCACCGCACGCCGCAGTGGATGTCAGGCAGATTGCCGCCATAAGGAAAGCAATTACTTGATTTTTCTTTCTCATAAAATCATTCCCCCAATTCCCATAAAAAAAGATTTTTCTTACTTTTTTACCGCTTTTTTGATGGGATCATATAAACTATATCATACTAAACCGTTTTCGTCAAGTTTCTTTTTGTGCAAAATATACAATCAACTATTGATATTTTTTGATACTATGTAATTTGGGCAGTCAAACAGCACAAATCCCTTTTTGCAATGGCTTTGTGCTGTCCAAACTGTTTTCCTTAACCCTGTCTATGGGGTATTATACTTTCTTGAAGATTCGCGGTAAACTACCTTTGTATCAACGGTCACGACCTCCTGTGGAAGTTCCGGATTCTTTAACCGGAATAAAAGCTGACACGCCAGGCGCTTTCCAAGTCTTGTATTACCGACGCGCACTGTAGTCAAGAACGGATCCATGCGTGAGAGTTCTTCCTGGTTGTCAAAACCAGTCACCGCTACATCCTCCGGCACTAAAAGCCCCCTGGCGCGCAATGCCTTGACCACCAAAAAGGCAATGACATCGTTCGCGCAGACAATCGCTTCTGGCATACGGGTCAGATGGTTGATATACGCTTCAATTTCTTCCTGTGCATAGTAGCGGGACGGTACATGTTCAATCGCCACCGTATCCGGAGGAGCCGCTATTCCAAACTCTGCCAGTGCTGCTGTGTAGCCCGCATAGCGATCGCGAATTGTTCTGCAATAGGAAATATCCCCCACGAAACCAATCCGCTTGATCCCCTGTTTAATCAATTGTTTCGTAATGGCACGCACGGATTCCATTCCCTCAGAAACAACAATGTCAACCGGATACTCGGATTTGTCTAAAACTGCCGGAAAATCCAAGCATACCGTCGGGAGTTCTTTTTTTAAGATCTCCGCCAGATATTCTTTCGAAAAGACGCTAATCAAGATCACACCGTCCACTTCCTCTTTGAAATCCGTCGGCAGAATTAGCCGCCTCTCCTCCTCGTCACTCACAAAGGCAAAGCGCAGCCGGCATCCATTCTGATTCACCATATCCGAGATCCCCATAATAATGCTGTTCCAAAAGACAGAGATCTCTCTTCTCGCAATTACCAGAAGGGTTTTCGCCTCGCTCTTGCCTCCGTGGAGCCGAAATTCGTTGAGAACCGAGGGGGATACCTTTAGATATCCCATCTCACACGCCTTTTCAATCACCATATAACGCGTCTCGTAGGCTACTGTATCACTGTTGTTTAATGCCCTTGCTACGGTATTGCGCGAAAGATTTAATTCCCTTGCCACATCCTGTATTGTTACTTTCTTCATTGTCCGTCCCTCCCTTCTCTTTTTTCTGCTCTGGCAAAATCAGATCAAATTCCTGTAAATATGGGAATAATTACTTATTCTGCACCATTTTCCCATTTATTTGCACTTTATTTTGAATGCACAATATGTAAAATGCAGGAATTTTGCACTATAGACATTTTTGCATATAACAAAAGTTCGTTTGTGCATTCTGTTTTGCAAAGCGGAAATTTATGTTTTACTATAGAGCATTTTAACATACTATATTTTAAATTGCAAGAGGTTTTTTATAAGTTTTTAACAAGTTTGAAAAATTTTAAGTATTTTTGCAAGATCACATAATTATTTTTGCACTATTTTGCACCATTTATAATGCTCAAAATGCAAGATTTAAAATAGAAAAGAAAAATCAAGATGCGATATCAAAATTAGCTTTTTGCATTAAAACGCACAAAATGCGGGGAGAACCCCCGCATAAAGAACAATCTCCGACCCAGATAAATAAATTTGCTAGAAATCAAACTCTTTCTTTAGCGCAGATCACTATCGAAATCTTACCGCCGTCCCATAGGCCATAACCTCTGCTGCCCCCTGCATCACCGCCGCGGATGCATACCTGATATTTACCACTGCATCCGCCCCGAGTGCCTCTGCCTCCGCTATCATGCGGTTCGTTGCCAGATCACGCGCTTCGCTCATCATCTCATTGTACGAAGTCAGTTCCCCTCCAACCAATGATTTAAACCCTTGCGCGATATCCTTGCCCATATGCTTGGACTGGATAGTACTTCCCTTTACCAATCCCAACATCTCAAGATCTTTTCCTGCAATATAATCGGTATTTACCAAAATCATATCTTTTCCCTCCTAAATAAAGCTTCCTAAATAAAATTTCTTTTCTGAAAATTATTATAGTTCTTAAGTATAATAGCATAGAAAAAAAAGAAAATCAAGCACCCGCGAAAAAAAAGCCCGAATTTTTTTGAATTTTCTCTAAAAAGACAGATTTTTTCATAGCATTATTCTAAATTTTATGATACAATAAAAAAAGCAAAAATTATTATGGTTTTTACTGTGACACCAAGGAAAGAGGTAGTGATTATGGAAAAAAGTATTTATACGGCAAGTCCAAATGGAACAGGAAATTCTGTTGGAAAAAACAGTCAGGAAATGCACCTGAAAAAAATCATACGCACATCAGTTATCGCGCTTGTTATTGGAGGGATTTTTCTAACTATCTCCATTGCAACCAATCTCTATGTGATGGTCATGGAAGAAGATCGCTTAGAAACCACTCGCTTACTGAATCAGTACCGATTAGGCTCAAAGGCACTCACCTACGCAGTACAGGCGTATGCCGTAACCGGCGACACAAAATATTATGACGATTATATGCGTGAACTTACTACGGACAAGACCAGGGACAAAGCGTGGGAAGGTTTGGAAAAAAATAATATCACGCAGTCCGAGTGGGATGAGATGAAGCGGATCGCGGAGCTGTCCGACGCTTTAGTTCCCCTTGAAGAACAGGCGATGGAGGCAGTAAAGAACGGAAATCAGTCTGCTGCAGTCGAATATGTGTTCGGTGATCAGTACGAGGGCGATGTTGAAGTGATCAACAATCAGACCGATCTGGTGATCAATCGGATCCAAGATCGTCTGGATGCAAAGAAAAATAAATTGATCGTAATACAGTCTGCGGTTGAAGTTCTGTTTTTATTTTCTTTCCTCTATGTGATACGCCAAATTATGGTATCGATCAAATTTTCAAGGGAAGAGTTGCTTGTTCCGATCATAAAAGTATCCGAGCAGATGGTTGCTATCTCAGATGGAAATTTCCATGCGGCGTTCAATATGAAGGAAGATGGCAGTGAAGTCGGCAAGATGGTAACGGCGATCCAGTTTATGAAGGATAATCTAGTCAAGATTATCCGTGAAATTACAAGTGTGTTAGAACAGATGGGAGAGGGGAATTACGAGATCTCCCTAGAGCAGAATTATGTAGGAGAATTTTGCGCAATCAAGGATTGTTTCTATAAGATCAGCCAGGAGATTCGCCATACCTTACAGAGTTTGCGCCAGATGTCCAACCAGATCAAAGTAGGTTCCCAGCAGCTTTCCGAGGCGGCATCCAATTTAGCGGAGGCAAGCACTTCACAGGCAACCACAGTATCCGATCTGACTGCCCTTACTCAAAATCTCTATACTGATATGGACAAAAATTCCAGCGATGCCAGAGAGTGCGTAAAGATCGCGGAGGGGGCAGGAAAGACACTGTTAGTTGGAAATGAAAAAATGAGGGAACTCAAGGAGGCGATCGGAGAGATCAGCAATTGCTCTGAGGAGATTAAAACCATTATCCGCGTAATTGAGGATATTGCTTCACAGACGAATCTCCTCTCCTTAAATGCTGCGATTGAGGCGGCGAGAGCGGGCGAAGCGGGACGAGGGTTCGCCGTAGTTGCAGAGCAGGTTAAGAATTTGGCAGAAGAGTCCGCGCGCTCCGCAGGGGAAACTACCAAACTGATTGAAACTACTGTAGCCACCGTTGAGAAAGGAATCGCGATCGCGGACGAGACAGCGCAAAATATTTTTGAAGTTATGCAGGGTGCCCATATAGCTACTGATAAGATGGGACAAATTTCCAAACTTCTCGATCAGAATGTACAGTATATGAAACAGGTAGATGCGGATCTTGGAGAAATTCAGGAAGTCATCGACACCAATGCCGCTACATCGCAGGAAACTGCTGCCATCAGCGAGGAACAGACCGGTCAGGTGGAAACGATGGTCGATTTAATGAATCGATTTGTAATATAGCGACTTTCAGAACAAAATCCCCGAACAGTGAGCCAACACAGTTCGGGGATTCTTCTTTTTTTTAATTGTGGCAGGGCATCCGCGGGGCTATCTGATAAACATTGCATCCCCAAAGGAAAAAAAACGGTATTTTTTCTTTACTGCCTCCTTATATGCAGCGAGTACCCTCTCCCTTCCGGCGAGTGCCGAGACCAGCATAAGCAGCGTGGATTCTGGGAGATGGAAATTTGTAATCAGACCGTCAAGCACTTTAAATTGATAGCCCGGATAAATAAAAATTTCCGTATCTCCCTCGCCTGGGTGTACCATGCCATCCCCGCCCGCCGCAGACTCCACGGTGCGGCAGCTTGTTGTCCCCACGCAGATCACTCGCCCGCCTGCCCGCTTTGTGGCATTGATCTTTTCTGCTTCCTCTGGCAACACGCGGTAAAATTCTGAGTGCATATGATGATCCAAGATATTTTCTTCCTTTACCGGGCGGAAAGTGCCAAGTCCGACGTGTAAAGTTACATGGGCAATTGTCACTCCCTTTTTAGCAATTTTCTCAAGCAATTCTTCTGTAAAATGCAAACCTGCTGTCGGGGCGGCGGCAGAACCCTCGTACTTGGCATAGACGGTCTGGTAGCGGTTCTTATCCTGCAAAGCATGGGTGATATAGGGCGGCAGCGGCATTTGTCCAAGCTGGTCTAAAATCTCCTCAAAAATTCCCTGGTAGGAAAATTTTACCAATCGGTTTCCCTCCTCAACAATCGCAAGAATCTCCGCCGTCAAAAGTCCATCCCCAAACACAATCTCCGTCCCCGGCTTCGCCTTTTTTCCCGGTCTTACCAAAGTTTCCCAAATATCGTTTTCCCGCCGTTTTAGAAGCAGAAGTTCAATCTGCGCACCGCAATTCCCATCTTCCTGTGATTTTTTTCGTGTTCCAATCAGCCGTGCAGGAATCACTTTCGTATCGTTAAGAACCAGGCAGTCCCCCGCGCTAAGATATTCTAAGATATCCCGGAATCCTTGATGAGAATATTCTCCTGTTTCTTTATCCAAGACCAAAAGCCTAGAGTCCGACCGCTCTTTTAGCGGATCCTGTGCGATTAGCTCCTGCGGCAATTCAAAATAAAAATCTTGTTTTTTCATCGTTTTAAATTCCTTATTTTTTATAATATATTTTTATTGCAGACGTGTAAATAGGTTCTATCATGCCATAATCCTGCTGCCTATTCTCAGTGCATTAACTCTCTTATTTTGCAATATTCTGCACGGCAGCTCCCTGATAATAGTACGAGATAATCTCCCGATAATTATACCCTGCCTTTGCCATACCGTTCGCTCCGGACTGGCTCATCCCGACACCATGCCCATATCCCATCCCGTAAAAATACCAGGTATCCGCACTTTTTGGCGCGCTCTTTGGATAGTTCATCAGATTGTCCGCCCCCGCCACAATATATTGTGATAGCTCACCGGAAAGATTGACCGTCCCCCCGCTGGCATTAAGTGCCTGACAATGGCTAAGTCTCGCCCTCGCCGTCTTATCAGCCCCCATCACCGTGACCGTATCCGGCACATCGCCCTGCTTTACAATCTTAAATTTTGTGCTGGGCAGGGAAAAGACTTCGCGGATAGTACCTGCCTGCAATATACCATTTCCCTTTGTCCCCCGCACCTTTAAGAGATAAACCCTCCCGGTAATGGTCATTACCTGAGCAGTCACGGACTGTACTGTGCCGACAGAAAGTTTGTGGGAATTAAGCCTTGCTGCAAGTTCGTCGTCCGTATAAGTCACCAGCCAGGGCTGCTTCTCCGGCTCCGTCTCATAAATATCTGGCACCGCCGTCAAATAATCAAGGCTCATCCCCCAGACTTCACTGACATTTTCGGTGCTGCCACCGCTTGTAGAGAAATAGTAGGTGGGCACCATCCTGCCCTGATAGTACACGGCCTGTCCGCTCGTCTCATCCACCGCGCGGCTTGTGCGCGCATCCTCGGCAGAATATCCCCGATAAACCTGACTTTTTGTCGTATCCTCCAGATAATAGGCACGCGAAATATTAGAGTCCGCCTTGTACCCCACCTTCATCAGCGCGAAACTGCGCGCGCAGACCGCCTGCGCCTTCAGTGCCTCCAACGCGTAATTTGCCTGCATTTCACAGGGAACAACACCATACAAATAAGAATCAATCTGAATAATATTGACGGCAGTCACTGATTTTTTTCCGTAGCAGCCGATCTCAATGCGCCCGCGATAACTGCGGCTGCCGAGATTTAAAATATAATTTCCCTTTGTATCCGCAGTCAATGCCTTAAACTGTGGGTACGCCCCCTTTTTCTCCCCATCGAGAAGGAAGGCATAGCGGTCAGCCTGCACTAGCACGCGCTGCACATTGTCCGGCATCAATAGCGAATAGCTGTAGCCAAAGCGATCTTTAATTTTTGCATAGACCGCCTCCGCCTGTGCCCTCGATGCATTTCCCCCGACATAGACGCGCCAGTAATTTCTATAGATCGCCACCGGCCACGCCGACACGCCAAGACCGCGAATCACCGCCGCCGCGCGCTCCGCATTCGCGTAGCTAGAATAGGTCTTTGCTAAAGAATAATAATATCCGCTTGCCGGGGTAAAGACAAATCCCGTGCTGCTCGATAATTCCAAATCGGTCTGATAGCTGTCGTTGATGCAATAGCCCAGACCGATCTTAGAATTGGATATTTTAATTTCTGATTTTTCGCCGTACAATGCCGCAAGTCCAACCCGGATATCCGTCATGGCAATCTGGGATGCCGCAGGTGCTTTCTGTGCCGAAGAAAGCAGCAAAAGAAGCAGCAAAAATCCCGCGAGCAGACGAAAAAATGCGCCCGTTTTCCTGATGCAAAACTGTCTATTTGAGCAGCCCCCAAGAAGGTTCATAACGCAACCACGCCTTTCCAAGTATCTTGTCTTTCGCCACATAATGATTGGTCCAGTAGCGGGAGTCCCAGGAATGATTGCGGTTGTCCCCCATCATAAAATAATGTCCCTCCGGCACTAAAAAGGGACCGCAATTTTCCTTCTTCATCGGCTCATTTAAATAAGGTTCCTCGTACACTTTTCCATCAATATAGAGTACCCCCTCAACAATCTCTATTGTTTCCCCCGGAAGACCGACAATGCGTTTTATGTAGGTTTCCTTCTCATTGTCCGGATACGGGAAAATCACGATATCACCACGTTTCGGGTTGGAAAAAAGATAGGCAAGGCGATTGCCGATCAGCCGATCATCAATCTGTATCGTCGAGATCATCGAACCCGTTGGGACTTCCGCCTTGATAATAATATAACGTGTAATGACAAATGCTAATATAAATGCACAAACTACCACCATCACCCAGCTAAAAAGTTCTCTCAACACACCTTTAGTACGCTTTGCAGAAGTTTTTTCCTCTTTCTCTTCGGTCTGCTCTGAATTTTCTTCCTCCACCGAAATCTCCCCTTCATATACTTCATTTTCCTTTTCAGTTTCCATTTTTTTCCTATCTCCATTTCATTGCCATTTGTAGGGCTGTCAAAGTTTTATTTTTCTCTCTGGGTTAGCGTGTGCGTAAAACTGCCGCCATCCATTACTCTATATTGTAATGAATGACGGCAGTGATGTCAAGTAAATTTCATACGTTTATTCTGGTACACTACTAGAGAATAAAGTTAATAATAGGAAGCTTCTTCCAAAAATTTTAATTGTTTCCTGCTAAAATCAAAATATTTTCCCCTGCTTACATAAAATAACTGACATGCTGCATTTATCTGGAATTCATCTGTATCTTCCCTTTCTAATGCATCTTTTAACACTCGGATAATCCTATTTTCCGGATGTCTGCATTCAATCAGTTTTGCAAAAGCATCAGAACTTGCTACAATCCATTCACTTCCCCCATCAAGTTGGGAGGATAGCCCTACTTCGGATAAGAATGGATAATCAATCACTGCCCAAACAAGCTCCTCTACAGTCATACTTGACAATATTTCTTCTGGTATTGCGCATTTTGCCTTTTTCTGTGACGCAACCAGACAATCACTGAAATCAGTCGGGTAGACGTAACGATCAATTTTTTGTTGCCCCAATAAAAAATCGCGCAATTGCCCATAAGAAAAAAGACCGATAAGAAATACCAATGCAATGAAAAATATACTAATTCTTTTTCTCTCCATCTCTCCATCCTTTTTTCGGAAACTTTAATTTCTGCGCCACACAGATATTTCATCCAAATCGTAAGGTACTTGTGAGCCACGGTGCATAAATATTCCACGTTGTCCCCATTTTGAAATCATCGTTCTTGTTGCAAACGGTTCCCCACCACCATTTCCCACCATTACTGCAGAATGTGATAACCCTCCATAAACAACAATATCTCCTGATATGGCAGAGGCGGCACTACTGTTTATACTACCACCAGAAACTTTAGTATAGCTTCTGTCCTGCATATATGGGCTTGGATCATCAATCCAGCGATCATTACTTACCGATTGATTGTACCATGCATAAGAATGACAATTATAAATGCAGGTTCCCGAAGAAACAAGAGTGACCCCGTAAGTATTTACCATTTCAGCATCTGCTTCTTGATGTTGTTTT
>CAJUCG010000128.1 GCA_910585065.1 uncultured Lachnospiraceae bacterium
TGTGATGCGGATCTTGCTTATGAGCAAACAGCGGCGGGAGAGAGAAGCAGAGGCAACCGCAGCGGAAACAGCAGCAGCGAAATAGTGGTGCAGGAAAGGGGATGAGAAAACGGTGGACATATCAATCATCCAAAGCGAAAGCAGATACCTTTTGTGCGTTGGCTCTGAAAAAATTGAAGTATCGGATTACAGGTTACAAAGCTCCGCAGATGGGGAAACGGAGCTTTGTGTGACAATCAAGGGAGTACCGAAGGAGCTTGAGTTAAAAGCCAGTTTAGCAGACCAAAGGCAACGATTTATCCCTTTAATAAATACTTCGTGTAAATGTGGTGCGTGTTTAAATTTTCACAAGGAAAAAGAATATACAGGTTCTTATTATACTGCACCTACAACTCAGTAACAATACCACATTGGTAAGCAGAGGTTTTGTCAAAGTAAAGTGTTTCTGACTCCAGATATTCTTTTACATTATATTTACCATTTAAGTTTGTTGTTTCCTGGTTAATGATAGTTTCAAAGTTTTTAATATCAAGAGTCAGACAGCTTAATATTTGTTTTGTTTTATCATATGAAAGTGATTCATTAACTGAAAACATGATAGGGTGTATCATAAACTTTGCAGTGTCCGCGCTGGTGCGGTGAGAACCAGCAAGATACAGTAGCATGGCAGAAGATTCCACTGTTCCAATATTGCGTGTAATAACAGGGAAAGGAAGCGTTTTTAGGTAATTGTAAATGGTTATACCAGAAATTGCTGAACCGCCTAAACTGCTTATGTTAATCGTTAAACTTTCTGCTTTACCCTGAAAATAATTGATCCTATCGATCAGTTCTTTAATGTTTTGTTCATTAACTGGATAGGTGTAATGGATTACCAAATTTTCTATAGTAAATTTCCTCCTTTCTATGTACTCGGCTTGGCAGAGCCTGTGGGTATATTATAACGAGGGATAGAAAAAATTACAAGAGATAGCAGGATATGCGCACTTTAAAGTGAAGTAGAATGTACCAAAGAAGACAACTTAAATATTTGCAACAAGCGCACATTGCTATGAAAATAGATTACCATTTTCATTATAGGCTGTGATAGCTCTTCATGATCCGTTGACAACTAAATATGAGAACAAAATCAATAGAAAGGCAGCAGTTGTTAACACTTTAGAGGCGTTTAGAAAGGAGGCACAGCGATGAGAACATTATTGCAAGTTCACGAAGATGTTATTACCGTCCCGGAGGCAATTGGGAAGATGATGGAAGAGTACGCTATCGAGGGTTATCAGGTAGAACGCCTAACACCTATGAACTTTAAGATCATCTTGGAAGATGGCTGGATACATATCTACTGGGAGGATGGGCGAATCTGGCAGGAAATCATCGAAGAGAAGGAGGAAAAGAGTGTAACAGAATCAGAATCCGCGAAAGTATCAGCGGATGCAAAAGCTAACACAATGGATTACAGCAAAGTTATTACTGATTCGAAAAAGGCGGTATTGAAGAAAGAAGTACAAAAAATTTCAAGGGAAATAATTTTTGAAAGACCAGAAGCATATGTTTATTCTTCCGTTAGTTTGACAGGTGTTCCAGATGATGTAAAAAATGAAATATATAAGAAGCATGAGCAATTCTGGAAAGAGATTCTGCAAACGATAGAAGCCTATACTGGATTGGTAGAAGTATAGGCTTCAAAACTTATTGATGATGCCATTCGTAAATGTCTGTTGGTGGATCTACGGTGCCATCAAGTGAATCCCATTCATAGCAACCAGTAACAAAGACATAAACATCATCGGCGGCGGCAATAGGAGAATTATAAGTTCCATATACTGTTTCTGAAATTTGCAATGAATAACGACCTGCACGATTCCTGTAAATTTTCATAAGCCCAATAGGGCTATTATAGTACCACATAAGCGTTCTCCTTTCTTTAGTACTCGGTGCGGCAACACCTGTAAGTACATTGTAGCAGGAGGGATAGAACATTACAAGAGTTAGTAAGATAAGATAGATATACTTTAAAGTGAAGTGGAATGTACCAATAAACAATCACAGTATGGTGGTAGAAGAGAACGCATTGACATTGGCTTAATACAAGGAGTGCGAAATGAAAAAAGTAAGTGTTTATAAAGTGGAGCGGAAATTTATCGAAAAGCTGATTGCTTTAGTAAACCGTAGTACAAATCCAGTAATGGATATTTTTAAAGCAGATAAAAATGTAAAAATGCGGGTTGTAATAGACTACAACCCGCAGATGAGCAAAGTTAAAATTGTATATCATATGGAGGATATGCACTAATTAACTCTTCTGGAAGTTCTGCGACTTCTTTGACTGATAGTAATTTAAAAAGTATTCGTATTCTTCTTGAAGATAGTCAGCGAAAGAGGCGCGCTTTTCGGACGGAGTGTGACCAGTTACTTCATGATCAAAATTTTGATAGGTGGAAATCGCGGCGGCAGCGATGGCTAAATCATGGATACGTTTTGATTCATCAGACATTTTATTCACTTTCTTTCGGTATGTACTCAGCGTAATAGTGCTTGTACATACAGTATAGACGAGAAAGACAAAACAGGCAAATGAAATAAAAAGGGAACTGGACAATGGAAGAGAATTGCTCAGAGGGCTTGAGGAATTACAGGCAATGTGCTGTGGCAATGAGGTGGAGGGGAGAAAGTTTTATGTAGAAGTTAGGGATAATGATATGTATGGGAAAAAGGAAAGAGTAACACCAGAAGCAGCGAAGGCAGCTCTTAATAAAGTGATAGAGGAAATTTCAGAAGAGATAAGAGAGATGAAAAGCAAATTAGATGAGCTTCATTGAAAGGGACGGGGAAAGAAAATGAGAAAGAAACATCATAAAGGGCAACGACATTTGAGCAGAAAAGAATTGCTGAAAAAGCGCAAGGAGGAAAGAGAACTTGCAGAAAAGCGAATGAGAGAGCGAAAAGAAGATACTAGGCAGTTTATCAAGGTGCATGATTCATACCCCGCCAGTTTTTTTTATTAACACTAGACTTTTTTAGACGGAGGCAAAAATATAGCTATGGCAATAATTGGCGCAATACTGGGCGATATTTCCGGCTCCCAATATGAGTTTGAAAACATGAGGCCAAAAGACCTCGACTATAAGAAATGTCCATTGTTTACAGAAAGATGTAGGTTTACAGACGATACCGTAATGACTCTTGCAACAAAAATAGCAATTATTAAAAAAGTTTCTTTTGAACGTGCGTATAGAGATTTTGCGAGAAAATATCCATACGCTGGGTATGGTGAAATGTTCGATGCATGGGTTAAAAATCCTTGTAAAGGAGCATACAGGAGCTTTGGCAACGGCTCTGCGATGAGATGCTCTTACATAGGGGAATTTTTTGACGAAGAAAAAGAGGTAATCTATTTTGCAAAAAAGTCGGCAGAATGTACACATAATCATTGGGAGGGAATTCGGGGTGCGGTAGTAACTGCCATGTGCGTTTATATGGCAAGAAAAGGTGCATCAAAGGCAGAAATTTTCGAGTATGCCAAAGAGTGGTATCCGAAGAAAGATTATAAATATAGTGTAGAATATTCCCTGAATAAGATCAGAAGCACATATCGATGGGACGTTACTTGTCAGGGTAGCGTGCCAGTGGCAATTCGGTGTTTCCTTGAGAGTGAAGATTATGAATCATTCTCGAGAAATGCATACTCTCTTCCGTGTGATCTGGATACAGTATGCGCAATCGGGGGTGGAATTGCGGAGGAATACTACAAAGGAACAGGTTTTGATGCAGATAATATTCTTTCAGAGTACTTGGATGAATATCTTTATCAGATTGTTAAATATGGAATCGAGGGCAATATAGAATGAAATTCGTAAGGAAATATGCAGAGTTGGTTGGGTGTACGCTCTATCGCAAAGAACGGTTTTACATTTGGCGTTGTCCGAATAAGAAATGCAGCATGAGTGTTTTAGAAGAATTTACCTATTGCCCGTATTGCGGGCAGAAAATCAAGTTTAAAGAGTCCTTGGGAGAAGAGAATTAAAAAGGAGGACAAGCAAGTGTATGTAATTAGTAAGGACAAGAATTCCATTGTCAATATGGATCATGTTACCAGCATCTATATTGGTGCGGATGGCTGCACAGTCAAGGCGGATTTTGCGAACGGAAAGGGCTGTCAGCTTGGGAGATACAATTCGGCGCAGGAATGTCGGATAGCCGTTGAAATGGTTGCGGAAAATCTTGAAAAAATGAAAAATAGTTGCTTGCCGAGTGATAGCGTGGTTAGCGCAAAACTCCGTCTTGTAGGACAGAAGCAATACCACATCAGCGGAAAGAAAACAAAAGGTCACGGGGGATCGTGATGGATAGAACAAAAGATATCATTAACAAAATTTCTCAAGTAACAGGGCGGTTTTCTGCGTATGAGATATTTGCAGACTGGGTTCGATGTATGGCAATCTCCATTAGTAATGCATCGGATCTCTTTTACAATGCTGTCTGGAAAAACAGAGAGGCAGAGTATTTGAAAACAATGCAAAAATACGAATCCGAAGAGCAAGAAGCATTTGGCGAAATGACTGCGTTTTTGGTGGAAACATTGTGCTGCGGACTAAGGGACGTGATGGGAGATATCTATATGGCACTTGATCAGGGCAGCAAACAAGCGGGGCAGTTTTTTACCCCCTATCATGTCAGTCAATTGACCGCGCAAATCGCAGCAGAAAATGCAGTTGATGGCAAATGTCAGGTGCATGAACCGTCCTGCGGGAGTGGCGGCATGATTATCGCTGTAGCGGATACGCTGCGGCAACAGGGACATAACTATCAGAGAATTATGCGTGTTGTCGCACAAGATCTGGATTGGCGATGCGTGTATATGTGCTATGTGCAATTAAGCTTGCTGGGAATAAAAGCAACCGTGGTGCAGGGAGATACTCTCTGTAATCCATATACTCAAGGATACCCGCCAGAAAGAGTTTTACATACACCAGCGCGAAAGGGGATGCTGCTATGATCAATTGGCAGGAAATTTTGGGGAGGAAGTGATAAGATGAGCTGCATTGAGGAAATAGTAAATAAAATTTCTATACTGGGAAATATTTCAAAGGACAGAGTAAGGATTGTTCTGAATGACTATAATATATCTCCTAAATGTACAGATATTGTTTTAGCAAATGATAATAAAAGGCAAAAGGCAATTCAAATGTTCATCGTGACAAAGAAAGTTGAGGGTTGCACAGAAAACACAATCCATTACTATATGGGAACGTTAAGAAGATTTTTCAATGAAATAAACCAACGTTTGGAGGAAATTACCCCTGACCAAATCAGATACTATTTAGCAATTCGTTCTGCGAGGGACAAGTTGAGCAAAACATCACAAGATAATGAGCTTAGAGTATTAAAGAGTTTTTTCAGGTGGTGCAGCGGAGAAGAGTACATAGAACGCAATCCGACAGAAAACATAAAGGCAGTAAAGAAAGAAAAGCGGATAAAAAGACCGTTTTCTGAAATGGAATTAGAGCTTATCAGAGAAAAGGCAGGAAATAAAAGGGATAGGGCAATCGTTGAGGTTTTATATTCTACTGGGGTTCGTGTAAGCGAACTTTGCGGAATGGATATCAAGGATATAGTAAATGATGAAATTGTTGTTTTTGGAAAGGGAGAAAAAGAACGAACGGTTTACCTAAACGCAAGGGCGAAAATCGCAATATCGGAATACCTGAAAACACGGACAGATAACGAAACAGCACTTTTTGTCGGAGAAAGAACAAAGAAAAGGTTGAATAAGGGTGGTATTGAACGAATGATAAGAGAGCTTGGGAAAAGCACAGGGGTTCCAAATTGCCATCCTCACCGATTTAGAAGAACAGCAGGAACGATAGCATTAAACAGAGGTATGCCACTCGAACAAGTGCAGCAGATGTTAGGACATGAAGATATCGCAACCACAACGATTTACGCAAGGAGCGAGGAAAGAAATGTTAAGGCAAGCCATGGGAAATATGTCGTCTGAAAGAAGGATGAAGAATGAGATTAGTAATCACCGTTGATATTGACTTGGAGGAATCAGGACTAAGCCCTAAAGAGGTAAAAGAAAATATTATGCAGTTCACAAGGAATTTGCTTATCCTTGGAGCAAGTGAGCAAGAAATAGGATTAACATTGAGAAAAGTAAAAGACAAAATGGTTGCGGAAAAACCGAAAAAAACGAAAAATAGTTGCGGAAACCGAAAATTAGAGAATTTGCCAATTATAAAAAATGTTGTGAAAATAATGCACGAAGACGAGTTGAGTGAAAAGGATGTTGCAAAAAGAGCAGGATATTCCGAACAGGAGTTTAGGGATATTCTTGACAGCAACCGAATTATCACGGCTTTTGACATCACAAAATTATATACAGCACTTGGAGTGGACGCGAATGCGCTTTTTAAGCAAGGAAGGGGGTGAGTGGGATGATATTCAAGGAATTTTATACGTGTCCGAACTGTGGGACGGCAATTAGCGGGGAGAAAAAAGAGTTTTTTGTATGCCAGAATTGTGGAAGCGCGTTATGCAGAAAGGAGAATTTGAAGAATTTCAAATACGACTACTGTGGAAACTGTGGACATAGTTTGACCAGTGCCAAAAAAGATGCATTATTGGCACTGGCAGAGGAAACGCAAGAACAGCAATTTATGACTGAGTGTATTTACGAGATACAAGAGAAAACTCAGTCCTTTTTAGAAAATTGGTCGAAGAGTAAAAGAGCCAGCTTTTCAGAATAATCACAGCTTGCTTCAAAACTTAATGTTGACATGAGAGATGATAATTCATTAGAAACTTGGAACAAAGCACTTGTTTTATCAGGACATTTAGCGGCCTTATCGTAAACGGGTTTGGCAGATTCTATAAGTTTTTGACAAAGTGATTTTTTAATTTCGAAAAATAATTCATTGCTTTGTTGTTTGAAATCGTCATATGTCATCGATAGATTTCTCCTTTCATGTACTCGGTTGCGGTAACAGCCTGCTGGTATATTATAGGGGAACATTGTCAAAAAAGCAAGAAATATATTTCTTTTTTATGGAATATATTTCTTGCTAAGGAAGGAGAAAAATGCTTAAAAATTTGAAAAAGGCATTGAATAGTAAAAATATTGCTATAAAGGCATATGCATCTTTTTTAGGAATTTCAGAAAAATCAGTTTGGAATAAAATTGAAGAAAAGACAGCCGTGACCTATCCGGAGGCACGGAGAACGAAAGCAGAGCTGTTTCCGGAGTATGACTTAGAGTATTTATTTGCATCAGATCAAGAAACCGTGTAAATATTTGGGAAAAGTGAAATTAGAGGAAAGGAAGCGAATGGATAATGCAATTTGAAGATAAAGCCCTTGTTTTTGCATCCGCTCTTAGTAATGTTTATAAGAAACCTGAAGAGAGGGATGATCTTCAAGAGTTGAAATTGGAGGAAGAAAGTCTGACCGAGGATTTTACCGCAATGCTTTGGGGACTAATGATTTTTTACTGCCATATCACGGAAGAAAAATTAGATATTCTGGGATTTCTTAGTATCCTTACCCGTTTAGCGTTTCAGCACTCGATGGAGGAATAGTCATGGGGATTGCGTGGGAATTGATGGAGCTAGGATATGATCCGTTAGAGGATATTAAAGCCCAAGCCAAAACAGAAAGCATTATAACGGAACACGGAAATATATGTGTTTTTTGCGGCAAGCCCGCAGAGTGCGAGCATCACCTGGTATTTGGCAGCGGAAAGCGAAATCTGGCGGAGCAGGATGGGCTGAAGGTGCCTATTTGCAATCGCTGTCACACGATGGGAGGGCTGGGAGAGCGTATCCATGACAATCCTATAGCGGAGAAATTATCAAAAATGTTGGGACAGGCGATATATGAAGCAAGGCTTGGCAGCAGGGAGGATTTTAGAACGCGCTATGGCAAATCCTATTTATAAGATTTGCCATAGTGAAATCAGAGAAAATCCGAGTTAATCAGAATAAATCAGAGTTAGTCAGAGAAAATCAGAGTAAATCAGAATAAATCCGAGAAAATCAGAGATAGCCCGGAGGATTCTGATCAGGAGGGGGCATGGATCGATTAAGCTTTATTATCTTACTGGTTCTTCGCCATGCCGAAGCCGTGGACAAGTATTCTGCGATGAGTGTCCGGGAGATTTTATCGGCAGAAGAACTTGGAGTAAAAGAGAATACGATATTCAAGAAAATTAAGAGGCTTATCGCATCCGGTTATGCGGGTCAGGGGATGAAGGACGGCAAGGCAAACACCTATTTTATCACACCAGAAGGATGCGAACGCCTGAAGGAAGAAAGGAGTCAGGCATGAAAAGAAAAATATCGTTTGTTGCCGTTGGACAAGCTGGCGGCAACATCGGCAGATTGTTTGAGAAAGAGGGCTATGCAGTCCTTTACATAAATACATCAAAGGAAGATCTAGATACCTTAACGGACGCGAAATTCAAATATCACATTCCGCAGGGTGAGGGATGCAACAAGGATCGGAGAAAAGCAAAGCAGCTTATCATTGACGATTTTGATAATATCGCTGCGGAAATCGATTCAAAAGTAAAGTCGGAGATGCTTTTTGTGATATTCGCCGCTGGTGGCGGGACAGGATCAGGAGCTGGTCCGATGCTCATGGATCTGTTAATTGATGAAGGGCGCACAGTGGGCGCAGTTACAATTCTCCCGTCTTCAGAAGAAAGTGTAAAATCCCATATCAATTCTTATGAGTGTTTTACCGAGCTGACAAAGATTTCTGGGAGCGGAGCTTGCTTTATCATTGATAATGAAAATGGGGACAAGCTGGAATTGAATGCTGCCTTTGTCAATTCCTTTGATGATTTTTTGGTAATTCCAGAGAAGCATAAGAGCATCAAGGGAAATATTGATAAGGCGGAGATTATGGAAACGCTGCGAGCGCATGGAATGTCGGTAATAGCGCGAAGCAAAAGCGGAGAAAGTGCAGATATCATTAAGGCAATGAAAGAAAGCGCGTTGGCTTCGTTAGAGCCAGATCGCGCGGTGAAATATATCGCGGCCTCTCTGGCGGGGAATGCCCGAATGATAGATCTGGAACGAGCATTCGGAACGCCAATTGATACTTTCCAAACGTTTAACGAGGAGAAAACGATTTGTTGTATGTCTGGGTTAACCTATCCGCAAACTCGTCTGGAAGCAGTATATAACAAAGTTGCAGAGAATGAAGAGTTGATTCGACAAAACCTTGCGGCTACGCAGGAAACCGGATTAAAGCGTGATGTAAATTTTCTTACCGCATTGGAGCCAGCAAAGGGAAGAAACACCGAAAAAAAGCCACAATCAAGGCGAGATATTATGAGCAAGTATTTATAAGTTCAGGGGGAGGCATTATGGCAGATAATAGATGGATTAAGTTAAGAACTGAGATGTTTGATGATGACAAAATCAAGATTGTACAAGCGATGCCAGAGGGAGATTCACTCATCGTTATATGGATTCGGATGTTAATTCTTGCTGAAGCCAGTAATGCCGAAGGCTGTCTGATGATATCAGACAGCTTGCCTTATAGCGAAGAAATGCTTGCCACAGTATTTAATAAATCATTGTCCGTTATTCGGCTTGCAGTAAAAACCTTTGAAGCTTTTGGGATGGTTAAAGTAGAAAATGGGGGAATACGTATCCAGAGTTTTGCAGAAGACCAGAATGAAAAATCACA
>CAJUCG010000129.1 GCA_910585065.1 uncultured Lachnospiraceae bacterium
CCTTGTCATGTTTTCTATGCTATACTCTGATCTGGAAAGCGTAATTGATTTTTTAGGAAAAATATCGCTTTTCAAAAAATTTAAAAAGGAGAAAAGACATGGCAAGACCTACAAACAAACCAGAATTGCTGCAAGCGGCAGCGGAAAGATTTGAGGAATTGAACAATTTTATTTCCTCCATGACCGAGAAAGAGTTAACCACCGTCTTTGATTTTTCGGGAATTCCCTCAAAAAAGGAGCGTCACTGGAGCCGGGACAAAAATCTGCGCGATGTGCTGATTCATCTGAATGAGTGGCATAATCTTGTATTAAACTGGGTTGCGGCGAATGAAAAGGGGGAGAACAAACCACTTCTTCCCGATCCTTACAACTGGAGAACCTACGGCGATATGAATATGGAATTCTGGGAGAAGCACCAGCATACAACGCTTGCAGAAGCGAAAGAGGCATTGCAGGAGTCTCACTGTAGGATGATGGCATTGATAGAGCGGTTTTCACAGGAGGAACTTTTTTCGCGCGGGGTATTTTCCTGGTGCGGCGACAATGCGCTGGGTTCCTATTTTGTCTCTAATATGTCAAGTCACTATGAGTGGGCACTGAAAAAATTGAAATCCCATCGGAAAATTTGCAGGTAAAAAAGCGGGGAGAGCGATGCACTACGTAAAAGTTAAAGGAATTCTGTCGGCGGAAGGTGGCATAAATCTGTATCGGGGTTGTCTGCATGGCTGTATTTACTGTGATTCGCGCAGTAAATGCTATCATATGGAACATGATTTTACCGATATTGAGATAAAGGAGAATGCGATAGAATTATTGGAACAGGCATTAAAGCGTAAACGCAGAAAATGTATGATTGGTACGGGGGCAATGACCGACCCGTACCTGCCCTTGGAAATGGAAATTGGAAATGTCAGAAAAGCACTGGAACTGATAGGGCAGTACGGTTTTGGGGTGACGGTACATACAAAATCAAACCGCGTATTGCGGGATATCGATCTTCTGCAAAAAATCAATCAAAAAACAAAGGCTGTCGTGCAGATGACACTGACCACTTACAATGAGGAATTATGCAAAAAAATTGAGCCAAATGTTAGTACAACAGGTGAGCGTTTAGCAGCATTAAAGGAGTTTAGGGCAGCAGGAATTCCCACGGTGGTATGGCTTTCTCCCATCCTTCCATTTATCAATGACACGAGAGAAAATATTTCGGGAATTCTTGAAATGTGTAAAGAGGCGGGAGTTTACGGGGTGATCTGCTGCGGGATGGGGCTTACGCTGCGGGAGGGGAACAGGGAATATTTCTATGCGCAATTAGATCGTCTGTTCCCTGGAATGAAGGAGAGATATGTCCGGATATACAAAAACCAGTATATAATAAGCAGCCCAAAAAATAAGGAATTGATGCAGCTTTTTTACGATACGTGTGAGCGGTATAAAATAGTGCATAATAATGAGCAAATTTTTGAATATCTGCACAGATTTGAGGATAAGGCGGAGAATGTGCAATTATCTCTATGGGATCTGTAAGAATAAAATAGAGCAGAAAGGAAAATACACGATGATACAGGCAATTATTGACCGGCACAGTATTCGAAAATATCAGGATAAGCCCGTGCCGCGTCCATTGATCGAGGAAATTATTAGGGCGGGGATTCTTGCCCCATCCGCCAAAAACCGCCAGCCATGGAAATTTGTTGTGGTTGCTGAGGGTGCTAAGAAGGGAATGCTTGCCGCGCTAGTAAAGGGACTTGAACGGGAGAGGAAAGAGCCTTTTCTTGCGGAGAGTGTCTGTTATCTTGACGGCGCAGAATATACATTTAGCATTATGAAACAGGCACCGGCAGTAATTTTTATTATTAATCCGCTGGCAAAAAAATTTGGAAGCTCCCTTTCAGAGGAAGAACGGATCGCAGAAATCTGCAATACGCAGTCCATTGGGGCAGCGATCGAAAATATGATTTTGACCGCGACGGATCTGGGACTTGGCAGCCTGTGGATCTGCGATACCTTCTTTGCTCAGAAAGAACTTGATCAGTGGCTGAACGCGGAAGGGGAATTGTTTGCGGCGTTGGCGATCGGTTATGCGGCAGAAGCACCGAATGCGAGACCGAGAAAAGACGAAAAGGATATTGTCGAATGGAAGGAGTGCTAAACGCAAAAACAAAAGATGCTGCAAAGTATTTTGGATATAATTTTTCGAAAAAAGAAAAATTTTTGGGAGGAAGAAAAAAATGGTACAGGAACTAGCGAGTATTTTCGAGAGAAATTTTCCCCTTGTTGTAAGGGATCGGACATCCGCTTTGCGGATTTTGGGGGACGAGGGGAATATTGTATTTGAAGAAAGAAATGCGCAGAACGATCTAATTGGTGTGGCAGTGATAAATAAAGGCACAATATTGATGATCTGCGTTGATCAGGGATACCGCAGGCAGGGAATTGGCAGCAGGCTGTTAAAAAAAGCGGAGGACGTTATTCGGGAAAACGGGTTTGAGAAAATCAATATCGGGTGTGGTTTTGACTATCTGGCACCGGGAGTTCCAACATCAAAACGCTATTTTCCTGCGGAAAATGAAGACTTGTATCCGGGGCTTGACGAGACGGCAAGCGACTTTTTTGTGCATAGAGGATATGTGCATTCCTGGGACTGCAACTGCTTTGATATGCGCTTTCCCCTAAGCGAATTTAAGCAAAATGGATATGGGATTGGTGTGGAAATCGAGGAAATTACATATCGTTTCGCATTGCCTAGCGATAGAGAAGGGGTCTGTAGCTGTATGGATAATGCTTTTCCTGAGTTTACAGGGTATTACAGGGAAGACACGCTGTACCAGGAGGGGGAGGGCAGTCGGATATTGATTGCCGTCAGAGAAGATAAGGTTGTGGGAGCATTGATTGCAGGGGGAGAAGATGCAGCAAAAGGGCTTGGCAGCGTTGGCTGTGTCGCCGTCAGGGAAGGGTGGCGCGGCAGGCATATCGCAAAGAATCTTGTGCTGGTTGGAACGAGGTATTTGAAGGATAATGGATTTCGCGAAGCATATTTAAGCTATACTTATAGCGGACTTGATCATATGTATGGCTATGCCGGCTATCGGATATGTATGTATTTTATGATGGCAGTCAAATGAGGGGGAAGGAGCATGGAAATAAAAATTACAACTGATCAGGATAAGGAATTTGTAATGAGTATCGATAAGCATATCGACGATATCGGTTATGCTAATCGGGTGTACACGAAATCGGGTTATGTGATCTGGGAGAAAAACCAGAGAATTGGAATAATTTCGCATTGTGTAATATGGGATGATATTCCATTTATGAATTTAATCTGGTTAAACGAAGAGCATCGTGGGAAGGGATTTGGGAAGGGAGCCATCCTTGCCTGGGAAGAGGAAATGAAAAATCGGGGCTATAAGATGGTTTTAATCTCAACGCAGGTGGATGAGGATGCACAGCATTTATATCGAAAATTGGGGTATGTTGACTGCGGTGGGTGGGTATTTTGTAATACCCCATTTGATCAGCCTATGGAAATGTTTTTGAGAAAGGTGTTGTAGGTTAAAAAAATAATGGGATTTTGTCGGATGTAGAATAGCTTTTAAGAGAGCCTAAAGGATAGTGAAAAATATAAAATAGACGATCCTTGGTTTGAATAAATATAAGGGATTGTGCAGCAGGAGGGAAAGAAAGATATGGGAATGTACATGAGTTACAAGGAAGCAGATCGCGCCGCAATTGAGCAGATGATTTCCAGATGCGGGGAGGAATCCCCAAGTGAAAATGATTTTTATGATACATCGGATTTTCCAGAAGTCTTGGAGGTGAAAGAGAAGTGCGAAACTTGCTATCTGGATAAGATGTGGGACGGGCTTCACTGTCTGTTAACCGGGGTCAGCACATGTGCGCCGATGAAAGATAATCTGTTGAGTGAGGCGGTGGTTGGCGGGGATGCCTTCTCGGACAGGGGAGTGTATTTTGTCAGTTATATTTCCCCGGAGCGAATGCCGCAGATTTTGGCGGCACTTAATGCCTTTGACCTTGAAGGGGCTTTGTCTGCATTTTCCCCGGAACATTTTTCGCAAGAGAAGATTTATCCGCGTATTTGGCTCCGGGATGATAAGGAGGAATTAAAACAGGAACTGCGGGCAGCATTTCAGATATTGAGAGATTTTTATGACCAGATGGCAAAGAAAAATAAGGGAGTAATTATAAGTCTTTATTAAATCGCACGGAGAGGAAGAGTCGGAGAATTTCAGGATATGTTTGATATTATTGAAAACGATGAGGAGAGTATTGCCGTTTTAGACTGGGTATTTCCTGGTTTTAGAGAGAAATGATCTTAAGAAAAATATGAAAAATCATTTGCTTTCCGGTGGAAAGATCGGCTGGTCAAAGGGGAATTGGGGAGCAAGTTTTGCAAATCGCCGGAGAAGCAGAAATAAAGTATAGGAGAAACGATGAAAAAAACAGAAATTCAAATTAATATCTCCGATTTTCCAAAGGAGCTTCACGCCTATCTGGCGGGGGGAAGGATTTATGATAGCAGTTCAAGCCCACAGGCAAAGGTCTATTATATTTCCACAGGCTATTATTTAAAATGCGGTGCGCCGGGAACACTGCAGCATGAAGCTTTAATGGCGGGCTGGTTTTACAAACAGGGGCTTGGGGCGGAAGTTATTTCGTACATAAGTGAAAAACAGGATTATATGTTGACCAGAGCGGCAGAGGGGGAGGATTGTCTTGCTTTTCTTGATCATCCGGAGAAACTGTGTGATATATTGGCGGGGGCAATGAGAATGCTTCATTCCATATCAATCCCAGATTTGCCGCTTTCGGTTTCCTATGAGAGCTGCCAGACCGCGCTGGAAAGTGGCAGGGGGAATTATGATGGCAGTATTTTGATGCCGCGGTTTATGATCGCATCGGAGGAGGAGGCCTGGTCGATTATGCAGGAAAATAAGCACCGACTGAAATGCGATACCCTGATACACGGGGATTTTTGCCTGCCCAATATTATGGTAAAAAATGGAAAATTTACTTGCTTTATTGATTTGGCAATGGCGGGGATGGGGGATAAACATATTGATCTGTATTGGGCATTATGGTCGCTGCAGCATAATTTGGGGACGGAAAAATATACGGACTATTTTTTAGATTTGTATGGCAGGGAGAATTTCGAGTATAATATGTTAAAGGTGATCGCGGCATTTGAAGCATTTGGATAATAAAAAATAACAGCTAATTGACGGGGAAGAAATTGCCCAAAAAGAAAGGAAAATAAAATGATTGGTTCAGTAAGTCCGCCGAGTGCAAAAATATTAAAAACGGAGCGGCGCGGGGGTAGTCTTTGGCTCTATTCTGACCTTGGGACTCACCGCCTGTCGCCTAAAAATGCTTGGAATATCTGTGTGTCATTTACCTGCGAAAATAATTTTTCGGATGCTTCCCGCCCGGGAATTTTAAAGCGGGATGATTTTAATGATTGGAATTTTGAGATAACTGATAGGGAAGTAATTTTAAGGACGGATGAAATAACGCTTAAAATCAATCTTGATACCGCTTCCTATTGCTGGTACAATAAAAATGGAAATTTACTTTTGCAGGAAATAGAAAAGGATAGCCGCAATTTAGAAAAATTTGATCTTGTAAAAATAGCGGAGGCGAAAGCGGAAAAAGTCTGGACGGCGGATGGGGAAAAAGAAGTGATCAAAGAATCCGCTTATGAGGTGACGGGACATAGCTGGCATAGCAGACTGAATCTTAAATTTCAGGACAAAGAGGAATTGTATGGGCTTGGTCAGCATGAAGAAGGTTTGGGGTCACTTCGGGGAAACATGATATATCTTCATCAGGCAAATAAAAAGATTGCTGTTCCAATGTTAGTTTCCTCCCTCGGATATGGGATTTTGATGGATACTTACAGTCCGATGATTTTTAGTGACACGCAGTATGGCTCCTATCTGTATTCGGAAGCAGTTTTTGAAATGGAATATTATTTTATGTATGGCGGCGATATGCGCGGGGTGATCGCACAGTACCGTTTTCTTACCGGAAAGGCTGCACTGCTTCCGCGCTGGGCATTTGGCTACATACAATCGCAGGAGAGGTATGAGAGCCAGGAAGAAATTGAGCGAGTGGTAAAAGAGTACCGCGAGCGCGGGATTGGACTTGACTGTATTGTTCTTGACTGGTGTTCCTGGGAGGATGGGAAATGGGGGCAAAAGACCCTAGATCATTCGCGCTTTCCGGAACCTCGAAAAATGATTGAGCGGATCCACAAAGATCATGTTAAGTTTATGATTTCTATTTGGGCAAACACGGACGAGAAAACAAAGGATTATGCTGAACTAAAAGAAGCGGGACTGCTGCTTTTAGGATGCAGTGTTTACGATGCATTTTCGGATAAAGGAAGGGCGATGTATTGGAATCAGGCAAAGGAGGGGTTATATTCCTACGGGGTGGATGCATGGTGGTGTGACAGCAGCGAACCATTCACTCCGGAATGGATACATATGGAGCGCGTTGAACCTGCAAAAATGTATGAGGAATACTGCCGTGATGTTAAAAACCATATACCGCTTGAACAGTCGAATGCATATGGTTTTTATCATGCGAAGGGAATCTATGAGGGGCAGCGCGAAGAAAACGATGGAAAGCGCGTGGTAAATCTTACGCGGAGTGCGTACACCGGACAGCAAAGATATGGTGTGGTTCTTTGGTCCGGGGATATTTCTGCCACATGGGATACATTAAAATGTCAGATTGCGGCGGGTCTTAATTTTTCTGCCAGCGGTATGCCTTACTGGACAACGGATATCGGAGCTTTTTTTGTAAAGAGAGGAATGCCATGGTATTGGCGGGGAGATTTTGATCGCTGTTTTGACGATCTGGGATATCGCGAATTATTTGTCAGATGGTATCAGTGGGCGGTATTTCTTCCGGTTTTTCGCGGACACGGCACGGATTGCAGACGGGAATTGTGGTATTGTACAAATGACGATATTTTATTTTATGATGTGATAATAAAAATGAACCGTATGCGCTATGAGTGGATGCCTTATCTTTATTCAGCGGCGGGAAATTGCTGGCTGAAGGATGGCTCAATCATACTTCCGCTGGCATTTGACTATCCGGAGGATGAAATTGCAAATAAGATAACGGATCAGTATATGTTCGGTGATTCGGTTATGGTCTGCCCGGTTACAGAACCGATGTATTATCTGCCGGGTTCTAAGAAGATTGAGGCGGAAAAAACGCGGGAAGTCTATCTTCCAGAGGGCGGATGGTATGATTATTATACTAATACTTACTATAACGGAGGCAGATATATTACTGCCGACGCGCCAATTGACAAGATACCATTATTTATCAAAGAGGGTTCGATTATCCCCGTTGGTAAGGCGGCTGGGTCAACAGAAGAACTTTCTGGGGAGATTGGGCTTCGTATATATGCAGGACATGATGCTATGTATTGTCTTTATGAGGATGCATTTGATGCTTATGGATATGAGAGGGGAGAATATCGAATTACCCGCATTTACTGGGATGAAAATGAGCAGAGAATCGAAATAGAAAACGAAGATTCAAATTGGGATATGGAAAATAATGTAAATTATAAATACCAAATTAAAAAGGATAATATTAAGATTTTTAGTCCTAGATGCATATAAAAAACAATTTTTGGAAATTTGGAGGAAATATGGAAATTAAATTTTTTGAAAAGGAAAATGATTTATTGATCCGCGAGATGGCAGAATTGTTAGCAGAGGCATTTCCGCATTGCTATGGGGATTGTACTGTAAAAGATATGGAGGAATATCTGGAGGATGAAAGGATTGCACTAATGGCAGTGGAGGACGGGCATTTATTGGGTTTTGTGGGCGCGATGCCGCAGTATGATTATGCGTGGGAACTACATCCGCTGGTTGTAAAAAAGGAGTATCAGCATCGGGGAATTGGCACGATGCTTGTCCGCGCACTGGAAAAGGAATGTGCAGAACGCGGAGTGTTTACTGTGTATCTTGGCACGGATGATGAGTTTGAAAAAACAAGCCTTGGCGGGACGGATTTATTTGAAGATACCTATGAAAAAATTCAGAATATAAAAAACTTAAAAGGGCATCCGTTTGAATTTTATGAAAAACTTGGATACTGTATTGTCGGGGTGATCCCGGATGCCAACGGGGAGGGAAAACCGGATATTTTTATGGCAAGACGGATTCGGGAGATACCAAAAGAAGTGCGCACTGCCCTGTGAATTGCTGCCAGGCAGTTAAGCGGAAGGACACTGGAAATTTTCGGAATGTTGTTTGGAAGTGAGGAAAATTGATTTGGAAAATGAATCGTGGATTATGCCGACACATATTGTTGCGGGGGCGGGGGTTGTAACAAATGAAAAAGACGAGGTGCTTCTTGTAAAGACCTACAATTCCGGCTGGGTATTTCCGGGCGGGCAAGTTGAAGTCGGCGAGAATGTGATTGATGCGGTAAAGCGTGAAATTATGGAAGAAGCAGGGGTGGAGGTTACAGTTGGAGAACTGTTCTGCATTGCCTCCAACACAAAAAAATATCCGGGATACAATGGAGTAAAAGAAATACCAACTAAAGTAATGTTAGATTTTATCTGTAGGGCAGTAGGCGGAACGCTAAGGGCATCGGATGAAAACTCTGAATCAAAATTTGTGCCGAAGGAGGAGGTGCTTTCGCTGATTCAGACTCCTGTGGTTGTGGAACGTTACAAGGCGTATTTGGAATATACGGGCAGACCAATCTATATGGAATATGTGACGAAGCCAATATTTGAGATGAAATTAAAGAGGATGATTTGATGTTGAAATAATGCCTGAATTTCCTAAATTTCTTGATATTGATGGTGTATTAAATATTTATCAGCCGGACTTGGAAGTGCAAAATCTGATAGATTGGGTATGCCTGTCAGAGCAGATAAAAGAAAACAATAATACAATCCGCAGTCCGATTGGGGAATATAAAAAGATTGAGCCGGATTGCAGAGAGGAAGTGCGGGCGCAGTTGGAACGATAAGAAATGTGGGGCGTGGCAGTTGCAACGGGCAGTTGCTACGCTCTATATTTTAGTGGAAAATGGAAACTAGAAATGGTATAATCAAATAAATAAATTGGTGTTTGAAGGGAAAGGAGAGCAAAATGCAGATTGTACCTACACTAAATTTTGGGGGAAATTGTCGGGAAGCAATTCAAATGTATGAAAAGGCATTTAATGGAAAGATTAGTTGTATGATTACATACGGAGAGGCGAATGACCCTGCATATATTCCGTTGCTTAAGGAAAATCAAAAAGAATATATATACCATTCGGAACTTGTATTGGATAATCAAAGAATTATCATGAGTGACCATGTGGATATTGAATTTCAAACGTGCTATTCCAATTTCCTTACTATTATGTATGATACAAAAGAAGAAGTGGAAAGGGCATATGAAATCATGAAAGAAGGAAGTAAGACAATATATCAGCTAGAGGCAACGCCATACAGTTCTTGCCGAGTTGTTTTTGTTGATAAGTTTGGAATTCGTTGGGGAATTATGACTGAACAAACAGAGCGATGAGTTCAAATTTGTCAAGTTAGAGTGGAGGAGAACAACGA
>CAJUCG010000130.1 GCA_910585065.1 uncultured Lachnospiraceae bacterium
ATCCGAGAATACAATCGACTTAAAAAAGCAGAGTCGAGGAAAAGAGCAAAGCAAAAATGCCTTGGAATGTCAAATCCAGAGGAAATTGACCGGGAAAATTGCGTAGAAGATAAGTCAATAACCAGTCAAGATTATGTCATTGACCAGTCAAGGACAAGTCAAGAAAAATGTCAAGGACAAGTCAATGACAGGTCAAGGACAAGTCAAGAAAAATGTCAAGGACAAGTCAATGACCAAGAAAAAGAGAAAGCGAAAGAAAAAGAAAGAGAAGAGAAAGAAAGAACCAAAGAAAGAGAAGAGAAAGAAAAAGAAAGAGAAAAAGAAAAAGAAGATGATGTATCTTCTGACGAAGATACATTGTCCGTTTCGCTTCGCGAACCGGATTTTGAATTGTCAAAAAAAATTGCATACCAGCGGATTATGGAGGACTATAATCGGACTTGTACCGCTCTTCCCTCCATCCGCGCAATAACAGAAGAGCGCAAGACACAGATTCGCGCACTGATGAATGGCATGGACAGAGATCGAATTCTGCCCGATAAGTCTGTGTATGAGCGACTACATAGCATTTTTCAAAACGCGCAGGATAGTGATTTTCTCTCTGGGAGAGATGGGTGCTGGGCGGGATGTGCGTTTGACTGGCTGATAAAAAAGAAGAATGCCCTGAAAGTGCTGGAAGGCACCTATGCCAACAAGTCAGGTAGAGCGCATCTTGCGGAAAAGAAATCAGCGAATCGTTTTACTGATTTTTCACAAAGGAACTATAGCGAGCAGGATTACAGGAAAATGGAGGAAGCACTATTGGGCAAGGATTGTCATAAATCACTCAACGGAGAGGAGGCAAGATGAACGAAAAGCCAAGTGAGATGATTACAGCGTTTTTGGATTTTCTTGAAACAACCAAACGGGAGTATGAATCTGCATATGCTGCCGTAGGTGCGGAGGATAACAAGGTACAAACCTTTTTGCACGACATGGAATTTGCGAAGAATCGAGATGAGCGGAATCGGATCGCAACGAAGCTTCAAAATAGCCGTAAGACCAGGAGAAAAGCAAAGGATAAAGTGCAGCTTTATGAAAATACATATAATTTTTTCACTAGCAAGCAAAACCAGTCTTTGATTAAAACTTTAAGAAATCTGCAAAACGAACAAAACACTATGGAAAGATACTTGTTTGGCAAGCGAGAATTTAAAAATCGTGTAGACTAGAAAGGGGTATTGAAGTGCGGAAAAGTAGTTCAGCAGATGAGCATATTTGATATTTTGCCATAATATAGCTAGAGCGAAAGGAACATATAACGGATGAATGCAATAATGAAATATCCGGGTAGTAAATGGTCAATTGCCGATTGGATTATTCGCTTTTTTCCAGAGCATCATAGTTATCTGGAACCATTTTTCGGAAGCGGAGCGGTCTTCTTTAATAAGCCGCGTTCAGACATAGAAACAATAAATGATTTGGATGGGAATGTAGTAAATCTTTTCGAATGCATCCGTACCGATCCAGAACGCTTGACCAGAAAAATTTATTTAACCCCCTATGCGAGAGAGATTTTTGATAAGGCTTTTTGCGAAGAACCCGAAGAACCATTTGAAAAAGCATTGAATTTTTATATTCGGTTAAATATGGGGCATGGATTTCGGACAAATGGAGAAAAAGTTGGGTGGAAGAATGATGTGCAAGGACGAGAAAGATCTATGCATCTCTGGACTGGTGTAATTTACCAGAAAAGATTATGCAGGCTGCCGAAAGGCTTCGGGGTGTGCAGATAGAGAATCGTCCGGCAACAGAGTTGAATTCAAAGTTTAACTTTAAGAATGTGCTAATCTATTGTGATCCACCATATATGCTGAGTACCTGGTATGGAAAACAGTATCGTCATGAGATGGATGCAAAAGCCCATGAAGAACTGCTCGCGATCCTGCGAAAGCACAAGGGCATTGTTGTTATCAGCGGATATGAAACAAAATTATATGATACTATGCTTGCGGAATGGAATCGTTTCGAAACAACCGCATATTCACAGGTATGTTCCAAGAAAAAGGAGATTATTTGGATGAATTGTGATCCACCTACAAAGCAAATGTCCTTTAAAGATTATAAAGGTACGACATTTAGTTTATATGGGGCAGGAAAAACAAATGGATGAACAGTTGAATATATTTGATATGACAAGACCAACATTCCAGATAGACAAGCCTATTCGTTTGATAGAGTTATTTGCAGGAGTTGGCAGTCAGGCAATGGCATTGCGGGATTTGGGTGCAAATTTTGATCATTACAGAGTAATTGAATTTGACCGATTTGCAATTGCAAGTTATAATGCAATTCATAGTACAAATTTTAAACCGATGGATATTTGCAATGTGAACGGTATCGATTTAGGAATTTCTGATACGGATAAATTCTGCTACATAATGACATACTCGTTTCCCTGCCAAGATCTTTCTATGGCTGGCAAACAAAAAGGTATGACAAAAGGCAGTGGTACAAGGTCGGGCTTATTATGGGAGGTTGAAAGACTGCTGAATGAATGTCGCGAACTTCCGCAAGTGCTGTTAATGGAAAACGTTCCACAAGTTCATTCAAAGGTCAATATGCCCGATTTTCAGAAATGGATTGATTTTCTTGAAAGTAAGGGATATTCGAACTACTGGCAAGATTTGAACGCTAAAGATTATGGCGTGGCGCAGAATCGTAACCGCTGTTTTATGGTTAGTCTATTGGGAGAATGGAATTACAAATTTCCTCAACCAATATCGCTGAAAAAGACAATGAAAAATTACTTGGAAGATGAAGTGAATGAAAAATTTTACATAAATACAGCAAAGGCACAGAAGTTAATACAACAACTTATTGAAAACGGAACAGTAAAGGGTGGTGTGCTATATCCGAATTGTAATGATAAAGAGCCGGTTGATTTGACTATAAATAATCCAAATAAAAAAACAGTAAGTAACTGCATCACAGCAAAAGATTATAGTATATCAAATCAAAAATCGATAGGAAATGGAGTGGTGGAATGGAAAGAGCAATCTTAACACCAAAGAGAACAGAATACGGAAAGTCTATACGGAAAGCATACGAAAGCGGAAAAATCAAAGAAAGCAGACATAATATGACCGAACTTGAGCCAAGAACTGACGGAATTTCGAATACGATAACAACAGTTCAAAAGGATAATTTATTGATTGAAAGACAACATGATTTGGCAATGATGGAAACGAAAGAAAAACGATTAGGCAATATTTATGGTATTGACGGCGGGAACTATGCGGGGAATGTGTATGATGAAGAAATGTTATCCCCAACAATACGAACATATCAGGGCGGGAATCAGCAGCCTATGATAGTTGCCATGCGTGGCAGAAATCCCGATAACCCGTCAGACAGAACGGCGGGAAGTCCGACAGAACAGAGGTTGGAGCCGAACAGTCAAGGTATCTGCAATACGCTGACGAGCGTGCAGAAAGACAATATGGTATTGGAAAATGTTTTCGATCTATACAACCAAAAGCTACGAGAAGATGAGTGCTGCGGAACAATAACCGCTAATGGAAACACATCATCTACTCATTGCGGAACTTTTGGTGTTATAGAGAAATACAATCAATACCGCATACGCAAATTAACACCCTTGGAATGTTGGCGGATTATGGGATTTTTAGACGAGGATTTCCATAGGGCAGAGGAAGTAAACAGCAATTCACAACTATATAAGCAAGCAGGAAATAGTATAGTTAAGAATGTTTTAATGGCGATTTTCGGGCAGATGATACCTAATCAAGGTGAATCAAAAATAAAAAAGATTGGGGGATATAATGGAAATTAAGAAAGCGATTGAATGGCTAAAAGCGATAAGTGCAACACAAAATGATAGTCCACATAAAAATAGCCTTTCAGACAGGAAAGAAGCGTTGTACATGGCAATTGTGGCAATTGAGGAACTTGAACAGTACCGGGAAATCGGTTCAATCAAGGAATGTCGGGAGGCAAGGGAAAGGCAGAAGAGTAAGAAACCAAAGGGCATAAACAAAGTGGATGAAGATACCGTTTACATGGAGTGTACTAATTGTGGTTTGACTACTGTTTTATATAGTGGAATGGAACCAGATTATTGTCCGAAATGCGGACAGGCAATTGATTGGAGCAGGGATGATGGAGGCGAGGAATGAGTAAATCCATTTTAGTAGTTAGCACACCGGAAGACTGCGATTATTGCCGGTTTTACCCAATAGACAATTACTGCGAAGCTATAGGGCATAATTTGCATAGAAGCGTCGAAAAAGGAAGACCCCATTATTGCCCGCTCATCGATATGCCAGAAGAAATTTCGATAGAACTTTTAGAAGAGGCGTTGAAACGCGATAACGCAACAGAGAGGGCAGAAATTCGAAAAAAGAGAATCCAAGAAATGGAAAGGATTCAAGAGTTAAAAAGCGAGATAAATAGCAAGTTAAGTGAGCCGGGAATTAGGGAGATTATTGATAGCCTGCCGGAAGCAAAGGCGAAAGATCTTTTGAAAGACATATTGATAACAGACAAAAAATTGTAAAAAATTCAGTAGAATATCTGGAAAGGAAGGGAACGGACGGCCATCCGTCCCCTTCAGGCATTTCATAAAGACGAACCCATATCTATCATAACAGAGTCAATGTTATAAATCAAGGGGGTAGATGGATGTCGGAACCAAGAATGTTAGATCCAGAAGAGGGAAAACTACTGAGAGATATTGACTTTCAAATTCTTATGCGTAAGGAAAAAATTAGAGATTATCAAAAGAGCATTGAAAAAATAAAGAGAATGTCAGGAATGAACGGTCCATCGGGAATGAGTAGTGTAGATTATTCGGGATTGCCCCGTGCGAAATTTTCTCACGCGAATTTTCCAGATGCACTTGCATCCATCGCAAAAATTGAGGAGCATATGGAAAGAGAGAAAGAACGGACAAGGGAGCTTATTAGGCGGAAAAGAAAATTGATAGAGGCAGCAGAACGATTAGAAGGTACGGAACAACTGGTGTTTGTTTATCGTGTGCTATATAAAATGACACAGGAGGAAGCAGCAAGTACAATTGGAATATCTACTCGACAACTACAACGAGTAGAACAAAAAATGAAAGAGGAAACATATCTCTTCGAGATATAAAAGAGAAAATTTTTTGAACGATTTTTTGTTTATTTTTTTGAACGTTTTTTTGAGGGGCGAAAACAAAGAGAAACCAGCAAAATCAAGGGTTTATGTCAAAGAATCATGTCGTGTTTTATGTCGTAAAATATGTCGTGGAAATGTCGTGTAGATTGTGCTATAATGGTTATTAGCGAGAAGTGCGCAAAGCAGTATACAGAAGAACATTTTTGAATACTGGGAGGGATGCTAGATGAATACCGTTGAGCCAATCCGGGACAAGGAAGTCGTGCTTGATATTGCAGATTATTTAAAATCCAGAAACCAGCGCGACTATGTAATGTTTATGTTCGGGATATATTCCGGGCTTCGCATTTGTGATATCCTGCAATTTCGTGTTCGGGATGTGCGAGGAAAAGATTATGTTGTCCGCAGGGAAAAAAAAACACAAAAGGAAAAGCGATTCCCCATCAATAAAAACTTAGGGAAGATATTGGAAGAGTATATCAGGGATAAAAAAGACTACGAGTTTCTTTTCAAAAGTCCAAATGCCCCCAATAAAGCGATTACAAGACAGCAGGCCTACAACATTCTTTCCGCTGCGGGAAAGGTATTTGGACTTGAGAGCATTGGAACACACACGCTGCGAAAGACATTCGGCTATCATCTCTATAAACAGACTAAGGATGCTGCATTGTTGATGGACATATTTAATCATTCGGATATCCATATCACATTGCGGTATATTGGTGTAAATCAGGACTGCAAAGACAGAGCATATAACAATCTATCCTTCAAGCGATAGGTTGTTTTTTGTTGCCTTCTATCAAGCGAAAAATCGGAAGGTCTTTTTTTATTTTGCGTATGACTTGACATATTGAAGACTTGTTAAATGCAGGGGATCATTTTTAACTGCATTAAATAGAAGAGGACAGCGAGAGGATGATTTTACAAAATGTTAGATATGTCAATAAGATGAGGCAGATCAAATTCGCCGGGACACGAACAGATGTTCATATTATTCGCTGAAAAAACATAGGTTCTTTCTGTAAGTACAAATGCGTTGAGGGTCTGCGAAGCCCAAAACCTTGCTAGATACAGAAAATTTTTAATGGAAATTGCCGTTTCCGATGGGAGGGGTACAGGATGGCAAAAAGGATAGTATCACCAGATAACGATGCTGCAGATAGCATCAAAACAACCGATATCAGTGCAATCACCGTCAACAGCGCGACTCTTGAAAAAATCATAGGAGTATCGGACAGGCGCATCCGGCAGCTTGCGGAGGAAAATACTATCGTCCGGGCAGCAAAGGGGCGGTATAAGCTGATGGATTCCATTATAAATTACATTTTGACCTTAAAGGTGCAGATGGAAGCGGGAAATGTGGATTTGGATGGGGAAATTGATCTGGAGGAAGAAAAGGCGATCCATGAGCGGGTAAAGCGGCATATTTCGGAGTTGAAGCTTCAGGTGATGAAAGGGGATTTACACAAGTCAAAAGATGTGGAGCGTGTTATGACGGATATGTTGATCTCGGTGAAAACAAAATTGCTTTCCATGCCTACGAAATTAGCTCCTTTACTTGTCGCACGAAATGATGTTGACTATATTCGCGCAGCGATAAACAAAGAAGTATTCGAAGCCTTAAATGAACTAAAAGACTATAATCCGAAAGATTTTCACAGTGATGAATTCATAGGGGAGGAAGAGGAGGAAGATGAAGGTACCGATTGAGAAAAAGGCAGAAGGAAAAACCATTCATCTTTTCCAGATAATCGCAAAAATATTATCACCGCCGCCAGAACTTACGGTTAGTCAATGGGCGGATAAATTTAGAAAATTATCGCAGGAGGCTTCTGCAGAGCCGGGACAGTGGAACACGAATCGCGCGCCCTATCAGAGGGAAATCATGGATGCTGTAAATGATGCAGGAGTGGAGGAGATTGTGATCATGTCATCAGCACAAGTGGGGAAGACGGAATTGATATTAAATATCATCGGTTATTATATTGATTACGATCCTTCTCCAATTTTATGCCTACAGCCAACGCTTGAAATGGGACAAACATTTTCAAAAGACAGGCTTGCACCGATGCTTCGCGATACACCTGTACTCCGGGGAAAAGTAAAGAGCGTCAAAGCAAAGGATTCTGGCAACACGATATTACATAAGATTTTCCCGGGCGGTCATATCACAATGGCAGGGGCAAATTCGGCGGCTGGTCTTGCGTCCCGCCCGATTAAGATTGTGCTGATGGATGAAATTGACCGTTATCCCCCATCGGCGGGAACCGAAGGAAATCCAATTAAACTCGCAGAAAAACGTACTACTACATTCTGGAATCGAAAAAAGATTAAGGTATCTACTCCAACGATTAAGGGACGTTCGGAGATTGAAAAAGAATATCTCTCTTCATCAAGAGAGGAATGGTGTGTTCCCTGCCCTTGCTGCGGAAAGTATCAACCGTATGAGTGGGGGCGCATCCGTTTCTCTGATGTGACAATGGAATGCAAATACTGCGGGGAACATTTCGGAGAGATGGAGTGGAAGGAAAACTCCGGAAAATGGATTGCCTCTGCTCCGGAGATCAAAAGAAAGCGGGGTTTTCATTTAAACGAGATGGCATCACCCTGGAAACACTGGGAGGAAATTATTGCAGAATTCAAAGAAGCGCAAAAAGACTTGAAAGAGCATGGCGATGTGGAAAAGATGAAAGTATGGATTAACACCGCACTGGGGGAAACCTGGGAAGAGAGGGGAGAAGCAGCGGATGAAGATGCACTGTTAAAACGCAGGGAACGCTATATGGCAGATTTGCCGGATGGTGTTCTTCTGGTAACGGCTGGCGTGGATGTACAGGATGATCGATTTGAAGTTGAAGTTACCGGATGGGGGAAAGGGTACGAATCCTGGGGGATCCTGTACAGGAAAATCCCTGGAGATTTAGAAAAAGAGCAGACATGGGAAAAATTAGAAAAATTCCTTGAAATGGAATTGTACTTTGAAAATAAAAATTCCCTTTTGATTGCCTGTACTTGCATAGACACAGGCGGGCATTTCACGGCGGAGACCTACAAATTTTTGAAAAAGATGGAGCGGAAGCAAAAACTAATTTTCGGAATTAAGGGCATGGGTGGCGAGGGAATTCCCCTAGTGAACAAGGTATCGACAAACAACATAGAGAAAGTGAAAATATTCCTTTTAGGCGTGGATTCTGGCAAAGAAATCCTTATGGCAAGGCTGAAAACGGCAGATGAGGGACCGGGGTATTGCCATTTTCCTATCAATTCGGACAGGGGATATGATGAAACTTACATTAAAGGACTTTCCAGTGAACAAAGAGTTATCCAGCTTAAAGACGGTCGTCCGGTGCTGAAATGGAAAAAGAAATCAAGCGGCATACGAAATGAACCGCTTGATTTGCGAAATTACTCCACGGCAGCAGCCGAAATTCTCCGTCCAGATTGGGATATACTGGAAAAGAAAGTCAAGCAGGGGATTAATTATATGAAAAAGCAACCAAAAACGGTAAAAAAGAAAAGGACAGGGATTGTCAATCGGGGCATTCAGGGATAGAAAGGCAGGAATTATGGAACAGTTAGAAAGGACACAGCGGCGGCTTGAACTGTATTATAAGGCGGAGGAAGCGATTTTAACCGGGCAGGAGTATGCTATAGGTACAAAGAGATTACGCAGGGCAGATTTAGAGGAGGTACAGGCAATGATTAAGACACTTGAAAATGAAGTAAAATCGCTTAAAACGCAGGGAAAGAACCGCGCTCTGCGCGGTATTCCACTGGATATTTAAGGAGGGCAAGATGAATTTTATTGACCGGGCGATTGCCGTAGTGAATCCCGTAGCCGCACTGCGAAGAAAAAAGGCGCGATGCCAGCTAGAAATCATCGAGCGGTTTACCAATAGCGGATATGATGAATCCGGTGCGTCACACTCCAAGAATTCAATGAAAGGATGGAATGCATCCAGTAAATCTCCGCAGGAAGACATTGACCGCAACCTAAATACGCTGCGGCAGCGTTCACGAAGCCTTTTAATGTCCGCTCCAATAGGGGTATCTGCCTTAAAAACAAATCGAACAAATATTGTTGGGGTTGGGCTTACCGCAAGACCAACCATTGACCGAGAGGTTTTGGGGCTTTCGGAGAATGAGGCGAAGAAATGGAATAAAAAAGCGCAGCGGGAGTTTGAACTGTGGGCGGCATCCAAGCATTGTGACAGCACGAAAGTCAATGATTTTTATGAAATGCAGCAAATTGCTTGCCTTTCCTGGCTTACCAATGGCGATTCGGTGGCATTGATTAAATATGATGATTCCGAAATAGAGTTTATGCCCTATAGTCTGCGCATACATATGATTGAATCGGACAAGGTTTGCAATCCTTACTCTTTCGGCGGATATGTGAATTTACAGCAAGTAAA
>CAJUCG010000131.1 GCA_910585065.1 uncultured Lachnospiraceae bacterium
AAAAGGCTGCGGGAAACGCGGTAAGTTTTGTTAATCACTTCCGACATATGTACAGGAATGCGGATCGTGCGGGATTGGTCGGCGATGGATCGTGTGATTGCCTGACGAATCCACCAGGTCGCGTAGGTGCTGAATTTATAGCCCTTATTGTAATCAAATTTGTCAACTGCTTTGATCAGTCCTAAATTGCCCTCCTGTATCAGATCGAGAAAGGATAATCCCCTGCCGACGTAGCGTTTTGCAATGCTGACGACAAGGCGGAGATTCGCCTCCGCAAGTGTGCGTTTCGCCTGACCATCACCATTTTCTATTTTTTTTGCCAGTTCAATTTCATCGGAGAGGGAGAGCAGCGGGTAGTTGCCGATTTCTTTTAAGTATTGGCGGACGGGATCGTCCGCCATCGCATCCGCCATCGCAGAGAGATCCTCAGGCGCGAGGATCAGCTCGCTCTCATCTTCCATTTCGAGCAGTGTATCATCGTCCGGCTCGTCATCTGCCAGACTTAGGATAATAATATTATGGGCTTCCAGATATTCGTAAATTTGATCGATTTGGGCGACGTTAAGATTCATTTCCTTATAAAATGCTTCAATTTTGTCGTTGCCAATCACACCTTTATTTTCATTGGCCAATGCCAGAAGGTCAAAAAGACGGGATTCAAAGCTATTATTTTGTTCCTCCATTTTATAATCCTCCATTTGTATGGTACCGAGCGTTCTGTGAAATTTGTTAATCTCTGTCGAGATTATATTATGTTCTGCGAACATAATATTTCTGATGCGCATGATTTGCCAAAGAAAATGTCCTCCCATGGTCGGACGCAAATCAGCGCAGCTATAATCTCTGTCGAGATTATAGCATAAAATCGTGGAGAAAGAAATAAAATTTTATTTGGAAAAATTTGGATAATCATTATAGGGTTATCCCCCTTTGCAGGAACTGCAAAGAGGGGATTATTGGATGTTTAATGTAGCTTTTTTGCTTTCCGTATAGGTCTTAGCATCCGGCAAATAGGAAGCATCGTTGGACTGAATATAATTGCTCCAATCCTCGTTGACAATGCGTATCTGTAATGTGGCTGTATCCCCCGGTGCCAGACTTCCGGCATCGGAGGAGAATGTAATTTTCATCCCTGAATTTTTGCCGGAAATAAAACCTGTCGTTACGTTTGAGGTAATCGCGCGGTAGGAAGTGCCATTTACCTCCGCATAATCACAGAAAAAGCATTGTGTGATCTCTTTTTCCGGTGTGTAATAATATAGGATCGTAAGTTTGTCTAAGGAAATTTCATTTTCGGAATTATTTTTTATCTGAAAATGCGGGCGAAGAGTATTGGTGGAATCCTCTCTGTTTTCGTTGTAATAAAGCAGTGTCAGTCCTGTTTTGTTGGAAGCGGATGGTTTTGATGCAGGGGAGGATATTTCATTTTCTTCCTGCATTTTTGGGTTGGTTGGAGTCGGAACGGGGGAAGGAGTCTTCTTTTTATCGGATGTTGTATCCTGATTCTGCGGGTTTTGTTCTACAGGTGTAGTCCCTGAGTATTCTAACATTTTTTCCTTTACATATTTTCCGGACTCGCTCAGGAAGGAATCCGGCATTGTGCCATCTTTTGAGGCGGATGGAAGAAGCAGTGCGGAGGATTCAGACTTGTTGCAAAGTGACCAGTTACACCAACTTATCTGATTTTTTTCCAGATAAGCGAGCCACTCGTCAGAGGAGGTTTTATCCACTGCACCATTGCCGGAGGCATCGGTGGTTCCCCATTCCGTGGCAAAGAGTGCCAGTCCTTTTTCTAATGCGGTATCCGCTTTATTTCTTAGATTTTCCTTGTGCGTACCCGCGTAAAAATGCAGGGAATACATGATATTGTCAAAGGAGAGCGGATCGGCAGCGGCTACATCCACATCCTGGCTCCAGGTGGGACTGCCAACCAAAATCACAGCGTCCGGAGAGGATTGGCGAATTTTTGGAATAATTTTATTTGCATAGGGTTTAATATTGCCGCTCCAGCTAGTGCCCCCGTTTGGTTCATTGCATATTTCATAGAGAATATTTGGAACTTTTGGGTAGGTGGAAGCAATATAGGTAAAAAATTCGGCTGCCTGTTTTTGGTAAGTTTGCGGGTTGCCGTCAGCGAGAATATGCCAGTCTACAATTACATACATATCAAGTTCAATGGCGGCATCAATCAAATCACAGACTTTTGTCTTGTTCCATTTTGGATTATTTACATAGCTGTCATTTCCCTCGTAGGAGTACATGGCGATGCGGAAGACATTCGCGCCCCATTCGTCCCGGAGCGTCTGCATAAAAGATTTATTGGCAAATTCTGGAAACCATGCGATCCCATGTGTGCTAATACCGCGCAAAACAATGGGTTCATCCAAAGCATTGCAAAGTTTTGTGCCGATCACTTTTAGCTGTCTGTTTGCGGACACACTGCCATCCACACCGGAAATCGTTGGGGTGGGTGTTGGAGTTTTCTTTGGAGTCTTGGTCGGCTTTGGAGTAGTGGTCTTTTTTGGAGCTTTGGTCGGCTTTGGAGTAGTGGTCTTTTTTGGAGCTTTGGTTGGTTTTGGAGTGGTAGTCTTTTTTGGAGCTTTGGTTGGTTTTGGAGTGGTAGTCTTTTTTGGAGTCTTGGTTGGCTTTGGAGTAGTAGTCTTTTTTGAAGCCTTGGTCGGCTTTGGAGTAGTAGTCTTTTTTGAAGCTGATGTGGTTTCTGTGAAGTTTGCTGTTACTTCCGCGGTTATTGTTGTGCAGGGATAATCTGTTGAAGAAGGGGAATCTGACTTTTGTTCAAAATGCCCATCAAACAGATATGTACACAGTGTACTGGCAAAGAATATTGCGATCAGAAGAATAATCGCTGCAAATTTTTGTTTTTTTGTTCGTAACATTACTGATCCCTCCCCGTATTTTCAAGAAATAATCTATGATTTTTTGCGGGTATTATGCCCGCATAATAAAACTGAGGCTGGCTTTAATTTTGCTGCCCGCCTCAGCCTTCGGTCCTATGTGTTATTCTGCCTGTTTGTTTTTATTGCTGTCCGCAAGTGCCTCAAATTTTTTTGTGACCTTGGCAAAGCTTTCAAGGATTTTCGGTGAGAAAATCCCGCATTCTCCCCCGATAATCATTTCTGCCGCCTTGTCTTTTGCAAAAGCCTTCTTGTAGCAGCGTTCACTGACTAGCGCGTCGTATACGTCGGCAACAGAAACAAGCTGGGCGGAGATTGGGATATCGTCACCCTTTAGCCCGTCCGGGTAGCCCCTGCCATCAAAGCGTTCGTGGTGGTGGCGGCAGATATCGTAGGCGTACTGGCGGTATTCGTCCTCCCAGATCCCCTCGATATTATTTAACACATCGCAGCCCTTGGTCGTGTGTGATTTCATACATTCAAATTCTTCGTTGGTCAAGCGTCCAGGTTTTAGGAGAATATTGTCCGGAATGGCAATTTTTCCAACATCGTGCAAGGAACTGGAGGAAACGATCATCTCAATCGTATGATCAGTCAGACCGTATTCTGGAAAATCCACCATAAACTGTCTGGCAAGAATTTCAGTAAAGCCCTTTACACGGTTGATATGTTCCCCGCTCTCTAGGTTCCGGAACTCGACAACCATGCCGAGCATATCGATAATCCGGATATTGGTCTGCCTTAATTTGGCTGCCTGAATTTCCAGGAGATTGTATTGCTCTCTGAGTGTTCGGGTCTGCATTTCTACCTTATCTTCAAGAGATTTTTTGTAGGTGAACAGATCCACAATATTTTTTACCCGCATACGCACGAGCGATGGCTCAAAAGGTTTGTGGATAAAATCAGATACACCAAGTTTAAAACATTCATTTTCCACCACGGTGGACTGTTCACCTGTAATAATTAAGACCGGTATTCGCTCAAGCCATCTGCGTTCCCGCATAACATCGAGTACGCCGAATCCGTCGAGTTTTGGCATCTGTAAATCAAGAAGCACAATGGAAATTTTATCTTGCAGTTTTTCAAGCTTTGAAACAGCCTCTTCCCCGTGTTCTGCCGTAAGAATCTCGTAATCCTCCTCGAGGATGTCGGAGAGGAGTTCGCGGTTGATTTCTGAATCATCTACAACTAAAATTTTATCGTTCATGATATCCTTTCTGAATTTCGCGGCAGGAGATACCTCAGGCAATGCCAGAGTTTTAATAACTGCGGCGGAAAATAGTATTGTGGCAAAAATAGCACCCGGTGATTTCTGTATTATGCCTGGGAGTCGAGAAGCTCCTTTATCATCTGTACAGTTAGTTCATAGGACGCTTTGGTTTTTTCGTAGAGCTGTTGTACGTTCTCGCCGGAACCTTTTCCGCGCAGCTCCTCTGTCAGGGGATCAGCGGCAGCAGAGAGAGCGGAAAACGCCATATTATGGGATACACCCTTCAGGCTGTGCGCGCCTTTAAAAGCCTCCTCATAATCATTTTGGGAGAGAGCTTCTGTGATCTGCTGAAAGCTGGTATCACGCAGAAACATTCCCAGAAATTTCACCATGCGCTTGTCATCCATCAAGCGTTTCTTTGCCTCGTCGTAACTTCCACCGATACGGTCATAACATTCTTTTACTGTCATAGCGATTGCTTCCTTTCTTTGTATAAATTCGCTCGGTGCAACTTCCTGATAGGAGAGTGCAATTCCTGCGATTTATTGAAAATTATAACGAATTTCGGGCATAATTTCAATAAGAAAAGTAAAACTCAGTCAAAAACTTTTTAAACCTGGTTAAAAACTTTTCGAAAAAGAAAAAAATCCCTTGACAAGGCGAATCTTCCCCGCTATAATCAAGATTGCGCGCGTGGAACGTGCGTTTTTCTGCGGTGGATTGGATGGAGAGGGAAAAATTTCCAAAAAGAGAAGCGCAGAAGGGAGCAGACATTGTCTGCAAGAGCAGCCACAGACAAAGATTATTCAGGAGGTGAAAAGTCATGCCTACATTTAACCAGTTAGTTAGAAAGGGAAGAAAGACCGTGGAGAAGAAAGCTACGGCGCCGGCACTGTTAAGGGGATTTAACTCCTTAAACAAAAAGGCAATTGAGACTTCTTCCCCGCAAAAGAGAGGTGTGTGTACCGCAGTTAGAACGGCAACCCCGAAGAAGCCGAACTCCGCGCTTCGCAAGATTGCCAGAGTACGTCTTTCAAATGGGATTGAAGTTACCAGCTATATTCCGGGCGAAGGGCACAACCTTCAGGAGCACAGCGTTGTCCTGATTCGAGGTGGCCGTGTAAAAGACCTTCCAGGTACAAGATATCATATTGTCAGAGGTACTCTTGATACTGCAGGTGTTGCAAAGAGAAGACAGGCTCGTTCCAAGTACGGAGCAAAGAGACCGAAAGACGCAAAATAATTCAATATCCATTACTACTGGGCGGTTGATGTACTGTCATCTTCCGCATAAATGCCGGGTTGAATTTTCATTTCCGATATCAACGCTTTCCCAGGTGGCTGCACTTGCGGTTTGAGTATAGAAGTGAAGGAAACTAAGCATGAACACAGTAATGTGAGTACCGTAGAATTAATGGTCCGTGACCGCGGATCGATATTAAGGAGGGAAGTAACGTGCCACGTAAAGGACATATTCAGAAAAGAGATGTATTGGCAGACCCGATTTACAACAGCAAGATTGTTACCAAGCTGGTAAACAATATTATGTTGGATGGCAAGAAGGGGACTGCACAGAAGATCGTGTACGGTGCATTTGAGCAGGTGAATGAAAAGACCGGCAAGGATGCGATGGAGGTATTCGAGGAGGCATTAAACAATATTATGCCTGTACTTGAGGTAAAGGCACGCCGTATCGGCGGTGCTACCTACCAGGTGCCGATCGAGGTAAGACCGGACAGAAGGCAGGCACTCGCGCTTCGCTGGATGACGATGTTTGCCCGCAAGAGAGGCGAAAAGACCATGATCGATCGCCTTGCAGGGGAGATTATTGACGCTGCGGCAAATACCGGTAACGCAGTGAAGAGAAAAGAAGATATGCACAAGATGGCAGATGCAAACAAGGCATTTGCACATTACCGCTGGTAATTCATGGTGCGAAACTAAAACAGCAGAATTCCGGATGATACCCGGAAGGAATTTCTGAGAGCAAGGCGAACAGAAATTTCTTCCCAGGTCTTGGGTATCGGTAGGGATTCTGCGGAACTTCAAATAGTATAAAACAGCATATGCCTGTACAGTGCCCGGAAGAAATTTCTGAGAGCTGTGCGAACAAAAATTTCTTCCCGGATCATTGGGTACTGGAAGGGCATATGCGGAACTGAAAATAGGAGGGAAAATCCTTGGCTGAAAGAGAATATCCATTGGAGAGAACCAGGAATATCGGTATTATGGCGCATATTGATGCGGGTAAGACCACTCTGACAGAGCGTATCTTATATTATACCGGTGTTAACCACAAAATTGGTGATACTCATGAGGGTACTGCGACCATGGACTGGATGGCTCAGGAGCAGGAGAGAGGTATCACAATCACTTCAGCCGCTACGACATGTCACTGGACTCAGGAGTATATGCACAAGAAAAGGCAGGGTGCCTTAGAGCATCGCATCAATATTATTGATACCCCAGGTCACGTAGACTTTACGGTTGAAGTAGAGCGTTCCCTGCGTGTCTTAGACGGCGCAGTTGGCGTATTCTGTGCAAAGGGCGGCGTGGAGCCGCAGTCCGAGACCGTATGGCGGCAGGCGGATAAATATAATGTACCACGAATGGCATTTGTTAACAAGATGGACATTTCTGGTGCAAATTTTTACAATGTAATCGATATGATTCGGACGCGCCTTGGTAAAAATCCGGTGGCGTTACAACTTCCGATCGGGAAGGAAGATACCTTTAAAGGTCTTATCGACCTGTTCGAGATGCAGGCTTATTACTACCTTGACGATAAGGGTGATCAGATCGAAATCAAGGAAATTCCGGAGGATATGAAGGACGAAGCAGAAACGTATCGCTCTGAATTGATTGAAAAGATCTGTGAAACGGATGATGATTTACTCGCAATCTATCTTGAGGGCGAGGTTCCAGAGGAAGATAAATTAAAGAAAGCACTTCGCGCGGCAACGATCGCCGGAACAATTATTCCGGTTTGCTGTGGTTCTGCTTATCGCAATAAGGGTGTACAGAAGCTCCTTGACGCGGTGATTGAGTATATGCCAGCTCCTACAGATATCCCGGATATTGCGGGCGTGGATGAGGATGGCAACGAAGTACACAGAAGATCCGCGGATGATGAACCATTTGCCGCATTGGCATTTAAGATTGTATCCGATCCGTTTGTGGGCAAACTTGCATATTTCCGCGTGTACTCCGGCACATTAAATTCCGGTTCATACGTGTTAAATGCGACAAAGAATAAAAAAGAGCGCGTTGGTCGTATCTTGCAGATGCACGCAAACAAGAGAGAGGATTTGGAAAAAGTTTACTCCGGCGATATCGCGGCGGCTGTTGGCTTTAAGCTGACTACCACGGGTGATACGATCTGCGATGAGAAGGCTCCGGTAATCCTTGAATCCATGGAGTTCCCAGAACCAGTTATCGACGTTGCGATCGAGCCTAAGACAAAAGCTGGTCAGGATAAGATGGGCGAAGCACTTTCAAAATTGGCAGAGGAAGATCCGACCTTCCGCGTTTCCACAAACGAGGAGACAGGTCAGACCATTATCGCTGGTATGGGTGAGCTTCATCTTGAGATTATTGTTGACCGTCTGCTTCGCGAATTCCATGTGGAGGCGAATGTCGGTGCTCCGCAGGTTGCTTACAAGGAAGGGATCACAAAGGAAGTCAATATCGATTCCAAGTATGCAAAGCAGTCCGGTGGACGCGGTCAGTATGGTCATTGTAAAGTTATTTTCTCGCCGATGGATGTCAATGGTGAGAAGACCTTTGAGTTTGAGAGTACCGTTGTCGGCGGTTCTATTCCGAAGGAATATATTCCAGCGGTTCAGGCAGGTATTGAGGACGCAATGAAGTGTGGTGTACTCGGTGGATATCCGGTACTCGGTGTTCATGCAAACTGCTATGACGGTTCCTACCATGAAGTGGACTCCAATGAAATGGCGTTTAAGATCGCTGGTTCAATGGCGTTAAAAGAGGCAATGCAGAAGGCGGCTCCAGTTCTTCTTGAGCCGATTATGAGAGTGGAAGTTACCGTTCCAGAGGACTATATGGGTGATGTAATCGGCGATATCAGTTCCCGGCGCGGTCGTATCGAAGGCACTGAGGATATCAACGGTTCCAAGTTAATCCGTGGTTTCGTGCCGCTCGCTGAGATGTTCGGCTACTCCACAACGCTGCGTTCAAAGACACAAGGGCGTGGTGCCTACTCTATGTTCTTTGCTTCCTATGAGCAGGTTCCGAAGAGTGTGCAGGAGAAAGTATTGGCGAACAAAGGCAAATAGCTAAATTTTATAAGATTTTGCTTGAAAATATTTCTAATATGAAATATAATGGTAACATGACAGGTGCTTATGTCCCGGAAATTTTAGGGATATGGTGCAGTATCTCCCGATTGCGGGAACAAAAACAGAATGTCGCGCAAAAGGCGCAAATAAAAGGAGGACATTAAAATGGCTAAAGCTAAATTTGAGAGATCTAAGCCGCATTGCAACATCGGTACGATCGGACACGTTGACCATGGTAAGACCACACTGACCGCAGCGATCACAAAGACGCTGAATGCTAGACTTGGTACTGGTCAGGCGGTAGCTTTCGATCAGATCGACAAGGCTCCAGAAGAGAGAGAGAGAGGTATCACAATCTCCACCGCTCACGTTGAGTATGAGACCGAGAAAAGACATTACGCACACGTTGACTGCCCAGGACATGCTGACTATGTAAAGAACATGATCACTGGTGCAGCACAGATGGACGGCGCGATCCTCGTTGTAGCAGCGACCGATGGCGTTATGGCTCAGACAAAGGAGCATATCCTTCTTTCCCGTCAGGTAGGTGTGCCTTATATCGTTGTATTCCTTAACAAGTGTGATATGGTTGACGACGATGAGCTTATTGAGCTGACTGAGATGGAAGTAACTGAGAACCTTGAGGAGTATGGGTTCACAGACTGCCCGATCATTAAGGGTTCCGCATTAAAGGCACTTGAAGATCCGAGCAGCGAGTGGGGCGACAAGATCCTTGAGCTGATGAGCAAGGTTGACGAGTATATCCCTGATCCGGTTCGCGATACCGACAAGCCGTTCCTGATGCCAGTTGAGGACGTATTTACGATTACTGGTCGTGGTACAGTTGCTACTGGTCGTGTAGAGCGTGGTGCGCTTCACCTCAACGACGAAGTTGAGATCGTTGGTGTAAAGGAAGATACTCGCAAGACTGTTGTAACTGGTATCGAGATGTTCCGCAAGCTTCTTGACGAGGCTCAGGCTGGTGACAATATCGGCGCGCTTCTCCGCGGTGTTCAGAGAACCGATATCGAGCGCGGACAGGTTGTCTGCAAGCCAGGTTCCATCACCTGCCACAAGAAATTTACCGCTCA
>CAJUCG010000132.1 GCA_910585065.1 uncultured Lachnospiraceae bacterium
ATCGTATATAATTTGTGCATAATCAACAAGTAATCTTTGCTATTTTTAGCTTTTCATGAAGATCTGCTGAAAAAATGCCAAATTACGCTCTTGATTTCTCTTTGCTTTTTGGTATAATGGAAACATCCAGCAAACTATTTTAACAAAAATTCCAAAGGGGCATTTATTATGTTACATATTACTTCATTAGACGACGGTTTGGAATTATTCAAGGCGCTTGGCTCCGAAATCCGCGTCTCTATCATCAAACAACTGCTCGATAATAAGGGCATGAACATGAATGAACTTGCCGCCAGTCTAAATATTACAAACGGCGCGCTCACAAGTCATATCAAACGCCTTGAGGACTGTGGCATTATCTCGATCTCAAACGAGTCGAACGGTCATGGGAATGAAAAGCGCTGTTCCATACATCTTGATAAAATTCTGATTGAGATTGAGCCGGATATCGCCTCCAAAAATATTTATGAAACCGATATCAAAGTTGGCCAATACTGCGACTATCAAGTATATCCAACTTGTGGTCTTGCCACGAGCAAAGCTCTGATCGGAGAAGTGGACAGCACACGCTATTTTTCCCATCCTGACCGGATGAATGCAAGCATTATCTGGTTTGCCAAAGGATTTGTAGAATATATCATCCCGAATTTTATTCCGACCTCGCAAAAGATCGACCAGATTACTATCTCTGCCGAACTTTGTTCGGAAGCACCAGGTTTTAACAATGTCTGGCCTTCTGATATACATTTTTATCTAAACAATACTTGCCTTGGTCACTGGACGAGTCCGGGTGATTTCGGCGAAGAGCGCGGAATTTTCACTCCAAACTGGTGGTTTCGCAACTGGAACCAGTACGGTATGCTAAAGTTAATTGTCATCAATCGTCATGGAACTTATATTGACGGATTAAAAATTTCCGATGTCTCTTTGAAACAGATGAAGTTAGACTACCGCAGTCCGCTCAAACTAAGATTCGCCGTCCCGGAGAATGCAGAACATGTCGGCGGACTTACGATCTTTGGCAGCGGTTTCGGAAATTACAATCAGGATATCAATGTCAGCATCAACTACAGCCCAATGATTTCCAACGACTGGACGACAATGGGTGAAATATAGTTTTTATCCTCTGTCCAGAGTATTTTTCCCATCAAAAGCACCGAACCTTTTTGTATAGGCGCGGTGCTTTTTGTTTTGCACACATTTTACTGCTACCTTATTGTGTATGTCCCTGCTCTTAAACAGCCGTCAACGATTCTTCTCAAATACAAAGCGCGGTGTGCCGTCCGCATTCCACTGCACATTCAACATCATCGCATGGCGGTTCGGATCGTAGAGTGGATCGCCGACAATCTCCTCATACTGACGCGCGTGAAAGACCATAATATCCTGCTTTCCGTCTTCGGATTTAACAAAGCTGTTATGTCCTGGTCCGTAGATCCCCTTCTCCTCATCCGTACAGAGAACAGGCATTCTTGACTTTTGCCACGAGCGCGGATCCAAAAGATCAGAGTTCTCGTCAGCAGTCATCATACCGACACAATAGCACGCGCCAGTTGCACTTGCAGAGTAGGTCAGGAAAATCTTTCCGCCATGTTTTAATATGGCAGGACCTTCCGCAACCCAAAATCCAACTCTCTCCCAGTCGTAGTCCGGAGTTACAAGAAGTACCTGAACCGTTTTTAGCTTTGTCGGACTCTCCATCTCTGCGATATAAAGATTGGAGATCTGCTTTCCCACGCCAACTTTCTCCGCCCATATCATAAAACACTTTCCCTGATTTTCAAATACTGTCGCGTCAAGAGAGAATGCGCGGAAAGAAAACTCGTCCTCGTCAGCACACTGCATCGGTCCACACTCCTCCCAGGCATCTTCCATTGGGTTCTGCCCGGTGCAGCGCAGTACATAAGGACGTATCGCCCAGATATCCTCCTCTTTTCCAGCGGCAAAATAAATGTACCACCCACCGTCAAGATAGTGCATCTCCGGTGCCCAGATATGCTTGCTCATCGACCCATTCTGGTGCTTCTCCCAGACCGTCTTCTCCGCAGCACTTGCAAGCCCTGCAATGGAATCCGCTCTGCGCAGCACAATCCTATCATAGGCTGGAACCGAGGCCGTAAAATAGTACGACCCGTCCGCCGCCTTCATCACATAAGGATCTGCCCGCTGCTCAATCAATGGTTTGTTGTACTCGGTTTCCCTCAACATTTCCTTACCCCTTCCTGAGATTATTCTAAAATACCCTCTAAATTTCCGTGATTTTTATCATTTTAAAGTTCTTTGGTCACTTTTTCTTGTGTAAAACAACCACATCATTTAGACTTATCTATAATATATTAGATTTTCCTAAATAAATCAAGAGGGAATTGAAGATTTTTTTGGCAAATTTGACAATCTCTCACTGTACCTATCAAAAACTGATCCTTTTTACCTGCTTTTTCTTTATTATTATACAAATAATTCTATATTTTTACATATAAATTAAATATTTTACATTATTTTACAATATTAAATCGAACGAAACGGTCGAGTACAAAAATTATCCCCGACCGTTTGCAATTTCCCGCCGCTTATCACCTATTTCTTTTTTCGTATCTTTCCCACAATGCGCACCACCATCATCACCGTTGACGCTAACAGCGCGTAAATGGCAATATCTCTCAATGTCCACTGCATCGATTTGATAAAACGATAGAGAATAAAATGAGCGATCAGCAGCACGACAAAACAATACGCATAATATAGTACATAGATAAAAAGATTCCAGACAACTTCTTTTACAATATCGATCGGTTCATATTTATGCATTTTCTCTCCTCCAATCCATTCATTTTACTTTTCCCCCTAATTATAATCGATCATTGCTTTTTGTACAACTCCTAATTTTCCTCTCATTTTTTATTTCCAATTTTCCCCTTTGAAAGATTCTTTTTTCTTAATCTTTTAAATATTCTGTTAATTTATACTTTTTTTATAAATTTTCTTATTTTTCTGCTTGACAAACTCTTTTTTATGCACTATAATAAAGCCAAGAGAAACAACAAGACCAAAAATTGTTCCAGAAACTTTTCAAAGCCAAAAGGATTCCTTCCTCATCTGATAGAATATCTTATTAAGGATGAAATGCTGGATTTGTAATCAGAAAGCAAAGCCACATACCAGTCGCGAAAACGCGGTGTCGCTCACTGAAGGGAAGTTATCCGATTGAAATGTTTCTCTCTGAATTACCGCGAACCGATAAAAAATTTAAGAGAAGGAGGTACAGTCCAGTGAAAACGTAACGGTTTACCCCATCCAAATCTAAAAAAGGAGGTATGGTCCAACAAAAACATAACGGTTTACCCCATCCAAACTAAAAAAAGGAAGGTATAGTCCAATGAAGACATAATGTTTCACCCCATCCAAATCTAAAAAAGGAAGGTATAGTCCAATGAAGACATAATGTTTCACCCCATCCAAACCTAAAAAAAGGAAGGTATGGTCCAATGAAGACATAATGGTTTACCCCATCCAAACCTAAAAAAGGAAGGTATAGTCCAATGGACACATAGGGTTCCATTCTAAGCGGGAAAATTTTTAAAGCAATATGGATTTCCTTTTATCGGATCCTAAAATGAGAAGGGGAACAAAAAAGATTTAATGTTCCATCTCGCAAAATAAAAAAGGGAAGTACAAGATAATGTATCCTCCCTCTAAAACATTCATATAGATGTAACTGGATGGCAAATTTGATATTGATACTGCTCTTCTTTACAAAGGCAGGTATTTGAAATCCCCCTTAAAAATATTGGTGAAGTCTAATTCCAATAACAAATTTTGATTAACCAAATAGGGATAGCAGCAAAAACAGAATATAAGTAAGGAGGCATCCTCCAATGGATCAGTCCGAGTGAAAGCCCGATATCATGGATAATATGATATCGGGCTTTCCATATGCATAAATTCTTCTGCTCAACAAATATTCAACAAATTTCACGAGCAGCAAAATATCTTTTTTCTAAAAAAACAGCACTTTGCACAATTTTTTTCCTGTTATTTCTCCTATTTGCACATATATCTTTCCTTGACACTTTCCCCTCCCTCCTCTATAATGAATACATCAAGAAAATTCTTGATAGTTTCACAATCTACTGAAATAAATAGAAAGGGACGGTATGATTTATGGCAAAACTGTATGTAAACCCAAATAATCCGAAAGGCAAGATCAACAAGGAGCTTTACGGAAATTTTTCTGAGCATCTTGGAAGATGCATCTATGAGGGGCTGTATGTGGGGAAGGATTCTCCAATTCCAAATACCAACGGTATGCGCAATGATGTGGTAAACGCGCTAAAAGAGATGAAACTTCCGGTACTGCGCTGGCCGGGCGGCTGCTTTGCGGACGAGTACCACTGGATGGATGGCATTGGACCGAAAGAAAAGAGAAAGAAAATTGTCAATACTCATTGGGGCGGCGTTGTGGAGGACAATAGCTTTGGCACACATGAGTTTATGGAACTCTGCCATCAGATTGGTTGCGAAACCTATATTAATGGCAATGTTGGCAGCGGCACAGTGCAGGAAATGTCCGAGTGGGTGGAATATATGACATTCTCCGGTATTTCCCCGATGGCGGAACTGCGCAAAGAAAACGGACATGAGGAGGCATATACCGTCAACTACTTTGGCATTGGCAACGAAAACTGGGGCTGCGGCGGCAATATGCGCTCCGAATATTATGCGGATGAGTATCGCCGTTATCAAACCTATGTGCGCAATTACTACAAAGACAAAAAAATTTATAAAATTGCCTGCGGTCCAAATTCAAATGATTACGAGTGGACGGATACCCTGATGAAAATTGCGGGCAAATACATGAATGGACTCTCCCTGCACTATTACACTGTTCCGGGAAATGATTGGGAACATAAGGGCAGCGCGACACAGTTTGACGAGGCAGAATACTATCTTACCCTGAAAAAAGCATTCTTTATGGAAGAGCTAATTCATCGCCACGGTGCGATTATGGATCGCTATGATCCAAAAAAGAAAGTCGGTCTTATTATTGACGAGTGGGGTACATGGTACGATGTAGAGCCTGGCACCAATCCAGGATTCCTCTATCAGCAGAACACCATGCGCGACGCGATGGTAGCCGCCATCAATTTAAATCTCTTTAACAAGCACAGCGACCGCGTCAAAATGGCAAATATCGCTCAGCTTGTAAACGTGCTGCAGGCTGTGATCCTCACTGAAGGTGAAAAAATGATTTTAACACCGACATATTATGTATTTAAGATGTTTAAAGATCATCAGGATGCTACACTGCTTGACAGTGTGCTTGCAACAGAAGAAATCGGGATGGAGAAAGATATTATCCCGAATCTGACAGAATCGGTTTCCCGCGCGGAGGATGGCAGTATTACGATCACCGTCGCAAATCTGTCGTTAGATGCGACTTACCCTATTGAAACCGTATTTGCACAGGCAGCTCCGGATACAGTGACTGGCACGATCCTCACGGGTTCGATGACAGCACATAATACCTTCGACGCGCCGGAAACAGTAAAGGCTTCCGATTTCACGGATACAAAACTTGAAAATGGCGGTATTACCTTTAATATTCCGCCGTGCAGTGTTATTTCCTTAAAAGTGACATTAAAATAATTTTCCAAACAAAAACGGCTACAAATTCTGTAGCCGTTTTTGATGTATACGAATAAAAAAATGCTCTCCTGCTCATTTTTTTGTAAAATTTATGCGATATCTTTTTTCCCATACCACAAAAATGCGATGGCAATACCCCCCGCAGCATAAAGCATTCCGCAGACCACCAAACTAACTGCAATCTTTCCCTCCGCCACAATCTCCGTGCCATCTGCATACGCAAATGGAGTGAGATATCGCAGAAATCTTACATTTTTTGAGAGATTGGCAATCAGATGCAAAAAATAAAATAAAATGGCGATGCCAAGTCCCACCCCCGCAGTCCCACGCTGCAAAAATGCCGAAAATCCAAAACATATCCCCGCAATTTCCACCTGCAAAAGCCAGTAGGCAAAATGCAGGAGATTTACTTCCCGCCACGGAATAGGTTCACCACAAAGTGAAATAGAAAGCACCGCAATCCCATAAACACAGAGATTAAAGACCAGAATCTCAAGCATTACAGCGAAAAGCTTTTCTGCTGTTACGCGCCCCCGGCTTACTGGATGGGTAAGTAAAAATTCCGCCGTGTGGTCCCTCTCCTCTTTCGCGAGCGCGCCCACCCCGCACAGCGCGGAAAAAAGTGCCCCGCCAAGCCCTAAAATATTCCCGCATTCCACTGAGTAAAAGCCAATAAAAGTTCCAAAATTCACCCGATCCATCCCAAATGCTTCCGTAAAACTTCCCATTGATCCAAATAGATCCCCCATTCCTCCCATTTCATTTTCCATCTCCGGAAAAATGAAAATACAGACCGCAAGCAAGAGCCCAACTGCCACCGTCCAAATACCAAGTGCCCCTCTCCCCTGGCGCAGTTCATGCCGGACTAAAATCATCTTAATTCCTCCCTTTGAAAAATTCTATCCTATATGAGAAATATTTCCATTTCAATAAACGGTGAGTAAAATATAAATATTTATCTAAAATACAATTATTCCACCCCATCCTTATAATAGTGCAGAAAAACATCCTCCAGATCCGGCTCCACAATTTCCAAATCCTCTACCTTCTGCCCGGACAAAACCGAGATTAATACCTCCATCTTCCCGCCATAAAGAAAACGGATCTCACCCTCCCCATTCTGGATATCCCGCATATCGGAAAGCCCCGAAAGATTTACCTTCCCCCGAATATGTATCCGCTTCGCGCCCGTATTGGCAAGATTCGCCACGCGGTCACAAGCAATAATATGCCCCTCCCGTATCACCGCCGCCCTGCTGCAATACTCCTGCACTTCCGAGAGAATATGGGAGGAAAGAAAAATTGTGGCTCCAGCCAAGTTTCTCTCCTTTAAAATAGAAAAAAATTCCCGCTGCATCAGCGGGTCAAGCCCGCTTGTTGGCTCGTCCAGAATGCAAAGTCCTGGCTCATGCTGCAAGGCACACACAATCCCCAATTTTTTGCGATTGCCAAGCGAGAGTTCTCTGACCTTTTTTCCCAGGTCAAGTTCTAATCGTTCACATAATTTCTCCCCTTCTTTTTCGCAGTCCCTCCCCCGCAGCTTCGCCGAAAATAAAATGACTTCCCGCACACGCATCCCCGGATAAAACAGAGCTTCCGAAGGCAGATAACCCACCTCCTTTAAAATTTCATTTCGAAAATTTTGTACGTTTTTCCCAAATATTTCCATATTCCCAGCATCCGCCTTCAACAGCCCTAAAACCGTCCGGATTGTCGTACTCTTGCCCGCGCCGTTCGGTCCAATAAATCCAAAAAATTCCCTCTCTTCCACCCTTAACTCAAGCTCTTTTACCCCGCGCACCTTTCCATAAAACTTTGTCAATCCTGAGATCTTGATTGCGTCCAAAAATTTGCCTCCTTTTCGTGATATTTTTTATCACTCCTCCTAATATTTACCGCTACTTCTTTTTTAGATACACACTCTTCCAAAAATCCAACAGCCGGATAAAATCTTCTTCCATACGCTTTACATCAAACCCGCCATGCTGCAGCATCTCCCAGAGATACCCCTCCGAAGCCCAGTGCATCTCCCGGTACATCATCTCCAAATCAATTCCCTCAACAAAAGGTTCCCTGTCAAGCAGCATCAGCATCTTCTCTGCTTTTACCTGAAAAAATTTATAATAGCTCTCCTTGATTGCCCCACAGATTTCCTCCTCCTTCTCATAGAACGCCTTGACTGCAAAAAGCCCCATATCCGGATATTCTGTCATTAGCTGCAATTTTGCCTGCATTCCACGATACATCGCCTCAAATAAATCTCTCTGTTCATAGCAGGAAAATTTTTCCATATACCGCGTTGTAATTTCTGCACAGCACTCCCACAAAAATAAATAAAGTTCCTTCTTGTTGGCAAAATAGTAAAATAACAGCGATTTACTAATTCCTGCCTCCGCTGCAATCTCACTCATCGGACTTTTTTTGTAAGAGTTTTGCGAAAACACACGCCAGCCTGCTCTAAGAATCCTCTCTTGTTTTTCCCCCGCCAATTCATAAAATTTCTTGTTCATCTCGCTCCCTCTTTTGACATCCTTCTTTGCTTCATTATAAAACCATTGACCGTTTTGGGGAAGACCCTTTCTTAGAATTCTCCACCAAAAATCTATTTTTTATTTTTCCCCGCTGTATACCAGCATCATTTTTAAAGCTGTGCAAAAATAGCATAATCATTAAAATCAAATTGATGGCAGGCTTCCGAAATAAATGTCCCATTTTTCTTCTTTATAAGCTATCTATTCAGAAAGATAAATCATTGAAAAATATAATAAAGAAAAAACCTCTTTGATCGACAAAATTACAAATATCGACAGAACAAAACTCCAAGAATGTGCCGCCGTCACGATCACAGAAATTAGCGGCTCAACAGTAACTACTTTAATCAGCGCAGAAAACCGAAATTTTAATGCATATAAACCGATGACTTTTTTTGGACATAATTATATTGCCATTGAGGCTGAGCATTACTATCAGAAGTACTTTTCTGATTAAGTCCTATTATAACAGCACCAAAACAAAATCCCCGTCGCTCCATCTCATTTTTTACTGCCTTTATCGTTGCTTTTCCATAGCGGTTTGTACTCCCTCCAGGAAACCGGAAAATAGAAGGGGTTAGCCCTGCCACTTCATAAAGCCGCTGATAAAGTTTTTCATAATCCGCCAAAAAATCATCGACAGAACGGTAGATTACATCATAATCATGACAGTAAGTATGCAGACCAATCGTATGTCCCTCCTCTACCATTCGCTTTACAATTGCCTCACGTTCCGGAGTAATCTCCTCCCCAATAAGAAAAAAAGTGGCGTGTATATTTTCTTCTTTTAAAATATCAAGTACAAGGATCGTTTGCTCGCTTGGTCCATCATCAAAAGTCAAGTATGCAATTTTTTGTGCTGATTCTTCTGTATCTAAACAAATATTCTCATCCACATTTATATCTGCAATATCTTTTCCTGTATCCGCCGCAGTTGTGGTCTGATCCTTTTTTGTATCAATTGCAGTAGCCGTTTTCCCCTTTGGATTCTTTTCGGATTCCTTCTCCGTTGTTTCCGGCGCATACAGATCGGGATAGCGCGTCACGTACTCCGGCAATTCTGACACATCCATATTTTTCTCTTCCCTGCGCAATACTTCCATCTCATTTTCCAAGATACTAAGTACCATATACTCCGAGCTGGTATCAAATATCGTTTGAACAGCCTCCTCCTCCGTCCGAAATCCAGAAATTGAAGAAAATAATGCCAGACCTCCAATGCAAAAAACACTTC
>CAJUCG010000133.1:0-1706 GCA_910585065.1 uncultured Lachnospiraceae bacterium
CCCTGCCCTGCATTCCATATCATCCCGAATGCTTCCAACTGCTGTATCCTATCTTCCCCCAGCCTCTTTTTTGCTGCTTTGCCATAGGCAAGACGCTGGTTTGAGATCCATTTTCCCAGTCGATATCCATCAGCACAGATATAGTGGTATGGCACTAAAAGATGACCATTTGCAAGAAAATATTTCTTTGCGTGTACAAGTCCCTGTTCCCAAGAGTCCGCGGTCTCCCACACCATACCGATCCCATCCAGCATTCGAATCTGCCAGCCTGCCAGTTTTCCACCTCGATGATTTGCGCGCTGATGTTGCAGCCAAATACCAAGATTTTTTCCATTTCCCGCGATATAACGCTTTGGAACTGCCAAATTTCCATACCGGCGATAAAATTCCTCCGCTTCTTTGTACTGTTCTCTCCAGGAGAGTTCCGCCTGTGACATTCCCGCTGCCACTCCAATGGATGCCAGTTTTTGCTTCTGTTCTTCCTTTAATGGTCGATAATGTTTCCTCTCCCTGTTCAACTCTTTCTCTTCATTCAAATCCTTTTCTTCACCCTTTTTCGTTTCCTCATCAAGTTTTGCTCTCTGTTCCCGCAGCCATCGCTCCAGCCAAACCCCTTCCACCACATAATTGCCTGACATTCGCAGATTGCCGTGTTCTTTATAATATCTTTCTGCAAGCGCGAACCTTCGCTCCCAGGAATCCATATTTTCCCATATCATCCCAATCTCGGTAAGTTTTCGGATATGTTCCTTTTCCAATGCGTTCTTCTTGATAAAAACTCCATTTTGATCCTGAACGTTTAATTCCTGACCATCGGACTCCGGATCATTTACCCCCTGATTATTCCCGCTCTGATATTGCTCCCGCTGTCTTCTTATCCATCGCCCCAGTCTATGTCCGCTCTCGGTTACAAAATCCGCCGGAACTTCCAGGTTTCCCCGTTCTCTAAAATACTTTTTTGCTTCTGCAAAATTTTTCTCCCAAGCCACTTCGCTCGCGCTCTGCCAGCGCATTCCAATCCCTGTAAGCCGCTCGATTTGTTCCTTACTTAAACATCCCGCTGTCTTCCCCAGATAAACCTTTCTCTGCGTGCTAATCCAGGCACCAAGAGAATACCCTTCCGCTGTTGCATACCTCGCAGGGATCTCCAAGTTTCCGTAAGTTTTATAATATTCCTTCGCCATCGCATACATTGCATCCCAGGACGCACCAAGAGTTTCATTTAACTGTGCAAAAAGCCTTCGGCAATCCCCCAGCTCATCCACAATCTGAAAGTTTTCCTTTACAATTTCCTCCGCTCTGCCATTTGCACGGCAAAATAAAACAGCCTCTCTTAACTCCTCTTCCACCGCACCAATACTGCAAAGATTTTCAATATTCATCACAATATCAAAAATCACGGGGATCTCTTTCCCTCCCGCCGCAAGTGCCCGCCCAATCTGCTGTTTATAGATTGTCGGTGAAACGGTAGGACGAAGTAAAATTACTCCGGAAAGTCCATCCACATGGATACCCTCATTTAACATATCGATACAGTACAGAAGTTTTAGATGGTTACTTTCATCCTTTTTAAATGTCTCAAACTCAGCCGCCATCATCGGATCATCGGAATACGCCGTATAAATATGGGGATTAGTGTCCACCTTTGCAAACCATTCCGGTGCAAGTTCTTTCATCGCTAACAAATGTTCATAATTCGCGCAAAA
>CAJUCG010000133.1:1806-9364 GCA_910585065.1 uncultured Lachnospiraceae bacterium
TACTTTTCCCTAAGTACCTCCACACCTCTGCCCCACTGCGCAGCTCCCAAACGATGAAATTCATCCAGGATCAGATAGGATGGATTTATCTTCGCAAGTTCTTCCTCTCCTAAACGCATCAACTTCGCATAGGTCATAAAACAGAGATTCGTTATTTCTTCCCCGCCTGCAAGAAGCCATTTCTCCCGCTGTGTCTGGTAAATATATTCCGAGGGGGACAGCCAGCAGATCCTCTCCTTTTTATGAGCTGTACAAAGCCTAAACCCGATAAAGGACTTTCCCGTCCCCGTTGGATGAATTACCGCTGCTTTTCCTGTTTCTTCCATCATGGAAACCGCCGCTTTATAGGCTTTTTGGTTATGTTCAAATAAGATATTTCCGCTCATTGACATACTCCTTTCCTGATGGAATACTTTTTATGATTCTGCCCTTTTTTATTTTTTTCTGATTTTTATCTCTCCTTGTACATTTGATTTGCCATTTCTTCTCCTCTTTTTTTGTAATTTTCCCTTCTTTTTTCCCTTTCTCTATCATCAAATCAGAAGCACTATAAAAATTCTATTTTTGAATAAATTTCCATTTATTTCCTAAAAATTCTCTTCATTTTTGATATAAAAGGTAATGAATGGAAGCAATGTATGATTCACCTTGGAAACCCGCTTAAATACTGCTTTTCCGAAACCCTGACCAGAATTTGACGGCGATAAAACGATTTTTACTCCTCCATTTTAGCCGGGAAATATAAAAAAAGTCAGAGTAAAATTCTAGAAAAAACAAAAGATTACAATATTCTATAATGCAAAAAAATTAGAAAAGTTGACGGCAAAATTCCTTTTTTTATCCGTTTTTTAAGGAAATCCACTGCAAACACCAGCAGAGAACAAGAGGGATGAGAGGTTCAGTATTTGACCAGAAATCTGACGGCAAATAAACGAAAAATAAAGATCCTTTTATGGTCAATTGGAAATATTTGTAAATATATCAGACTATTTATGAATTATTTTAGAAGAATAAGAAATATTATATTTGTGCTAAAATGATAAATTCAAAAAACTGCGGTCAAATTTATTGACAAACGTATTATCCTGTGATACAATCCTAACGGTTGGTAGTACAGACCATCATGATTTTTACAATTTTTGGTTGTCATACATTGCTTCCATTCATTACTCTTTTTCCAAATATTTCCATTAGCTTTTATATAAGTTTCCCCCTTTATAATTTTTATTTTTAATACTATTTTATACACACAAAAACTGTCACAGAAACTTTTTTTTGTGACAGTTTTTTATGTGTATGGACGCGAATATATGTAAACACATATAGAAATTAGTTGCTGATGTAACACACTCTGCATAGTGAGTAAGAAGAAAAACACTCTCCCACTTGCCTACATAAAAATTTTCCTCTACTTGGTGTCGATACACTTTCAATTATCAATATGGAAGAAACTTCTCTCCTCATTTCCTAGTGTGTGACAAAGAACATAAGTGCAAACAATGTCCCAATTACCCATGTTCCCACATTGATCTCCTTTGTTTTTCCCGTAAACAATTTAAGAAAAATATAGGAAATTAAACCAAATGCGATCCCGTAGCTAATATTGTATGTAAAAGGCATAAATGAGATCGTAAGGAATGCCGGAAGCGCGATGGACGGATCATTCCAGTCGATTTTTAATACTGCACCCATCATCAGGACACCGACAAAAATTAAGACTGCTGCGGTTGCGCAGCCCGGAATCAGGGAGGCAATCGGACTTAAAAACATAGTGATAAAAAACATCGCGGCTGTGACCATGGCGGAAAGTCCTGTGCGTCCGCCCTCTGCAATTCCGGAGGAAGCCTCCACAAAGGTAGTGACTGTCGATGTGCCGCAGACGGAACCGCAGACTGTCGCGATCGCGTCGGAGAGCATCGCCTTTTCGAAATTTGGCACCTCACCATTCTTTTCAAGCATATTGCCGCGCGCACAGGCACCAAAAAGTGTACCGAGCGTATCAAACATATCCACGAGGCAGAAGGCAAGTGCAGTAGTAATCAATAAAACTACTAAAGATCCGCCGCTGTGTTCGGCAAGATACCCTGAAAAATCAAACCCCTGTGTAAATACCTTGCCGAGTGCAAGTTTTCCAAAATCGGCGAAAGCGGCGAAAGGATTAAAATTAAATTTCTCGCCAAATCCCACATAAAAATCTTTTACTGTGATCCCAAGAACATAATAAGCTGCCGTACCGCCAAGCATTCCCCAGAATACCGCTCCCTTAATCTTTCGCGCGGAAAGCGCGGCGATCGCAATCAAGGTAAAAATGGTGACAAGCAGCGGCATAATGGTCGCCCAAGTCGCCGTGCCGTTAAAGACATTGAACGATACAAGGGTAACGCAAGTGGAATCGCTCTTTACCACAATCCCCGCATTTTGAAGCCCAAGAAATGCAATAAACAAGCCGATCCCCGCAGGGATTGCCATGCGCACCGAAGCCGGGATCGCATCAAAAATCTTTTTGCGCACACCGGTAAGTGTCAGGGCAATAAAGAGCAAACCATCAAAGAGTACTAAAAGCAGTGCGTTCGCATAGGTCAGTCCGAAGCCGAAACATACGGTGTAGACAAAAAACGCGTTTAAGCCCATACCGGACGCTTGTGCAAGCGGCAGATTCGCAAGCAGACCAATAAGCAAAGTTCCTGCAACTGCCGAGATCGCGGTGGCAATATAGACTGCATTGTACATTTTGTCCGGCGTTGTGCCAGTCATCTCCGCCAGATCAGAAAACATTCCGGCATTGACCATAAGGATGTAGGCCATCGCCATAAAAGTGGTAAGACCCGCTAAGATTTCCGTCTTAACCGTGGAGCCTTTTTCCCTGACCTGAAAATACTTTTCCATATTTTCCATAAAAACAACCTCTTTCTGCGCTGTATCTTATATTGAATGCCCGAACACAGAGAAATTACCGGAACGGAACATATTTGTTATTTTGCATAAACAGCGCGGTTATGCAGAACAACAATTTTAAAAACTTAGAAATACTTTATAAAAATACCATAAACTGCGTATAAAATCAAGCAACAGATAACAAAGAACATTTTTTCGGGTTTTTTGAAAAATACAATAATTAACCAGGGAAACATAATTTGACTTTAATGCTCCCCTGGTTTTGATCTTGTATCAATTATTTATCTGTCCGGTACCTTACCGCTCAATCTCAAGTACTGCCATCAGTCCCGAAAGCAATTCCTCATCGATAAATTTCGCCGCCGTCCGGCTGTAAAATACATCCGTGATATCCCAGAGTACAGGACACATTCCGCGGCGGTACGCAGCATCGCAAACTGCGGTCAAATAGCGGTTTACTGCACCCTCCGCCTTATTTTTTGTCGCGGCTCCGAATTCGCCAACAATCACCGGAATTCCCTGATCGATAAAATGTTCCTTCATCATATCCATATTTTTGTTAAGAAATTCATAGTCCTCGTCACTGCCCCAGTCCGGCTGCATCTTGCCCCAGCTTGCATCCTCATCAAGGATGGCAAAGGTAGACGGGGTATAGTAATGCACGGATACCGCCATACGGTTTGCTGGGTCATTTGGCATCTTAAAAAGTTCATCGCAGGTCAGTTCAATATCCGTCGCATAACCCGCAATTAGCAGGTGGCGCAGGGCATTATTCCCGCCGGAAGCGCGAACAATATCTACAAATTTCTGATTGATCTCATTTAAAAGTGCGTAGGCCTCCGGCTTTCCATTTGTGCCGCCATAGCGGTTCCAAAGATTTTCCCAACATCCTTCTTCATTGAGCGATTCAAACATCAGGTGATCATTATAATCGCCGAACGCTTCACAAAGCTGTGTCCAGATGCGCTCGTACTTGTACATACACTCATCCTTCTTGTCCGCCTCGGAAAAGCCCGTCCACCAGCCGCCATCCCAGTGGATATTGAGAATTACACACATTTCTTCCTTTAAGATACAATCCACAACTGCCTTGACGCGCGTCAGATACTTGTCATTGATGGTGTAGTCCTCCCCCATTAAATTTGACCAGGCAACCGGAACACGCATAACACCAAACCCACAGTTCGCATATCCTTTGATTATCTTTGGAGAGATTACAGGACTTCCCCAGCCGGTTTCATATGCGGTCACAGTACTCGCCTCAAAGCCACAGCTCTCAAAAGTATTGCCAAGATTGATCCCCACGCCGAAACTCTGCACATACTCCATGGTAGTAATATCCCGCATGGCCTCAGTCTCTTCGGTTTTATCTGCTTCATTTGGTGTGTCTTCACCCTCTAAATCCGTCCCTTTGGTCGGGTTTTCCCCTTCTAACTCCTCTTGGTTTTCCTTATTTTCCTCCCCGCCCGGCTCTTTATTTTCCTCTGTCTTCTCCTGACTTTCCACCTTCGTCGGCTCCCCTGCATTCTCTTTCTTTTCCTCCCCGCACCCGGTAAATAAAATTGCTGTGCAGAGCAGAGTGCAGAGTGCTATATTCCATTTTTTGCCAATTAACTTTTTTCTCATTCTTATTTTCTCCTGTTCCAAAACAAGTAAAGATATGCAAAATATATTATAAATTTGAAATTTTGCTTATCTCTGCTAAAATAAATACAATTACTTACACTTATTTCATAAATACAAATTCTTCCAATTCAAACAGACAGCGTCCTGCAAAATACTCGCCCGTCCAGCCGCCATACTCCGTGGTCACCGTAAAATACAGCGCGTGCCTCCCCGTTACCGCCTCTGCAATGCAGTGGATCACACCGCTGTCCGACCCGATTTTCACGCTTCCAATCTCATGACCGCTCCCTCTTTCTTCCCCGTCCAAAAAAATATGCAAGGTCGCATCGCAGCCACAGCCGCGGATTTTTGCTGCAAATTCCATGGTCTTACTTGAGGCATCCTCACCGAAATCAAAATACTTGTAGCCGATCACCGCTCCATCCCGGATATTTGTGATCACGCGCTCAAATACATTGTGCTGCGTTACAAATGCGCCGCCCTTTAAGACGCAGGCAATCTCAGCCGGGGTAGGTTCATACGGCGAAAGCACCTCCTCAAAACCAAGCGAAGTCATCTCCGCCGGGACAATTGTACCATCCGGTAAAAATTCAATTCGCTCCACACAGCCGCGTCTTGACATAATGGAATTATTTGTCATCCGATGATAAAAAACATACCATTGCCCGCGAATGCATACTACTGAACCATGATTGTTGCCGCCCGGATAGTCCAGTCCATTATCCACAAGATAACCCCGGTAAGTAAACGGTCCTGTCGGTTTGTCCGCAGTTGCGTAGGCTAAGCGGCTGCCGCGCTTTGGCGAGTAAATCAGATAGTAGACTCCATTGATTTTGCGCGGCGAACACGCCTCAAAAAACAGGCTGTTTTCCTCCGTAAAACCGTAGGAATCCGCAACTTGCATCCCTGGTACGGTAGGCAAATTTGCACATCTGGCACTTTTTGTAGACGCAGCCAAATTGCCGGAAGTATCATTTTCACCATCCTCTGTCTGCTCAAGTACCCGATTGCATGGGATAATATGTTCAATACCGCTTCCGTCTAAAATTTCATACATATTTTCTGGATTAACTTCTGCCATAAAAGAACGCTCATAACCACAATAAATATAAACCCTGCCGTCATCATCCACCAAAACTCCCGGATCGATAAACCAGCCATTACAGCACACGGCATCCGGAATGGTGTATTTGTACTGCGAAAGCAAAGTAAATGGTCCCTCCGGGCGATCGCTGACCGCCACACAGCCGATTGCACCCACAATATAAGCGTACAGATAATATTTTCCGTCCTTTTCGACCACATCCGGCGCGAAAAGTTCATTATGTTCCTTTGTCCAGGGCGTATCCGACGCGTGATCTCGATCGGCTCTTGTATGAAAAATATCGCCGTGGCAAGTCCACTGATTTAACTGATCAATCGGCGCGCTCCAACATTTCAATACATAGTCGCAGAATTTGTCAGAACCGGCATTGTCATGCGAACCATAAACATAAACCCGGTCGCCAAATACCCTAGGTTCCCCGTCCGGTATATATTCCCATTTTGGCAGATATGGATTTGACATCATTTACTCTCCTTTTTATATGTAATATTTGATAATAATGGTTAGATCAGAAAAATCCTCCTGCCCGGGCAAAACACTAAAATCAGGCAGGAGGATCTTACTCTCCTCTAAAAGGTCAGATCTTTTTTTCGGTGCAAAAGTTTCGCACCACCCACAATTAGAAACGCACCCATTGCTGCCGCGCCTACAATCAGCAAAATACCAAAAACGATATTCATTGCTCCAACGGATTTCATAGTTTTGTAAATTTTTTCCATAACCTCTTACCATGTCCTTTCTTTCTCGCGGTTTTTGTGTGCTGTCTGCTTTTTTCAACTATTTTACACCGTACTGCTCATAATATGCGTCGATCGCTGTCTTTATCGCATCGTCAATCACCATCTTACCATTATAATCCCGGTGATAAAGATGCTCTACCACATCCGCCATCGACACAATCGCATTTGCCTCTATTCCGTACAAATCCTTGATTTCTGCGAGTGCAGATTTCTCTCCCTTCCCGCGCTCCATACGGTTTAGCGATACAATAAGCCCTTTGATGGTAACATCTCCCTGTGCCTTGATAATCGGGAATGTTTCCTCTATGGATTTGCCGGAAGTCGTCACATCTTCAATAATCACTACGCGATCGCCGTCCTTTATTGGACTGCCAAGCAAAATTCCCGTATCGCCATGGTCTTTTATCTCCTTGCGGTTGGAACAATAGCGCACATCCACACCGTAAAGTTCGCTGATGGCGATGGCTGTTGTTACCGAGAGCGGAATCCCCTTGTAAGCCGGTCCAAACAGCACATCAAAATCCAATCCGTAATAATCATGGATGGCCTTCGCATAATACTGTCCAAGTTTTCTTAGCTGGCTTCCGGTCACATATGCACCTGCATTCATAAAAAACGGGGATTTCCTGCCGCTTTTTAACGTGAAATCTCCGAATTTTAGCACATTTGCCTCCACCATAAAGTCGATAAATTCCTGCTTGTACTGCTCCATGCCCTAATTCCTCCTTATACCTTTTTGCAAAACTATCCATATTATAGCACTTTCCCTCCTAAAAAGCAATACGGAAACACAGAAATAGGTTTCCTGTGAAATAAACTGGAAACCCAATTGCCTTTTTCCAAATTATCTGTTACAATAGGAAAACAAATTTATTTTTTGCCACCCGGCAGAATGTGAGGAATTCATGAAACAAGACGAACTTCTTTTAATCCATGACGATGGATATAAGACGACCCTATACCCGTTCTTTACTGATCAGGAAGAGTGCAGGGGAACGATATTAGTTCTCCACGGAATGGCGGAGCATCATCGCCGCTACCGGGAATTTACTCTTTTTCTGAACGAAAACGGTTTCGATGTATATTTGTATGACCATCGCGGACATGGGACGGACAAAAAATTGGAGGAACTTGGCTTTATCTCGGAGACACATGGATGGGAAAAGCTTATTTTGGACGCGGTGGATGTGCT
>CAJUCG010000134.1 GCA_910585065.1 uncultured Lachnospiraceae bacterium
AAAGTAATGGTATATATCTTGATATGTTCGATATTAATAAGATTTGTGATGAATTTTCAGGATATACTCCAAGCATTGTTTTGACGGGAGGAGAACCACTTTTACATCCTAATATTGATGAGATAATTAGAAAATCTACAGAACATTTTGAAACTTCTGTTATAACAAATGGGATTTTAATTAATTCTATCGACTTTGATTTATTGCAGCGATTAAAACATATACAGATATCTTTATATGGATATGATGATTTATCATATTATAAATTTACTGGATGTAAAGACGGTTTTTCTAAATTACAGAAATCTATGAAAAAGATTGAAAAGTGTGATAAAGTAGAGATAATGACAACATTGATTATTACAAAGGATAATATGTATGAATTAGAAAAATATCTCAGAGCAGCAATTGAAATGGGGGCTCCAGCAATTAAATTTGCTATATCAACCCCTATGGGAAGAGCAAGAGGGAAAAATAATGTTTTTTCATTTAATAGGGATGAAAACATATTAATACGTAATATGGTAGATGAATTAAGAGAAAAATTTCAGGGAAAAATTAGAGTTTTACCATTTGACAATCTTTTAAAAAGTATACCTATAAATAAGGATGAGTTTGGATGTGAAGCGGGAAAAAGTACTATTATAATCGATGAAACTGGTAATATCAGACCTTGCAATCTACTTCCTGCGAGTGTATTTCGAAAGTATTCATTAGATGAATATATACGCGATATAAATCAGAATCAGTCAAGAAATTATGGGGATGATATAAGACAACTACGAATTGAAATGGAAAAGACAGGGGACAAATTAGAGGATATGAAATGTATAGGCTTTTGCAAGGTTAATTAAAGGAGATAAAAAATGATTCAATACATGACAAAAAAGAAAACATTGATGGTTTTCGTGATCCTTTTAATGATTGCAAGCAGCGTGGGAGGAACTTTGTTCGCCCTTGTGATGAGCGCGTTGGTTGACTGTGTTTCCGGGAAGCAGGAACAACTGCTTTCTACCTTTCTTTACAGTGTGCTTTTCGTTATTGTTTACTGTTTGATGCAGAGTGGTTATTCTTACACAAAAGCTTATATGATCGCAGAAACAAGGAAAAGTTTGAAAAATGACTTGTTTGAACATATTTATTTCCAAGATATGGAAAAGTTTGAAACACAGAACAGTGCGGGGTATATCAATGAACTGAGCAATAATATGACAATTATAGAAGATACATATTTTCGTAATATTCTAAGTATGGGGCAGATGTTCGTAGGCTTTTTGACCTCGTCATTGATCACCATTATTGTGCAGCCTGTTATGCTCCTTGTGATGTTGGCATTGGGCTTTATTATGCTTGCTACGACAAGACTCACCACCAAGCCGCTTGAGAGAAGTATGAAAGAGTATAGCGGGAAACTTGGAGAGTATACGGATGAGATTAAAGATGATTTTTCCGGGTTTGGTATTATTCATTTATTTCATACAGTGGATGCGGTGGTGAGGAAACACGGGGTGAAAAATACTGAGGTGGAGTCGGCAAAAAGGAAAAGTGAAAATGACAGAATAATCTGCGCGTGTTTGGGGGAGTTTGTCGGCTTGCTTTCCACGGTGTTAGTTATGGCATCAGCGGCTTATTTTTCACAGAAAGGAATGTTTTCTGCCGGGATGATTATTGCGTTTGGGAGTCTGATCGGTCAGGTGGTAGGTCCAATCACAAGCATTCCGACTGTGGTGGCGAATTTTCACGCGGCAAAGCCGGTGAAGGAACAGTTTGAAAAAATATTGGCAAAGGAAAAAATACAGGATGTGTCCGGCGAGGCAATTCCAGAAGGGGATATTACCCTGGAGAGCGTCACCTACGGCTATGGGGAAAAGAAGGTGCTGAGGGAGTGCAGTTATTGTTTTGAAAAGGGGAAGCATTATGTGTTGCTTGGCAGCAGCGGCGCGGGAAAGAGTTCACTGCTGAATTTATTAGCGGGGATTTATCAGAATTATACCGGAAAAATTGTTGTAAAAGATGTGGATATAAAAAATATCAGCCGCAGGAATATGTCGGATGCGGTCACGATGGTAAAGCAGGATACTTTTTTGTTTAATGATACCATCCGAAATAATATCACGCTGTTTCGTGAGGGGTATTCGGAACAGGAAATCTCCGATGTGGTCGAGCGGACCGGGCTGAAAAAATTAGTTGCCTCGCTGCCGGAGGGGCTTGAAACCGTGATACAGGAAAACGGCAATAATTTTTCTGGCGGAGAAAAGCAGAGGATTGGCTTGGCGCGCGCCCTTTTGCGCAATAGCCAAGTGCTGCTTTTGGATGAGTTTACCGCAAACCTTGATCCGGTCATTGCGCAGGAGTTGGAGGATAATATTTTAAAAAGGAAAGATAAGACGATCATTACGGTGACCCACCAGCAGACGAAAGAAAAGTTGGAAAAATATGATGAAGTGCTTGTTTTAGGGGAGGGGAAACTTAGAAAAATGGCGTGATTTTTCATAGCGAGGTTCCTTATTTCTTTCCTTTTGTAAAAAAGACGCATGGTTGAAATTTATGCTTCCATGCGTCTCTTTATTGTTATTTTTATGTTGTATTTGTTGATTGTGTGTTTGCTCATTGTAGAGTTTGGAGTATATTTAAAAATAGTTCTTGCATATAATACTATTCTGTGTTATACTGAACAGGAAAGGCAATGAACTCTATCATGAAAGGAATAGTTCTATGTCGGCACTAAAACAAGAAGCAGTAAAAATAATTGAAACTATACGGGAAAATGCTATGGTACAGGTAATTGCATATCTCCAGCACATTTCCAGTGAAACGCAGCAACCTTCAGTTCCTCTGCATGGATTCTCTGTGTTACAATCTTTCGCTGGAAAATTACCTGAAGATTTTGATTATGAAAAAGAATTGGCGGAGGCAAGAGATGAAAAATATAACCATTTTAGTTGATACAAATATTATTATGGATATTCTCGAAAAACGCGCGCCTTTTTATAACGCGTCTAAGTGACTTCTCGGATTTTGAAGATTGTCTACAAGATGAATGTGCAAAATATGTTTCAGCAGATTTTATTGAGCGTCTAAATCTTTAGGATAATATGTTGAAGAATGAGAAAAAGATTTCTTTTTACCATTCCTTTTTAATATCGGACTCGCTGATCCCGTACCGTAAAAGAAATTCTTTCATGTCCTTTTGACTTCGAATTACCATGATCTCCGTAAATTTGCCCGTGGAAAGATCCTTAAAGCCCGCTATCTGTTCCCTGTTGCAGATGCTGGCGCGGATCGTTGGTCTCTGATTTTCCTTGTCATATGACTCAGTGATTCTTTTTCGTTTAAACATAGGATATTTTCTCCTGTTATATTCCAATATAGATTGCTAAATTGTTTTCTCTATGATTATATAGCAGATACCGGGAGAATGCAAGGAGAAATCTATCTTATTTTGTGACATCCTCTCCCGCCTAATTTATGGGCGAGGACAGAAAAAGGGGAGGTAAAAAATGAAATATGCAAGATGGACAGTTTTATTCTTTTGTTTGGCTTTAGTTAGCTGGCTTATTTTTTTATTTGTGAATCCCTCGAATTTTGAACTGGTATTTCTGGTACTTTGTTCCGCTCTTACAATTGCATTTGTGGGTTTCTTTTTTGTGTGGATCTGCGCCTTTTTTGCTGAAAGGCGGGGGAGAAAATTCTCTGCATACAGAATATTTGCTATTGTAGATATTTGTATTGGATTGTTGATTATCACTTATGCAGTTTGGGATATCTGGACGGATAGTGGATGGTTTGCTGGACTTGTCGGGGGCTTACTGTTGATTTTTGTGGAACCCGTTGTATTGGTTTTGCTGATGGCAGATTATATTATCTGGCGGGTCAGGGGGAGAGAAAAATTCTGATTTGACTCCCCCCTGATTTATGTGCAAATCGATGCGGTATGTTGGTGGGAAAAACCTATCCCTTTCACCGTTCAATTGAAAATATTTGCAGAAGGATAGTAATAAAAATACTATTTTTTATGTATGGTTACAGTCCTGCATAATGCGCGATCAGCAATGCGCGGAAAGTAAAATCGCAGCTTTTGCGCAGTTTTGATCTCCAGTCGGTTTCTAACTGCAATCCGAAATATGGCGACTAGCCGCGAAATTCCCCCTCGTAGGTTTGCGCGCGACAAATGCTGTCTTTCCTACCTGGGAGAGAAGGTAATCCACCTCTTCTTTAAGCTGCGGCAGATAAGGATACAGACCGTAGCGGACAAGCCATTCGGTCTTCTCGAAATTTACTCTGCGAATTCCATCCTGTGACTGGTGATTCTGACCATCCCCCGAAATAGAATACCCCTCGCTATAGAAATTTTTCCCCCTGTGGTCGAAAGCGAACTGGTGCTGATATAATTATATCATTAATAAATAATGGCTACAATAAAAATCTAAAATGATTTTAAAATGGATAACTGCATATTCTGCAGGGAAAGCTATTGACAAAAAGATAAAATGCGGATATAATCAGGGAAGAGATATACCCATAGGGGGTATATGAAGGGGGAGTGAAGATTGGGGAGTGAATCCTGCCATTGATACCAGCAAGCAGTTTATTGTCCATAGAGGCGGGAGTTACCCCCATATTTGATATAAGGAAAGGAGCAGGAGAGCAGGATGAAGCAGGAAGTATATAAAATAAGTGGCATGAGCTGTGCGGCGTGCAGTAGTGCCGTGGAGCGGGTGACAAGGCGGATGGAGGGTGTTGCGAGAAGTGATGTGAATTTGACAACCGCAAAGATGCAGATTGAGTATGATGAAACACTTGTAACACCAGAGCTGATTATCGCAAAGATCGGAAAGGCGGGATTTGGCGCGGAGATCTATGTGGATGATAAGGAGAAGCGAAAGCGTGAGGAGGCCGCGCAGGAAGAGGAATGGAAGGCAGCGAAGAAAAGGGTTATTCTTGCCATTTTTTTTGCTGTGCCGCTTTTATATTTGTCCATGGGACATATGATGCCTATTCCGCTGCCGCTGCCAGCTTTTCTTGATATGGAGCAGCACCCGATGGCATTTGCATTAGCGCAGTTGATTTTTACCGTGCCGATCTTGATTTTTGGACGGAATTTTTATCTTCATGGATTCCCTGCTTTATTTAAGGGCAATCCCAATATGGATTCCCTGGTTGCGATCGGCACAATGGCGGCATTCCTTTATAGTTTTGTAATGACGGTGCTAATCTGGAAGGATGCGCATCATGTACATCAGCTCTACTATGAGTCGGCTGCCGTGGTCGTGACTTTGGTGATGCTTGGAAAATATATGGAAAAGCGCAGCAAGGGAAAAACTTCGGAGGCGATTAAAAAGCTGATAGCACTTGCACCGGATACGGCAATTCTATTAAAGGAAGAAAAAGAGCAGGAGGTGATGGTGGAGGAGCTTGTGCCGGGCGACGTGATTGTATTGCGCGCGGGGAGCCGTGTTCCGCTTGATGGGATTGTGGTTTTTGGAAATGGAAGTGTGGATGAGTCAATGCTGACAGGGGAGAGTTTGCCGGTGGAAAAAAGCGAGGGCAGCGAGATTATCGGGGGCAGTTTAAATTATGATGGGCTGCTTCATGTGCGTGTGACCCGTACCGGGTCGGACACGACACTTGCAAAGATTGTTCAGCTGATGGAGGATGCACAGGGGAAGAAGGCACCGATCTCAAAGCTTGCAGATAAGGTGGCAGGAGTATTTGTGCCAACGGTTATGGGGATCGCACTTATTGCGGCAATTATCTGGCTTATTGCGGGCAAGGATTTTTCGTTTGCTCTCCGCATTTTTGTGTCGGTGCTTGTGATTGCGTGTCCGTGCGCACTGGGGCTTGCAACACCTACAGCAATTATGGTTGGCACAGGGCTTGGCGCGCAGAACGGGATTTTGGTGAAATCCGGGGAGGCACTTGAAATGGCGCAGAAGGTGGATGCCATAGTGCTTGATAAGACGGGGACGATCACGCAGGGAAAACCAGAAGTTGTAGCGATCTGTACGGAGGAGGGAGTGTGGCAGGCAAAAGGGGATTTAGGGACGAAAGATTCCCCCTCCTTGTCGGATGCGCAAAAGGCATTGCTTTATCTTGCCGCTACTGCGGAGGCGGGAAGTGAACATCCGCTCTCTCGCGCGATTGTTGCAATGGCAGAAAAAGAAAATCTTTCAGGGGAGAAAGTAGAGGAATTTCGCAGTCTGACGGGCTATGGGGTCTATGCTCATACCGAGAGCGGAAGGGAAATTTACCTTGGCAAGGCGGAGCTGGCAGAAAAACACAGCGTGAATGCAAAAGACTGGCATACAAAGGCACAGGAGCTGGCAGCAAGGGGACAAACACCAATGTATGTGGTGGAAAACAAGGACACGGTAGGCTTGATCGGCGTGGCAGATACCATCAAAGAGACAAGTGCTAAGGCGGTTGATGCACTGAAAAAAGATGGTGTGTGCGTCTATATGCTGACCGGGGACAATAAAAGAACGGCAGAGTATATCGGGGGGCAGGCACATGTGGATAAGATTATAGCGGAAGTCCTTCCGCAGGATAAAGCGAAAATGATTGAGGAATTGCAAAAACAGGGAAAAAGAGTTATGATGGTGGGGGATGGCATTAACGATGCCCCAGCACTTGTACAGGCTGAGGTGGGCTGTGCCATTGGAAATGGCAGCGATATTGCGATTGATTCAGCGGATATTGTGCTGATGAAATCCGATCTGATGGATGTACACCGCGCTATTCGTCTGAGTCATCTGACCATCCGCAATATTAGGCAGAATTTGTTTTGGGCGTTTTTTTACAACACCATCGGTATTCCCGTTGCAGCAGGACTTTTGTATCCATTTGCCAAACTGCTATTAAGTCCAATGCTCGGCGGCTTTGCAATGTCGTTAAGTTCTGTGTGCGTAGTCAGCAATGCGCTGCGGTTAAAATGGAAAAAATTATAAAAGTAAAGGAGGGGCGATGGCAGAAAATTGTAAGAAGAAGTACCGGGAGGCAGCGGAGGCAACGGATCTGGTGCATCGGTTAAATCGAATTGAAGGACAGATTCGGGGAATTCGCAGCATGGTGGAAAGTGACGCTTACTGTGTGGATATTCTGACACAAGTTTCGGCGGCAAGTGCGGCACTGACAGCGTTTAGCAGGGAACTTTTAAACAGTCATGTCCGCACCTGTGTGGTACAGGATATCAGGGAAGGCAGTGAGGAGAAAGTGGAGGAGTTTTTAGAGGTAATACAAAAATTTATAAAATAAAAGAAAGGTGGTATCAGGGATGACGACATTAAATGTAAAGGAAATGAGCTGTAACCATTGCGTGGAGCGGATTGGAAAGGCACTTGGGGCGGCAGGGATCAAACACAGTATTGATTTGGAAACGAAGACCGTAACCATTGATGGGGATGAGAGCTGTGTGAAGACAGCGATTGAGGAACTGGATGATATTGGATTTACAGCGACAGCACAGTAAATAAATCGAGTAGGAGAGAGTTTTTTTCTCTCCTACTTGTGCGCATAAAAAAAACTATTTCTTTTTGCGGGAAATTGTGTATAATTACATTAAGAGAAAATTTTTGGCATCAAAAACGGATGCAGAAATGAGGAAATATGGAGAAGATGGAGAATGGATCGGCAAAACAGAAAAAATCAACGCTCAATATTATTTTTGCGATTTTTTTTGTCATGATTATATTTTATTTGATTTTGGGGCAGATTTTTACTCCGCGCAGAGGATCAGGACACCGGATCTCAGGGGAGATGCAAAAACTGCAATGGGTTCGTGTGCTTCCGGATGGGACGAGAGAGCCTGTTATCCTACCGCAGAAATTTGATGCAGAGCGCGGCGAAAAGATTGTGCTTGAGGCACTACTTCCGCGCGAGATTGCCGGCGGGACATGGATCGTGCTAAACAGCCTGAGGCAGGAAATTGAGATTGATATTGACGGGAAACTGCGGCAGAAATTTTCTACTAGAAATATAGGGGCATCTGGAAAATACAGCACAGTCGCCTATGTATTTGAAGAACTTCACCCACAAGATGCGGGAAAGACTTTAAAGATTACCTGGCAGACTGAGTCGATGTATACAGGCAGGATTGATGAGGTTTATTTGGGTGAGCGGATTGTCCTCTGGACAAAATTTTTTAATGAAAATATCCTCCAGGTGGTGATGGCGATCTTTCTTCTTTTGTTTTCTGTGATTGCTATTATCTTTGGGATCTCTATAGGTCATTCTTTTCAGAGACCATTCGCACTCGTGTATTTAGGCTGGGGAATTTTATTAACTGCGGCATGGATGCTCTGCGAATCACGGCTGCGCCAACTTTTCTTTACCAATATTTCAGTGGTCGCAGATGTAGCGTTTTTGGCGGCGGGGCTTATGCCGTTTCCGTATGCTGAATATTTTGATCGGGTGCAGAGGAGGCGTTATCAGAAATCCTACCAGATAATAAAACTTGCAAGTCTTTTTACTTTTTGTCTGTGTACATTGCTGCATGTGGGACAGTTAGTCGATTTCTCGGATTCGATGCGGCTGATGCATCTTATGGTTTTTGCAACGTTAATTACGGTTGGGGTGACGATGGCAGTTGATATCCAGAAAAAAAGAATTAAAGATTATCTTTATGTTTTTATTGGATACATAGGACTTTTTGTTGCAGTATCAATTGAAGTAGCTGGAATTTATCTGGCACAAAACCGCAGCAAGGCGATGGTCTTTGCTTCGATCCTGCTTTTTGTGATGGCAATGTTAAAAACAAGCCAGGATATCCGTGAACTGGAGCGCGAAAAACAGGATGCCCTTGCGACGAATCGGACAAAGACAAATTTTCTTGCCAATATGTCACATGAGATACGCACTCCAATCAATACCATTATTGGCATGAATCAAATGATTTTGCGCGAGAGTATACAAAAAGAGGTATTGGAATATGCAGGGAATGTGGATAATGCCAGCAAGCTTTTGCTTACTCTGGTCAACGATATTCTCGATTTTTCAAAGATTGAGTCCGGGAAATTAGAGATTGTGGAAAAATCCTATCAGCTTGCTTCACTTTTAAATGATGAGGTACATTTGCTTGAGACAAAGGCGGGGAAGAAGAATCTTCAGGTGATGGTAAGCATTGACGAGAGTCTTCCATCCACATTAGTGGGTGATGATATGCGGATTCGCCAGGTAATTACGAATCTGGTAACGAACGCAGTAAAATATACAAAGGAGGGCAGTGTTTCCTTTGCTGTCTATGGTGAATGGACGGAACTTGAAAAATTTGTGTTGAAAGTGGCAGTGCAGGATACGGGGATAGGGATTCAGAAGCAGGACTTAGAGCGTTTGTTTCAGCGGTT
>CAJUCG010000135.1 GCA_910585065.1 uncultured Lachnospiraceae bacterium
GCACATATTCCCCCTTTAGCGAAGTGTCTAAAAGATAATCGCCCATTTCAAGCCCTAAGGCTGTCTCATCATAAAATTTAATAAAATAAAACTGGGGCGAAAACCGCGCCGGAAAATAAGACATATCCTTTTCACACGAAACATCAACCATTCCTTTTAACACTATTTTTATTAGATCCTGTTCTGTACATCCGGCAGCAAAAAGAACTTCTTCCACCTTCGCCGCCATCTGCGCGCTGGTCAGACACCCCGTCACATCCACATCAAACGCGTAGAGTCTGCGCTGTGCGAACGGGATAAATTCATGTGTGTAAGTTTTGCTTTCCTCGTCCACATCAAGCAGCACAAAACCATGTTCCCCGCACTCATCAAAACCCCTTCCCTCAAGACAGCCGCAATAACAATAGGTTCCGCGCGCATCCAGTGCTTCCTTTTTATATGCGTGAATATGTCCGAGTGCCAGATAATCAATCCCCCTACCACGCAGTGCCTTTAGATTGATCACTTCCGTTCTGTCTTTTCCCGCGCCCTCCATCTCCTGTCCATGTAGCATGACAATGTTAAATTTTTCCATATCCAAAGCAAAATCCTGATAGATTGTATCAGGATTTTTTGCAGGAAACTCGATTCCCGAAATGGTTATCTTGCCTCCCGCCTCAAAATAAGTTGTCCACTCAGCATCAAAAATTTTTAAGTTCTGCGGAATTTCTCCCTCCCCAAAAAATATTCCTTCCTGGTCATGGTTTCCTCTAAGATAATAAAAATTGATAGAGGGATGCTCGGAGATTTCATAGAGCAGAGTATTTCTTGCAGTTGCCGAACTATTTTTTGTATCAAAAAGATCCCCAGCAATTAGTATTGCGTTCACCTGATGTTTTGCGGCAAACGCAACCATGCGAACAAAAGTGTTTAGAATTTCTGCTTTGCGCGCTTTCGCGCTCTCCTGATCAAGATTTGCATTTAGTTTCGAGTCAAAGTGCAGATCTGCACAGTGAATGAATTTCATGGTATTTCCTCTTCTTTCTTTACTTTACCATTACAGGTATAATATCTTTCGATATCATACCATGTTCTTCGAACATATTGCCTCCGGCAGATGCGCACAGTCCGCTATAAAAATTTTTTCCCTTACCTCCGGCGCGGTTTCTGCAATTGAAAGCGAACTGGCGCAGGTATAATATCTTTCGATATCATACCATAAGAAATGAAAAATTTCAACGAAAAATGGCGAAGGCAAAAATCTCTCTCCCTATTGCAAACTATATTCAAAACCAATATAATAAAGAACAGGACATACAGCAATTCCACCAAAAATAAACATAACAGGAGGTTCTTATGCTAAGGACATTCGCCACCCACAAAATTCGCGCTGAGCGCGAACTTACTGGCACTCTCTGGGATTTTACCCCATGTCAGGGAGAAAACGCAGGAAAGACTTACAAGGTCGCCACACCTTGCTGCTTTGAAAGCCATCCCGAATTTACTAATTATCGCGGGGAAGGTGATTATACAACAAAGTTCTCCATTGATAATGGTGGGGACAAAGGACAAAATATCCGGCTGGAATTTAAAGGGGTCAGTCATACAGCAACTATCTTTTTGGACGGAAAAAAAATTGCCTCCCATTACAACGCCTACACGATATTTGATGTTATTATCAGGAATCTGACAGAAGGGGAACATATACTTACCGTGCGGGCGGACAATCGCTTCAGCAGCGAAAGTGCCCTGCATATACCAAATGATTATATGTCCTACGGCGGACTGAGCAGACCCGTTGCACTAGAAATCCTTCCAGAGCAATTCCTTCGCACTCTCCATGTAACACCATTCCGCGAAAACGGACTTTGGCGCGCAAGACTTGAGGCGATCGTCGAAAACATTAGCGAGGAGGATGCAGAAGTTGACTTAAAACTTCTGCTGGCTGGACAAATTTCTCTTGTGGAAAAAATTGTGGTAAAAGGGGGAGAACAAAAGTTAGTAAGCACCGAGATGAGTTTTGAAAAAGTTGCGGAATGGTCAGAGCAAAATCCAGCACTGTACTTTGTCACCGCTCTTCTTACAAAAAACGGCACGGCAATCGACGATCTGATTGACCGTATCGGTTTCCGCGAAGTAAAAGTTAATGGAAAAGATATTTTGTTAAACGGAAAGAAACTTCGGATCAAGGGTCTATGCCGCCATGAAGATCACCCTCAGTTTGGCTGCGCTCTGCCCTACGCAGCAATGGCGGCCGACCTTGAGATCATAAAGCATTTGGGGGCGAACTCTGTGCGGACAGCGCATTATCCAAACGATGAGATCTTCCTTGATCTGTGCGATGAAGAAGGAATTCTTGTCTGGGAGGAAAATCACGCAAGAGGACTGAGCGAAGAGGCGATGAGAAATCCAAATTTTGAAGCGCAGGCAGAAAAAGTAATTGAGGAGATGATTGCAGCGCACTACAATCATCCTTCCATCTATATCTGGGGGATTTTAAATGAATGTGCAAGTGATACTGAGTACGGCAGGGAATGTTATCAAAAACAATTTGAACTGATAAGAAAACTCGATCAATCAAGACCCTGCTCTTTCGCAAGCTGCAAGTTTAAGACCGATCTCTGCTTTGATCTGCCGGATGTGGTTTCCTACAATATTTATCCGCTCTGGTATCATGATACGCCAGCGGACGAATATTTAGATGATCTGTACCGCTGGGTACAGGATGCGACGGGGGGTGCCGGAAAGCCCTTCCTTATCACGGAGATCGGTGCGGGAGCCATTTACGGCTATCACAATGCCTACTGTTCCAAATGGACGGAAGAATACCAAAGAGAGGCACTGCAAAAACAGCTTAATGCTGTCCTTCATTATCCGGACTGCTCCGGTGTCTATATCTGGCAGTTCTGCGATATCCGTATCAGCGAAGAATGGTTTGGCACAAGACCTAGAACAATGAACAACAAAGGAATTGTAGATGAATTTCGCCGCAGAAAATTAGCGTATGATGTGGTAAAAGAAATATTTGAAAAAGAATAATTTTTCGGGGCTGTCTGCGCAACAGCCCCGTTTTTAAACTTTATTTTTTTGCCCGAATAATATTTACAATCTTTTTTGCATTTAACTTCTGTCCATTGTACAAGATTAAGCCCTCGTACACCTTGCCGGAAAGGATAATGCAAAGCACGGTAAATACCAATAAGATCACAAGGGAAATTACACCCTGCAAAAGACTTGCCGTCCCAGTCAAAAGATCGCACGGCATCCCGAACGGAATAGTGAACGGAACAAACCTTGTCGCGATAATCAGCCCCTCCTTCTCCAAAAGAAGACCGAAATAGCAGACGAAGAAGCTAATAATTATCGGGAACTGGAAAAGGCTTTGCACCTGTGCGGTATCCTCCGGCTTGGAGACCAGACTTCCCGCCACCCCCGCAAGCACACTGTAAAACAGGAAACCGACGATAAAGATCAGCGCGGCAAGGATCGCGGCTAACGGTGAGAATGCGGACGCGCTGTAGGTTTCCCGCACGTAGCTAAGTGCCGTGAAAATTACATTTTCATAGCCCGGATACATGGATTTTGCTATTATATTTCCAATGACAAGCCCCCCGATCGCGCAGAGAATCCAGAAGAAGAACTGCAAAATACCAGCCAGAGCCACGGCGAGGACTTTTCCGGTAATCATTGCATATGGCTTAATGGAAGTAAGTAGTGTTTCTGTCAATTTGGAAACTTTTTCCATAGAGATCTCACGGCTGACATCCTGACCATAGAAAATCAACATCATATACAGTGCCAGCCCAAAAAACATCGGGGCCATCAGCTTGACCAGCATCGCGCCGACACTGTGATCCTCACCAATTTTGCCATCGCTTGTCAAAATCGGCATCTGCACTGCCATGCTCTGATCGGCAGTCAGATTTGCCATCCCAACTTTCGCATACTCAAAGCATTCCGCCATCATTGCAAGCAGATCCTCCGCATCGCTTTGCCGTGCCGTCGAGTTTTCCGGCAGGGTTCCATCCATATAAAATGCTGCATCCCTATAGCTTACCTCGACAACGGCGACCGCTCTTTCTCCCGCCTGTTTTGCATTTTCCATAGCAGTTTTATTATCAGGTACATTTACAAATTCAATCTGAAGATACGATCCCTTGCCAAGTGCTGCAAGCATCTGCGCATAATCCACCTTGTACTCATCCACAACATAGACGGTTTCAATCCCGCAGCTTTCTACTTTGCTTTCCTCCGGCTCTCCCGTGATCACCACCACGAGGGCTAACCCTGCAATCAAAAGTAGCCCGATAACCGCCGTTACCGCCCGGTAGCTGGTCTTTTTTATCATTTGGTGAAAGGTAAAAGAAAACACATCCTTCCACCCACGAAAACTATTCTCTTTCACTCTATGCCTCCATTCCTTTTTCCCTTACTCAGCTTTTCATTTTTAAAAGCTGTCCTATCTTAATCCGGTTGCCATTGTAGACGATAAGTGCCTCGTAAACACGGGATACAAACCAGAATAAAAGAGAAACCAATCCAACCAAAAGCACAAAAGCCACTACAATCACCCAGACTTGTGCCTTTCCTATCACAATCGCGCCCGGAATCAAAAACGGGGAGGAAATTGGGAAGAGCATCGCGAAAACAGCGAATGAATTATCGCCCGCATTCAACAGGGAAGCTGCCGCACCAATCCCGATATAAAGACCGACAAGTATTGTAATCGAAAACATTACAAGTCCTTCGCCAAGTTCTTCCATACGGCTGACTGTCGCTCCGGCAAGCCCGGCAAGTGTCGCGTAAAAAATCATGCCGAGTGCCATAAAGACAAGTCCCAAAACAATATTAAATGGATTTAGCTGCCCCAAAATCTCCGGCGAAATCATGTTTTCCAACACATTTTGCCCGGTTCTTTGCTCAGTGATGGAATTGGAAACGACAAATACAAGAATCATTCCCACCACCTCTAGCATCACGACGCACAACATCGCCAAAACCTTACCTACAATAATGGAGAATGGTCGGATGGAAGTAAGCAAATACTCCACCACCCTCGAAGATTTTTCCTCCACAATTGAAGTTGCAACCTGGGAGCCAGTCATCATGCAGATCATCATACCAATAAAGAGCAACGCGTACAAAAATCCATACTCAAACCCGGAGATCGAAGTGTCCTCCTCCATGATAATCTCGCCATTTCCTCCCATATGCACAACGCTTGTGATTACTTCTGCCGAGAGCAATTCCCTCTGCTCATCCCTGATCTCAAGCATCTGAAAGCGGCATTTGATAAGAGCAGTGTGAAGCACTTCCTTAAAAGCAGCAAGTTCTGTTTTCCCGATTTCACCGTTTTTAGAATATTCCAAAAACATTTCCACCGGACCTTGTGCTGCCGTTATGGACAAAAGCACTGCATTGTTTTCCCTCTCATCCACGCGCGCACAAAGTTCTTCGTATACTGCACCGGACGAGGCACCACCCATATCAATCTGCACTTCCCAGCCACCCTCTGCTAATATGGCGCGAACCATATCCGCATCGAAATAGCCAGTTTCATCGCTCACATACATTTTTGTAATTGTATAATTATTATTTTCTTCTTCGCCGGAGGAAATCATATTTATAACGGGTGAAGCCGCCAGCGCGAGAAGAATCATGATAATAAAGGATATACGAAACGCTTTGCTTTTTAACGTCTGTTCCAGCGTAAACAAAAATACATCCTTCCAACCGGAAAGCTTACTCTTCATGTGTGCCTCCTACCTTCTCGACAAAGATCTCATGCAGCGACGGCTCGCGCAGTTCAAAGCGGATCACCGTCACCTTATCCTGCACCAGCTTGCCCAAAAATGCCATCGCCTGCGCCTCATCCTGCACTTTTAGGTGATACTCTTCCGGCGTGCGGTTGGCAAGTTTCAACCCGAACTGATCGATATAACGGTCAATTTCACCCTCACATTTTACAAAGAGATTCACCCTGCCATAGCTCTTTTTGATCTCATTTAAATTTCCAGTCAAAACAGATTTCCCGCGAGTTAAAATCGTGATGTCGGAACAGAATTCCTCGATCACCGGCATCTGATGGCTCGACATAATCAGGAATTTGTTCTTTCCTATTTCCTCGCGGATAATACTCTTAAACAGATCGGTATTTACCGGGTCAAGACCGGAAAGCGGTTCGTCCAAAACTAAGAGTTCCGGGTCAGAAAGCAGTGCCGCCATCAGCTGGATCTTTTGTTGATTTCCTTTGGAAAGCTGGTCAGCACGGTTTGCCTTCGCCCTCCTTTTGCCCTTTAGTGCCGGCGGGAAAATATATTCCATCACCTCCAGGCGTTCCCCCCAATACTTGATTCGCTCCATCGCCTCTTTTTTGCCAACTTTCTTTAATTTGGCAAAATACAAGAGCTGATCAAGCAGCGAATATTTCGGATAAAGACCGCGCTCCTCCGCCAGATAACCAATATTGGCATTTACCGGGTCAAGCGGCGCGCCCTTCCAAGTCACTTTTCCCTCGTCGCTCGCAAGCATCCCAAGGATAATGCGAATCGAGGTGGTCTTTCCCGCGCCGTTTGTGCCAAGCAGCGCGTACACCCCCGGCTTTTCCATCGCAAAACTCAAATGATCGACAACAGTCTTTTCCCCATATTTTTTCACCAGTCCGTCCACTATTAGTGCCATACAAACCCTCCATTGCATTTTTGTATTTATTTTCGCCGCACTTTTTAAAGGTTTCGTCTTTCTGCGTCGCAGCCAGAAAAATAGTTTTCATCCGTGCAGTAAAAATTCAGGCGCACAAGTGAAATAATTTTTAACCGATAAAGAACACGGCGGAAATCTCACGAACTATAATACTACAGCAAACTACTTTTTTCAATTACTTTAAATGTTTTTAATGGAATACTAATTTAAAAACTGTTATTTTTCGCATTTTGGTGCAAAATTATGCAATTAAAAAGGGGGTCTTCCATTTTTTGGAATCCCCCTTCTTTTATATTATTTTCTTTTTCAGACTTTTGACTCTGCCAACCACTTTTAAAATCAGCTAATAGGCAGCTTCACACTCAGACTTCAAACAAGAGATCTCCGTAGGTTGGCACTGGCCAGAGTGCCTTATCGACAAGCATTTCTAACTCATCGATCGGGGCGCGGAGTGCCTCCATCACAGGGACAACCTCCTTGTGGAAATAATTTGCCTGTTCGCTGCCCGGTTCTTTTCGCGCCGCCTGCGCATCCTTTTCTCTCAGTGCGTTTAACGCTTTCTGCGCACTTGAAAGCAGCGCGGAAGTCTTTTTCAATAATTCTTCCTGCACACTTGTATCCGCATCCGGCACGGCATTTTTCACTGCGGTAAGCGAATTTGCCAGACGCTCCATATACCTTATCACCGCGGGGATATAGAGCTTTGAGGCCATCTCAATCATCGTCTTCGCCTCGATATTGATTGCCTTGGAATAACTCTCGTAGTGAATTTCCGCGCGGGAGGCAAGCTCCGTCCGATTCAATACTCCATGGTGTTCAAAGACCCTTATACTTTCCTCACGCATTAGGCAAGGGATCGCCTCGACCATGGATCTCACATTTGGCAGCCCACGGCGTTCTGCCTCCTCAAACCATTCTTTTGCATAGCCGTTCCCATTAAAGATAATCCGATCATGCTTCTTTACAATCTCCCGAATCAGCTCGCGCACCGCCCGGTCAAACTCCTCCGTCCCCGGTGCCGCCGAAATCTGTTCAAGTGCATCCGCCATCTGCTCAAGTGCGTCCGCTACAATTGTATTTAAAACTGTGTTTGGGTCAGCGACGGACATGGATGAACCCACTGTGCGAAACTCAAATTTATTGCCTGTAAATGCAAATGGGGATGTGCGGTTGCGATCCGTTGCGTCCTTTTTGATATACGGGATGGAATGCACGCCGGTCAAAAGTTTTCCGCCCTGCTTGGTATTTTCTATTGTGCCATGTGCGACTAGCTGTTTTAGGATATCCTCAAGCTGCTCGCCTAAAAACATTGAGATAATTACCGGCGGTGCCTCATTCCCGCCAAGTCTATGGTCGTTGCCTGGATTGGAGGCGGAAAGGCGCAAAAGTTCCGCGTGTTCGTGAACCGCCTTGATTACCGCCGCAAGGAAAAATAAAAACTGTGTGTTTTCGTGCGGTTTTTTGCCCGGATTTAAAAGGTTTCTTCCCGTATCTGTAATCATTGCCCAATTGTCATGCTTACCTGAGCCGTTGACCCCAGCAAATGGCTTCTCGTGCAGCAGACAGGCAAGCCCCTGGCGGTTCGCTACCTTTTTCATACACTCCATAATCAGTTGATTATGATCAGTTGCAATATTTGCTGTTGCATAGATCGGCGCAAGTTCATGTTGCGCCGGTGCCGCCTCATTGTGCTGTGTCTTTGCCAGAACTCCCAGCCTCCACAATTCTGTATTTAACTCTTTCATAAATGCGGCAATGCGCTCTTTGATTGTGCCAAAATAATGATCGTCAAGTTCCTGCCCCTTAGGCGGCATCGCACCAAATAATGTGCGCCCGGTAAAGATCAGATCTTCGCGCTTTAAGTACTTTTCCTTATCGATCAAGAAATACTCCTGCTCCGCACCGACCGAGCAGGAAACATTGGTGACATCCGTTTCACCAAAAAGGTGCAGTACACGCACCGCCTGCTTGTTTAATGCCTCCATTGAGCGTAAAAGCGGAGTTTTTTTATCTAATGCCTCCCCGGTATAGGAGCAGAACGCTGTCGGAATACAAAGAGTAACACCCGCCGCATCCTCCTTTAAAAAGGCAGGCGAACCACAGTCCCAGGCGGTGTAACCCCTAGCTTCAAAGGTAGCGCGAAGTCCGCCCGACGGAAAAGAGGAGGCATCCGGCTCGCCCTTGATCAGCTCTTTTCCTGAAAACTCCATAATCACCCTGCCCTCCGATGCTGGGGCAATAAAAGAATCATGCTTTTCTGCGGTTACGCCGGTCATTGGCTGGAACCAGTGTGTGTAGTGCGTCGCCCCCCGCTCAATCGCCCAGTCCTTCATTGCATTTGCCACGACTTCCGCCACCATCGCATCAAGTTCCTCACCGTTGTTGATGGTCTTCTTTAATGACACAAATGCCTTTTTTGGCAGGCGTTCCGCCATTACTGCTTCGTTAAATACATCAATTCCAAAGATATCCATTACCCGTTCTGACATTTTTATCCCCCTTTCCAGCCGGCAAAGAAAATTTTTGTTTTTGCCGGTTCACAGTCAGAAAAAAGGTGCTCCCAGCCTTACTAAGAACACCTTTCCTTTCCCAATTTTTCTTCCCTAATAAGATATCATGTTTTTCGTCCTTTGAAAAGGATTT
>CAJUCG010000136.1 GCA_910585065.1 uncultured Lachnospiraceae bacterium
TAAATGGCAAGCGAATTCCCACGGTTTCTGATGCATAGATCAATAACCAGTCAATCACCGCTCCAATCACTACCAGCAACCACATACACACTTTTTTCGCGATTCCACGGAATCCTTTGTAACTATCCAAAGCTTGCTCCCGATACTTTGCTGCCAGCAAACCAGTGATATAATCAATTACATTGCAACCGACTAAGATCAATACAGGTACAGCTAAGATTCCAAGCATACTCATTACTCCCCCAATAATTGTTGTTAGGATTGCTTTCACTTTTTCCATAATCAATTCCTTTCTACGTAAAAAAAGAACCTTTTAGTTCTACGACTTGTGGCATATATCCATTTTCATCGGTGGCGGTCTTATTTGTTGTTTCATTTCATCCTCTTTCCTGCACGCAAAAAAGAGCATCAAAAAACTTGACGCTCCTGCTTGCATTTTTTATTTAATTGTGGTATAGTAGCCTTAACAAGAGGACATCGCCCACAAAGTGGTTAGCCTCTCAATAGGCAATAAGCCTACCTGATCCGGCGAAGATACAAGGTAGGCTTATTTATTTTCGCTTGTTGTTCCTATCGTCGAGATAGGCAAGCAGCGCAATCAAGAAATTACCACCCAAAAACAACAGGGTCAAAATCTGGTATGTATCCATCTGCACCACCTCCCTCTTTCTTATTTCCCACGATGGGATTATGCCGAATGGCACAGCGGAGAATTCCGCTTTCTGAAAGTTCGGGAGGCTACCACCTTGTAACACGGTGTCCTTGTTCACTATAGCACATTTTGTCAAATTCTGCAACCAAAATTTACCGGAAAACCACTTTGACGATATTCTCTGCCACACGCTCAATTACGCGGTATCCCCGAAGGATCTTGCCCTCTACCAACATATACTCGCCATCCGCTGCGGTTGCAATCCCTCCGTCTGCTACTTTACAATAGCCGTTTACCTGACAGCTTCTATCATCGTACACCGCCAGCACGCCCAGCATTCCGATCGCCGCCCACTCTGGACGGTCAATTCGGCATATGTATGGTTTTGAACTATCATAGTCTTCTACCACAATTGGATGCTCTAACTCTGTAAATTCTCCAGTTTCTACTTCGTGTATTCTATGCTCATACTCTCCTGTTTCATTTCCGTCTTCATCTAAAATGGGTTCTTCATATGTTTCATGTGCCATAACTGGTATTTTGGATAGTTCCTTTATCGGTCGCCCAAATACATCTTTTTTCCAACGTCCCGCCCAATCTTCCGGCGAATTACCGATAACTGACGGCGCACCCGATACAATACCTAAAATGTAGTCCTGACTGGATGCAATTCGCACTTTATTATCTTCCAGTGCAACAAAATATCCGACACGATCTTCTCCATTCACATTATTATCCAGCCATTCAAACAATTCAGCATAGTCTGCACCACCAGTATTATAAGCGGTCTTTACATATGCCATTCCATTATAATGTACACGGAATGCATTTGATAAATTATTTATATCATGCCCATTCCCTACGATAAACATATCCCCTGCATTATTTTTTTCACTATCCGGAGTTTTCTTGTTATGTCGTCCAAATACCGCCTGACCCCAACCGCCTGCATAACAGCCCGTACCATGCGCAAAAGAATCAGTACTAACTGCACTACTTTCTCTTCCCCCTACATGAGAATTATCCCCACTTGCAGTTGTATGACTTCCCTCCGCATGAGATGAATTACAATCTGCAATCGTTTCAGTTCCCTCTGCATGAGAGCTATTTCCAATTGCTCTTGTTCCTGTTCCTTCTGCGTGTCCTGGATAATATTGCTTTGTATTTCTTATCGCAGGGATAACAGCATTGACCACCCGAAAATTGGATGCGGGTAATGCTTTATTTAGTGTGATGGTTTTGGCTGATACATTTACTGCGGCAACCTGATATTTATATGCATCTTTATTTGCATAATAATCATTCCAAACAAAAATTTCCATGCCCGCTGTAATCTTAGCCATTGCAGTAGAAACATAATTCACTTTTGTTGTATCTACTGTCAACGTAGCTCCTGAATAAGATGCAATGGGAAGCCAGCACTGCGTTGGTGCTGCAATGGAAGACATACCCTCTACATGACCTCCATATGTACAATCACAAAATGTTTCATATCCTTCTGCGTGAGAATAATTACCTGAAGCTTTTGCGCCAGCACCTTCTGCGTGTGACCAAGCTCCCAACGCTTCTGTTCCAGCTCCCTCCGAATGAGAATGGCTTCCTGATGCTGTCGTCCTATCTCCCTCAGCGTGAGCATTATACCCACTTGCGATTGTACCACTTCCTTCTGCATGAGAATTTTGTCCACTAGCTTCGGTTTGTTCCCCGCACGCGAAAGAGTGCGTTCCAGTTGCTTTAGTCAAATATCCAAATGTTGTACCCGTATCCCCTGTCGCCTCCGTTAGCCATCCTGCTGCAAAACTATTCGCTCCCGTTGCCTTTACCGCATATGCACCAAGCGCGATACTTTTTGAGCCAACGGCTCCCGTCCGCTCCAATGACACTCCATCGTCTTTATAAATCGTTTTCTGTGCGTAGTTGTTATGACTATGTGAAGATGCCGCCTTTTGCTTTAACAGATTATCCGATTCTGTCTTTGTGTAGTATCTTCCATCATGCCCGTGATCCGCGTTTGCAAAATGCTCAGCGTGGTATCCGTCCAGCATATCTGCATTGCCGTTATCGTTATTAGCTTTAATGATAATTTTCTTTGTGGCATTATCTGCGGATATCGTGATATTGTCCCCCGCTTCTAGCGCGAATGTTGAGGTTTTACCATTTGCCACTATAGTAACATTTCCAACTTTCACTTTGGAAAATGCATCTTGATTCACCTCTGCATTTTCCGCCACACCATCTAATTTTTGCTTGTCCCCTGCGCTCATCAGTCCCGGCTCGCTCTGCGTTGCTGTGCCTGTCCCTGCTTTGGCATCCCATAACTCTTTGTCTTGCTCTGTTACATGGATTTCATCATTCTGCATATGCTTTTTTGCTGCATCTACTACAGCCTTTAAAAATGCATCATTATTCAAAAGCTGTGCAAGTAGCGGATTAAAGACATTTGCGTGTCCCGGATCATTTGTTTCCAGCATTCGCATTTCTGTGCTAAATTCTGGTGGATCTTTCGTTACAAACTTTGCCACGGTATCCCCTCCTTAAAAAATCTCGTCCATATCCCAAACGAATTCCATATCTGCGTCCTTTCCCTTTGGCAGGAACGTCTTGTAAGCAACCAGATCACCTTCTGCGTCAAACAGTCCCATCTCACTTATCATCTGGTCTGCCAATTCCTCTTTCCCCAGCCTCACACTGTAGCGTCCAGTTGTCGTTATCGGGTAAGAGTGGCTATCAATGTCTTTTTTTAGCAACTCGTTTCTCAGGGATACTTCCTCCCCGGTTGTTGCGATAACTGCGCCAGTTTCATCCACGCCGCCATCTCCAAATGCCATCTGTGTAATCGCGGGCAAACTGATATCTCCCGCGTGTGCCTTACAAAGCTTTTCCCTACCTGTTTTTGTAATTACTCCCTGTGCCATGATTCTTTCCATCCTTTCTATACTTATATTTTTTCTTCATAGATTTCTGCGTCTAGTATCCGGCTCCCATCCAACATCACGCTGCCATCTAACATCCACAGGTCTTTTTCTACGATTAAGGTTCCATCCGTCTTTACCTCACAGTCCGCAAAACTTTGCATTTTGAGCGCACTCTCTGGTGCAATCTCCATTTCAGCATCCGCGATGATCTGCGCCGAAGCTTCCTCATCCACGCGCTCTTCCGCTGCGCCCTGCATCGTCAATATTCCGGCAGTACCTGTGCGCCAGTCTGCGCCCATAATTACTCGCAACATCACCGGGTAAAAGTCCAGGGTTTCTCCCGATAAATAGCCATTCAGGCGATATTTTCCGTTTAGCAATGCCCTACCGTCCAGAAGAAATGGTATTACATTATAGCGCGGATAAAATGCGCTGATTATTCGCAATCCTGACTCTACATTCACTTGCGCCACAAACTCATCCTGAAAAATATACTCAATCGCGTCCAGTTGCGCACTAAGACGTTTTATACCGCGCAACATTTCCTTAAACATCTTGTTTTGTTCACTGCTTACATTAGCATTTGTTACATGAATGCGAAAATGATAAGGTTCTCCCCCATACTGGAACCATTCTTCTACTTTTCCCTCCCCAAATACCGTAGTTACCATCTCTTCCAACGCGGTTAATGTTCCCAGTTTCATATACCAGTAAGGCGAATTGATAATCAGTTCTCGCTTTACGTCCGGCGCGAGTTCTGAATAATAAAATAATGCCCTGCTATCTGCTGCCAGATAATCAAGATATTTCTCATCCACATTCTCAATGTCGCACCATACTTTGGTTTTTTCTGCACATTTTAACAATCGCTCGATTTGCCTGTCACAAGCATAAGCAAAAGCCTTTGTCCGGGCATCCTTTAAATTTGCAGGAATAGACTGATACAACCCACCAATTTCTGACAAGCTAATCATCTTCCAGCCCTCCATATATCATAGAAACATTAGCAACCACCGCTATTTCCGTATCCTGAACAACCGTGTAACTTGGATTACGGATAACTGCTCTTTTTACTCCTGCTGCTCTTAAAAATTCTACAAGCACATCGGTGTTGATATCCACACCGATGTGCCCTCTCTGCCATGCAATATAAGCATCTTTCGCATCCTCTGCTGCTTTTTGGATAGCTTCGACATTATACTTGTTGCTTTTCCCGATATAGTAAGTAAAATCCAGATCATACTCCACAACATCCGGCGCGGAAACAATTACTTTATCTGTTGATGGGCGTACTTTCGCATTCGCCAAAAAATCGGTTAATCCGGCAAGGAACGCTTCGGAAGGTAATATGCCTCCCGTCAGTACTACTCGTATATTAACTTCCCCTCCCTCTGTACTCATCGCCTTTACATCTCCGATAGCAGCGGAATTATATTGTTTTACCCAGTAGATATAGGCATCTTCGGGGCCGGCAGTAGAATAGGACGAAGGAGCCAAAAAAACTCTTATCTTGAAATCCGCATCGGACTCCTCATCACTCCCACCCTCAGATTCCACGATATTTTCCACCCTCTCTACATACGGGATCTTGTCCACCATTCCGTTAATCTGCCCCGGCATATAGTGATTTCCAATTGTTCCTGTCTGTGTACAAGTCGCATGAACATCTACATACAAATTTCCTGCACCTATCTCCGCATAATCGTCCGTTGCAAAAAATAGATTATCCCCTGCGGTTGCTCTTTTTCCGGCCGGAATGGCAGTCACCTGAGCGCGAGTTTCTTGCAAAGTAAAGCGCAGCACCGTTACAGCGGGTCTTGAATCCTGCTTAAATGTCCTATCTCGCGCCCCAAGATGTTTTAGATAATCCCCATAGGAATAGCGCAGAAAATTCATCCGAAACCCCTTATCGATGCACTGATATGCCTGAAATAGTTTATTCGCTACCGCATTCAGTTTGAGCCGATCTCTGTCCGCTGGATGGAGGGTAATCGATTCTCCGGTTTCTTTCTGATACATCACCTCATAATCGGTAATCATATCTGTTCGTATACCATCCACTGTTACACCATCAATCACTGATATATCCGGGAGTGCAAGCAAATTATTGATATCCATTTCCATTGTAAGTAACCACCACCTTTGGAATCAATTTATTTTCCGCTGATTCAAAGTTAATCTCTACAACCTCTAATCGCGGTTCATACTGTTCGATCTGTTCAATGGCCTGTATGGTATATGCTGCACGCGCTGTATATACATTTCGTCCAACGATTTCCCCAGGTACAAGCCCCATTCCCCGGTCGAGCGGATTTGTGCCACGCAGCATAGTTAGGATTGTTGATGCATTCTCTATCAGTTCGGCGCGAAGCGCGGCATCAAGTTCTGAATTAAGTACAATTTCCACGTCACTAATTGAAATCATCCCATCCCCCCTAATTATGCATATTCTTCAAGAGTCAGAGTAACGGATGCCTTTACCAGTTCCCCGCCATTCATAATATGTCCCCATGTAGACGATAACCCTGTACTTCTCCACTTTTTTCCCACCTTTTTCCCGCCAATGACTAACGGATAAATCGTTCCCTTTTCCACATACTTTACTAATTTTTCAATGACTTTCCGGGGCTTTACCCCAAAGTTGGCATCCAGTTCAATTACAAAGGATACTTTTTCCGTACCAGGTCCCAAAAACTCCCACTCTGATTTTTTTCCGTTTCTTTTATGTTCTCCCCAGTTTCCCGATGCGGACAGTTTAAAATCGTGAAAACTCAATATTTTTTTATCTGATGTTCGAAATACAATGTCACCAAAATATCCAACTGCCATTTTCTCACCCTCTCCGTTCAGGAATTTTTTGTTTTTATCGTATCCACAATTAACTCTCCAATTTCTGCCCGCTCTGCCTCAATCCTCTTTGCTTTTAATGTCCCATTTATCGTTACACTATCCGCAGTCACGGATTGAAGAGTAATTTTTTCTGCATTAGCAGAGAGTGTCTTTGTTTCCGGATTATACAAAATACTTGTACCATCTGAAAACTCTTTATAAAATATTCCTTTTCCATTCTGTGCGGGCATTTTTTTGGCACTATAAGGTATTCCAATAATAAATCCCTTTGTCATGGAATTAGAGAGCATAATCACAACTGCCAATTCATCCACTTTCGGCATCTCATAGCAAATACTAAAAAAGGGAAGTAGCGGCGACACTTCATTGTTCCTGTCCGTGTAGGTCACAGATGCAGTACCTTCTGCATAATTTATTGTAGAAATCTTTCCTGTCCTCACCATATCCATATCATTCATTCTCCTTTTATTCTGCCGGAATTGTTAGTACCTGTCCCGGAAAAATAAGGCTTGGATTTTTGATTATTCCTCTGTTCGCGTTATAAATCAATGTATATTTTGCACCACTCCCATAAAACTTCTTTGCAATCATCCACAAACAATCTCCTTTTACTACGGTATAGGTAGTTCCGCCTTTCGCCGCCTGCTCTTTTGGTGCAGAAGTTGAAGTAGAAGACGTTGTATTCGTTACACATGGATGTGCTTTAATCGTACAGGTATAAATGTCTTTCGCGTTCTTGGAATGCGTTACCCGCTCAACAAAATATTTTCCGTCTAGTTTTCCCAGTCCGGAGATCATAATATTTTGAGCAGCAATATGCCTTGTATCCCCTTTGACCTTAATCGTAATGAATTTTGCTCCCCGAATATTTTCCAAAAGCTTTGCCTTTGCAATGATCTCCGCCTCCTGTACAGTGTCCACTTGCTGATTGATATACAGTGTACGCTTTCCTTCACTGCCAGGAATTTTATAAAAATAGGTTAAAGTAGTATCACTTCCGGGATCAGTATATTGCACCCGAACAGAATCGTATAATTTTGATTTCTGGCAGCGAAAAGAGTAGGTTTGCATTTCTGTTTTATCAATGGTATATGCGGGTTTCTTTTTTTCGTAAGTCGTCTGATCATACACGACCATTTTTCTATTGTACAATTTCATTGCAAGATTATGGTCTTTGCAGAGAGAGAAAGCAAAGTCCAAATCGGTTTTTTCCGATTGTTCTGCTTCTTTTACTGGATAATCTTCCGATTCGTAACTAAGTGTAATGCCCGCATCGGTACAAATATCTGACAATATCGTTTTTACGGTTGTCTTGCTGAATTGTCGATTCTTTAATGTCACATTGAAATTTGTTCGAATTGGCATAGTGATTCCACTAATTTCCACGGTTTCCGGGTATCCCGAAGCTTTAAAGCTATCAAGGTCAAACATTCCGCACGAAAGCTTTTTCTTATCCCCCTCTTTATTCCAGTTTTCCGTCACAATAGAAGCTTCCACATAATCTCCATCCTCCGGCATATAGCGATTCAGCCACTGCCCCGACTGATTACTAACGGTTATAGAAATCGTATCTGCTTCACCGGATGCCACATCCACATAGGAAAAAGATTCATAGTTCCCTGACAAATTTTTCTCCGCATTTACCCCATTGTAAGATAAGATCAAAGATGCCTTTCTCGGCTCCTGTTTGTTCGCCATTTATTCCCTCCATGGAGGCGGTTCGGTTTCTTCCTCCACACTTAATTCTGGCACGGTTAAAACCGTGCCAGCTCCGAAAATAAAAATTTCCAGCAGATCTACATTGCTTTGCATAAGAACTCCCGCATACTTTTCATCCCCATATACTTTGTATGCAATGGAGTCCCACATATCCCCTTGAATCGTTGTATATGTTTTCATGCTGCACCCCTTATCCAAATGCAGTTCGTGCTTTTTCTGCGAAATATTGTTCAATCATTTCCTTAAACTGCTCCATTGACATAGAAAGTGCCTCCTTCACATCCTCCTTACTCGTGCTTCCCTCAATCGTGATCTGCGGCGAAAAGATAAATTGTCTGGCATCATCTGTACGTTCTACCTTATTATTTGTTGTTTGGTAAGAGGTTATTTCTTCCGAAGCACTTTCCACTACACTGCGTTTTTGTCCTCCCTCGAATATCCCTAAAAGCTGTCCCACCTTCTCCCATAAGGATACTGCGTGACTACTTCCGTCAAGCGGGATGATCGCTTCTGGACCCTCTTCTGCAAACCATGCCACATGAGGGGTATCAAAAATTCCTCCCTCCGCGTGTCCTTCGAGTTTTCGTCCCATTTCTAATGCTTTTGTCCCCATAGCAAGAGGGGAAACCGGAGAAAATTTCTGTCCGATTTCTAATGCCTCCGTTCCTATGTTGGGAAGAGAAAACGAAGTAGGTGAGTAGGATGGCTTCAAATCAACATTAACCTCTGCAGATACGGAGAACCCCGGAGAAAAAATTTCCTCCACATATTTCTGACTACGATTATATGTTCGATAAATCGCCGGGACAATTGTTTTATCCTGTGCTGTTTCTACCTCTTCCGCCATGGCCTCCGGCAATTCCCAGCCCTTTTCCCGCAGAAAGTTTTCCAGTTCTTCATAATCCGGATTATTGACAATCTGACTCCACATTACTCTCCAAACAGACTGAGTATCGCCGGCCGTTCCGATCATTTTTTTTCGCGCGGTCATTGCAGAAATCACATCCACTTTTGACAGACTATTTAACAGTTCCGCTGGTAGTTCTTTCCCCGCTTCTGCATACGTCTTCTTTAATTCCTCTATCTGCTCCAAGGATGGCTGCATGGATTCAAGTAGCATTTCAATCGCCTGCTTTGTAGATTGGTCAATATCATTATTGTATAGATTCTGCCAGATC
>CAJUCG010000137.1 GCA_910585065.1 uncultured Lachnospiraceae bacterium
TCTGAGCATTGACCATTCCCATAGTGGTAGCATTGGTATATTCCCTTGCCTTCATGCCGCAAAGTTTCCAGAGAAGATATTCCGGAATCATCAATATATCCCCGACTCCCTCCAAACGCCCAGCCAGCTTATCCGCATAGAGCTGATAAATACTGTTAAATGGCTGGAACTGGCAGCCCGTGCGGCGGTACAATTCCCAAAACGGCAGCCTTTCATGCACCAGCGGAATAATATTTTCTGTCCGCCCATCCCGGTAAGCGTAGGCGGGCAGCACTTCCTGTGTTCCCCGAAGCAACACATAGTCCACACCCCATGTGTCGATGGACAGACTGACAATCTCCGGATATTCTTCCTTAGCTGCCGCAATACCTTTTTTCACTTCTGATAAAAGATGTTCCATGTTCCAAATTAAATGCCCGCCATCCTCGTGTACTTTGTTGGGAAAACGATGGACTTCCTTCGTCCGTATCGCACCATTTTCCCTCCAGCCCACGATATGCCGTCCAGAGGACGCGCCAATATCAATCGCCAAATAATATTTCATCTTTTTCTTATCCCCTCCTCGTCATTTGACCTTATATTAAATCTTAGATTTGTGATTTAAGGGACATACCACTTTTTATTTTTTGTACGATGAGAGATAATGTTATCCAATATTTTTCTGTATTTACTGACTGATTTTATTTTATCATGGCATTTTCTCCTTGTCAATCTATCTATATCCTGGTTCTGTTGATTGGGCAGCATTCAAATGCGTTGACTGTGGTGCAGCCAAAAGACACATCGCGGCAGCTAATAAAACTGCATATTTTTTTCTTCATGACTTTTCCCTCCTTTCTTCAACTGTCTCAAAGCAATCATAGAATAAATTTCTGTTATTTTTTTGCCATCTTAGTTGCCTCATTTTTTCTCTTTGATTATACATTAAATCCTTGCGTATAAGGTGTCAATTAAAATGATACAACATCACTTTGGTTTCATAAAAGTTAGTTGGCAAATTAGGAAATTAAATATATTGATTTATTTCATTTTGTTCTATAACTCTTTTGCCTAATAATGTAATCGCCTGTTTCGGACATTTGCTAATACAACGATAACACATCGTGCATTTATCACTTGAAACAGCAAGTCCACTTTTTATTGAGATATTACCCATAGGACATAAGCTTTTGCATAAACCGCAACCGATACATTTTTGGTGGTCGATTTTTAGTTTATCTGTATATCTTTTCGTTTTCCACCCAAAGTATAATCTCTGTCCGAATAATCCCGCCAAATGATAGCCTATCCCCAATCCCTCTTGTGGCGGCTTTCCTCTTTTTATGGAATGTACTGCTTTATGTATTTTTTCTTCTGCTTTCATTACCAATTCTTTATTCTTTTCGGGACTACGTTTTAACACCTTTACATCACCAATACTATCTGGCATTTTTAGATGTAAACCACCTGATATAACCGCACCATAGCTGTTTAATAGTCGTGCTAATATTCCCGCGCCGTCACCGCTGAAAAGTCCCATTGTTGCAATAATAAAAACCTTTTTCCCTTTCCAAATGTATTGATTTGACGTGACATAATCGCGCAATATTTTAGGGATATTGCTGTATTGTACTGGATACCCTATCACAATCTCATGGTTATTTTTAATTTTGTCTAAGGTACATTTATCTTCAATAGAAAATATATTTTTGCTATTGTTATATTCTGTTAAAAATTTATCCATACAAAACTTTGTATTCCCTGTACCACTAAAATATATTCCTATCATCACATACCTCCCAATTTTGACATTTCAATTAAATCATACTATAGTCACGTTCATGCTACACGCTGTTTCGCCTGCTCCAACGCCTGCTTTTGTCTTTAATATAATTCTTCTCTTATTTTTCTCATTTCCCTCCAAACATTATCTCCGTAATTACTCACTAAAACAGAAATAATCCCATTATTCGGATTGTATTCGGAGATAAAGCTTACCCCCGGATCACAACCTTGAAAATACGCAAAATCTTTACCATTTGGATTATCAATTATCCACATACCATAACCATAATACCCTTCTTCTGCATCAACCCCATCTCCACTCTGCCTATTAAGCATATCTGAAACAAGCACTTTTGAGATTAAATTTCCCTTCAGTAAATTAGTCCAAAAATTAACAATATCTCTGACCGTTATAAACGCCCCACCCGCACCAGTACCTTTTACATCAACAGAAAATATATTTGTGCGATAATCATTTGTATCATAGCAATAAATATAGTTATTGGCACATTTCGCTGGCAGTCTGTCCAACTCATAATACCCCGTTGATTTCATACCACATATATCAAAAATATTCTCTCTTAAATATTGGTCAAAATACATTCCTGTAATCTTTTCTATAATCATTGCAAGCAATACATACCCCGAATTATTATACTGAAATTTTTCCCCTTTAAGGTACATCATAGGCTTATTTATAAACAGTGGAAGTAAATCGCTGTTATGTCTGATTTTATAATTAGGATAATCAATCCATAATTCTTCATATTCATCCATAACACTTTCATCAAAATAATCTGGAACACCTGACGTATGGTTCAAAAGCTGTCTGACTGTAACGTCCTTATCAATATTATTTAATGGAATATCAAGCAACACACCTAATGTATCATCAAACTTTATTTTTTCTTGTTCAATCAACTGCAATATTCCTACTGCGACAAATACTTTTCCCGCTGATGCGCTTGCAAACTTTGTTTCTAACGAATTAGGAACTTCATTAGACAAATCAGCAAATCCGGTTACATATTCACATAGAATTTTATCATCTTGGACAACATATATATTTCCCCTAAACTTACTGTCAATTCTTTCTTTTATATTCATTTCAAAACCTCTCTAATTTTTCAATAACTTTATTATACAATATTCATCCCTATACTTCCATTAATTTTTCTTATATTTCCTTTTGCCTTATTCTTCGCAATCGTTTATCGTAGCAGAAACAGAGGGTGTAAGTCTTAATCAGTTGGCATTATACAAATTAGCACTTTAGTAAATATGCATATAAGGCAGGGAATTAGCACCCTGCCTTTGCCTATTTTTACAATTAAATTCCGCTAATGCAAACCGTTAGGAAAGTAATAGACTGCTGCCCTCCGTGGCTCTACAGACTTGAGCAGGCATAAAAAAAACCCTTGAAAATACTGGACTTTCAAGGGTTTTACTATCTTTTTTAATTGTTAAAAAATTATCTCTTACTAAACTGTGGCGCACGTCTTGCTGCCTTTAAACCGTACTTCTTTCTCTCCTTCATTCTCGGATCTCTTGTCAGGAAACCCGCCTTCTTTAATGCTGGGCGATAATCCGCATCTGCTTGAAGCAAAGCTCTTGAAATTCCGTGACGAATTGCGCCGGCCTGACCGGTAAATCCTCCGCCATGCACATTTACAAGCACATCAAGCTTATCCGTGGTCTCTGTAAGAACAAGAGGCTGGCGAACAACAAGTTTTAAAGTCTCAAGACCAAAATAATCATCGATATCTCTCTTATTGATGGTAATCTTCCCCGTACCCGGTACTAAGTAAACTCTCGCAATACTGCTCTTTCTTCTGCCGGTTCCGTAATATCTTCCCTTAGCCAATGTCATTTCCTCCTTTCAGTCTGATTAAAACGTTAATACTTCTGGCTTCTGAGCAGCATGATTATGCTCAGGACCTGCGTATACGTGCAATTTCGTGATCATACTTCTTCCGAGCGGTCCCTTTGGAAGCATACCCTTAACAGCGAGAGTAATCACTTCCTCCGGTTTCTTCTCCATCATCTCTTTTAATGTGGTCTCTTTCATACCGCCTGCGTAGTCAGAATGATGGAAATAAATCTTCTGATCCATCTTCTTTCCTGTCACCTTAATCTGGTCTGCATTCACAACGATCACATAGTCGCCGGTATCCATATGCGGCGTATAGATCGGTTTGTTCTTACCTCTTAAAACTTTTGCAATCTCAGAGCAAAGACGACCTAAGGTCTGTCCCTTAGCGTCTACAACATACCATTTTCTCTCGATTGTTGCCGGGCTTGCCATAAAGCTTTTCATTGGTTTACCTCCTTGATATATTCTTAAATTCTACCGCTGCCAAAAAGGCACAGCATAAGCGAAAGCGTGGAAATCTACAGCTTTCCAAGTCACTGCCCCGTATTATAGCGAACGCCTGTAAAGCTGTCAAGCGGATTTTAAAATTTTTTTTAGGATCTCTAAAATTTTTTGTCCAGATCTCCAAAAAAATCATTTTTAAAATTACTTTTTTCCAGATTCTCTTTTATTTTTTAAATTGTTCCTACAATTATCTGCGGAGAAAACATCGCCCATCTGCGCAAAAAAGCGACGACATAAAAATTCATGCCATCGCTTTTTATAAACTCTTCAAATATTTTCAAAATCCTTATCCACCAGGAACACTCTTTATCTCAAATTTTAAGTAATTTACAAAATTTATCAATTTTCCACTACAGCGGCTTAAAATCTGATGCCGGATGCTTGCACAACGGGCAGATAAAATCTTCTGGCAGCGTTTCTCCCTCATAAATATAACCACATACTGTACAAATAAAGCCTTTCTTTTTCTCCTTTGCAGCGGGAGCTGGCTTAATTTTTGCCTGATAGTACGCATAAGTCACTGATGCATCCTGCGAAAGCACTGCTCCATCCGTAACATCCGCCAAAAACAATGTGTGGGTGCCGAGATCAGTCATTGACACTACCTTTGCAGACAGATACGCATTTGTTTCCTCCGCCAGATAAATCACACCATTTTCTGCGCGGGAAAATGTAATTTTCTCCGCCTTGTCCGTATCCCTTCCACTCTGAAATCCCCAGTGCTTATAGGTATCAAATTTTGATTTTTCTGACAAAATTGAAACATTAAAAACTCCGGTGCGCACAATCATATCATGTGTATAATTGCTCTTATTTACCGCCACAACAATGCGGTTCGGGGTTATTGTTACCTGGCTGACTGTATTTACAATACAGCCGTTATCTTTCTCGCCCTCGCGCGCTGTCAAGATAAACAGCCCGTAAGTGAGTTTATACATTGTCGTCTGATCCATATCCATCCTCATTTCTGAAAAAATCTTCTCCTGCAGGATTCCCACAATTTATGGGATTTATTCTCCATTTTTATAAATCAGAATATTCCCTGCGATTTTATCTGGGAAATATTTCCTAAGCGACATCCAAAAAACCTTTCGCACCTCGGTTTACAGCATACTGCCAAAATCTGTGACAAGCACTTGTCCGGTAATCGCACGCGACTCGTCGCTGGCAAAAAACAGAATAATGTTGGCGACATCTTCCGGCAGACATGGCTGTGTCTTTAAATTGCTGTGGGTCGCCATCGCGCCAAACATATCTGGGTCAAGCTTGTCTGCCTGCATATCCGCCACCATCGGAGTCACGATCGTTCCCGGACAGATTGCATTGCAGCGGATTCCTGTCGCCTGGAAGCGAAGTGCCGTGTGGCGCGTCACACCGATCACCGCTGATTTTGAAGCAACATACGCCGCCCCGCCGCAGCCAAGTGCACCCGCCACGGATGCTACATTGACAATTGACGCACCTGGCTGCATCTTCTGAGAAACCGCGCGCATACAGCGCATTGTCCCCTTGGTATTCGTCTCAAGAATGCGGTCTAAATCCTCGTCCGTATAGCGGTCAATAGGCTTTAAGCCCTCCTCCAGGATTCCTGCGTTATTGACTAGCACATCGACTTTTCCAAATTTTTCCATTGTCTTTTCCACAAGATTTTCTGCATCCCCCGGCTTTGAAATATCCGTTGGAACAGCAAGCACTGTACCGCCCTCAGCCTCAATCTCCTTTGCAACCGCCTCAAGTGCTGCCGCGCGCCTGGCGGTAATCACGACCTTCGCGCCCTCCTTCGCCAAAAGCTTTGCCGCCGCTGCACCCACACCGGAATTTCCCCCGGTCACGATAACCACCTTGTCCTTTAAACGATCCATAGAAAATACCTCCTTCTTGGCTCTGCCATAATTTTCATATTCCCAGTATACCATTTTCTGTGGTGACTTACAACTAAAATTTATAGAACTGGTTCTTCCAGATAGCGGACAATCTCCTCGTTCATCCTGTCATAGGACTGCCAGTCCTCCTTTTTTGCATTTACTCCCGCTTCTTTGATCAAATATTTCAGCAACTCATAGATTTGTTTCGCACCTTTCCCCGTCTCCTCCACAAACCATTGTTCCGTCACTGATACAATCTTATGCGCTGCCACATTTCGCAGTTTTCCCTCAATTTCCGTAATCTCCCCAATCTTCTTTTTTAATACCTCATTTGTACTTTTAGCGCGTATCAATGCTCCCACATGAGTTGAATATACTACGCCCGCACGGAATCCCCCTCTGTTCTGGTATTCGTTTTCAAGGACTTGCAATAGTCCCAGTTTGTCCAATTTCTGGCGATCCCATTTTAATCCCTTCGTCTTATTATCCTCGCAACAATTCTCCAATTTTATGCCGCATACTTTTTTCATTATCAATTCCAATACATCCATCACAAGCGGAGTGATCCCCCTGATAAAATCCGCATATTCCTCCCGCTCAACTTTTGTCTGTAAAACAAGCGCGTACTCAAATATTTTTCGCTTATCCCCATCCTTAACTGGATAGATCTGATATGGTTTATTTCCAATCAGCTCATTTACCTTTTTCAGATTTAATTTTATTCTCGCTGCCGCAATCTTTAACATTGTGTAAGCATTTTCGGATAACTCATACGGTATTTCAGAAGCAACTGCCAGTGCCGCAGTATAATCATATGCTAAAATATGTTTTTTGATAATTTCTATTTTAAGTAATTTCATCAAACCTAAACACTTTACTTCCTGGCAGCGGTTCTCCGCATCCTTTGCATTATCTTCATTTAACTCACAGTTAATTTCCCCATCAAACTCTTTTCGGTCTTCATGCCTCTCATTGATTCCGCGAAGCGGTGAAGAAACCTGTATCGCCCGAAACCGATACTCCGCAAAAGTCGCCATCACCAACAAAGCACTCTTCATCGCGGGCGTTCCGGATGCCATATTTAATAATAATTCATCCCCCTGTTCCATCTCACCCTCAATTTTTCCAATTTCTTCCCTGAAATCCTGATAAAAAACATCGTACTCATGCACATTATACAGATCCGGACGCTCAATTAACCGCACATCAAAAGAATGATTTAAATGTTCCCCCAGCCATTTAATACTGCCAACATAACGATTATCCTTCTTGTGATACTCCAACATCTCATGCGATAAATATAAATACACCACATCCGGTTTATAGTGCCTGCAAATATGTAACATTGAACCATCCCTAAAATATTTAATCGGATCTGTCCCGCCAATCGGCGAAAATAAAATTTTCTTTGACATCCCATATCCTTTCTAAATAATAATCAAATCTTCACTCTCGATCTCCATTGTCTTTCCAAATGATACAACCTGACCTTTTCCAATAATTTTATATACTTTAATACTGTCCTCCGAGGACACAAAAGCCGGAAGACGCTTTAACAATTCCTGATATTTTTTCTTTGTAATCATAGCCTCAAATGCCGATTTCTGAATTCGAAATCCATAGCCTGCCAAAATCTTTGACAGTTTTACTCTCTTTTTATTTTCCACAATATCATAGATAATCAATACAAATACTTTATCATTATCAGGCTTTTCCTCAATATCAAAAAAATAATTTTCCTGCTCCATCTCATCACCTGATTTCGATCGGTTTATATATCGAAGCATCTTCTGCCTCAATCGCCTTTACTAACATATCCATCTGCAAAGCGATTCCGCGCCGAAAACTTACTGCATAATCCACATAGGACAAATACCTTACTTCCGTCTGCAACTTTTTCTCCAATTTTGCCAGATACAGCTTGATCCCGTTTTTGGTCAGAAAACACCCTGGTTCATCAAGGTTCATTACAAAATCTTCCTTCTGAATCTCATGCCCGTTAATCATACTCATCACCGTAGAATCCACAATTACGGCTCTCCACTCCTCCATCATATCACTCGCAAGTGTAGGGTGCTTTTCCCTGTCTCTGTGCAGAAATCCAAAATAGGGATTTAATCCTTTTATCTCGATCTTTCCATACAATTCATTCATTAAAATCGAATATCCAAGACTTAGCATCGAATTAAACTCATCCCTTGGAGGACGCTTATTTCTTCCCTGAAAAGAAAATGAAGGTTCTATCAGCATGGATAACCCCAAAAAATATGCCTTTGCTCCCTGCCCCTCATATCCCATCAGCTCCGGAATAGTCTTGCAGCCCTCTATTTTTTCTCTGCAAATCCGGATCATTTTTAACGGTTCCTCCACCGAAATTCCCCTGCTCTTTTCATATCTTTTCAGAACCACGGACTGATTTTTTAATTTTGCACTCAGAATAATTTTTCCCAAATTTATGGAAAAATCCGAATCGTACAGACTGCACTGCTTTCTCTGCCTCTCGGCATTCATATGTCCCGTGGAATGCAGTCTGCCAAAATAAGTGCCGCCCTTTGAAAAATAGGCAAGCGGAATTCCCCGCCGCAAACATTCCTGTACGCACTGTGTCGTCATCTGCGCCTGTCCCATAATCGTAATGCTTTCCAGACTTTCTAAAGGGATCAATTTTTTCATCCCGTCCGCGTATTTTACAATGCATCTGTTTTCGGAAATCCCAATGCTTGCACTGCTTTCATTAACAAATAAAATGCTCATTTAACGCCTTCCTTCCTGTGAAATGGGGAGATTTTTTGTATTTTTTATCAAAGGTTTAGGGTAAAGAAAGGGGTGTGCATTAAAGCTTGTATCTCTGGTATATAGTATGTGAAAAATATTATTGGTGTAAAAATATTTTGATACTAAGATTATTTTGTAAATTATACTTTCTATTATATCAAATAATTAAAAAATATGTAGAGAAAGTTTCCCGTCCCCTGACGGGGGATATTTCTTTAAACATATGGCTGAGATTACAAAATTCTCTAGTGCTACAAAGTTTCATCCCTTATTGGGATTTTACTTCTCTAATCATTTGCACAAGAATCTACAAGATAGTGCAATTACAGGTTTCCGTCCCCTATTGGGGTTCTTACTTCTCTAATCCTTTATCGCGAGGATATGGGGATCGCTGCACAAGTTTCCGTCCCCTATCGGGGTTCTTATTTCTCTAATTTAGAGAGGGTGTACAATACATCCGCGATTGAAATGGTTTCCGTCCCCTATCGGGGT
>CAJUCG010000138.1:0-3919 GCA_910585065.1 uncultured Lachnospiraceae bacterium
TTCAATTCCAGTTTCCTTTAGCGCGGAGATCTCGACAACCTCGCAGCCAAGATACTTTGTCAATTTGTCTAAATGAATTTTATCCCCTGCTTTCTCCACAAGATCCATCATATTAACCGCGATCACCATGGGAATAGAAAGTTCTATTAACTGCGTGGAAAGATAGAGATTGCGCGCTAGATTCGTCCCGTCCAAAATATTGATAATCGCATCTGGATGTTCGTTTATCAGGTAATTGCGCGAAACTATCTCCTCGATCGTATATGGGGAAAGTGAGTAGATTCCCGGTAAATCCATAATGCTAACTTCCTCTCCGCCCGCAAAGGATTTCTTTAATTTCCCCTCCTTTTTCTCCACGGTAACGCCTGGCCAGTTTCCCACAAACTGGTTCGAACCCGTCAGCACATTGAATAATGTGGTTTTTCCGCAGTTCGGGTTTCCTGCTAATGCAATTTTGATTGCCATAATTATATTCCCCTTTTATTATGTAAAATTATTCTTATATTATCTTTGTTCTCTGTTATAAATTAGCTTTAACTCTCATAAATTAGTATATTCTACTTAAAATTAGTATAAACTAACCAATATTGAAAAAAAAGAACAAAGAATCTCGATTTAAAAAGTCTTTCCTGTGAAATAAAAAGATTATTCAACCTCGATCATCTGCGCATCTGCCCTGCGCAAAGAAAGCTCATATCCCCGCACTGTCACCTCAATAGGGTCGCCAAGCGGCGCGACTTTGCGCACAAAAATCTCCACGCCTTTTGTAATGCCCATATCCATAATTCTGCGCTTGACTGGACTGTCCCCCGTCAATTTTTTTACCCTTACCCGCTGCCCGCAGGCAGTTTCTTTTAATGTTTTCATGCCAATCTCCCCTTTCTCAGGTGCCAATTAAAATTTTGCTTGCCATATCCCTGCCGATCGCTATGCGGGAATTCTTCACATTCACAATCATATTCCCCCCAACCGTGGAAATTACGGTTACTGTTCCCCCCACTACAAAGCCGAGCTTCTCCAAAAATTTGCGCATTTCTTCCTTTCCGCCAATTTTTCGAATGACTTTGGGAACACCGGTATCTGCCATTGTAAGTGGCATCTCTCTCTCCCCCTTCAACTACTTTTTAGCAATCTCTGTGCTTTGAGTTAGTATACACTAACAATAGTTGTTTGTCAAGAACTTTTTTTAGTTTTTTCTAATATGAGTGAAATAAAAAAAACTATGGCTTTTTTCCTGCATCCGTGTTATAATCAACCGTCAGGAGGTAAACTTTCTATGAGCCAATATAAAAAGAAGAAAAAAAATCAACATGATAATGAAATTTTGCATGGCAACTATTCATTGATTTTGTTGATGTTAGTGATTTTCCTTGTCCCGCTGATTGTGCGTCTGTACCGCTACGATCCGAATTTAAGCCAATTTTACTGGTTTCTGGACTCAGCTGATGGGACTGAGATCGATGTCTTTCTTTACTGGAAGAGTCGTATTTTTACTGCACTGGGTGTGATTATGGGCATTGTTCTCGCCTTTAAGCTGACCAGCCAGGAATTTCGCCAGTCGTTAAAAAAGATTTACTGGGTCTATCCTCTGGCGGCTTACGGGATCTTAACACTGCTCTCCACGCTGTTTTCCGAGTACCGCTCATTCGGTTTTTCAGGGATTCACGAGCAGTTTGAATCGGTTTGGGTAATTTTATCCTACTGCATACTTACTCTTTTTGCCTATGTATTTGTGCAGAATACTGAGGATTTAACTGTTCTGCGCCGCACTTTTTTTGCGTTGCTTATCGTATTATGCGCGCTTGGTATCTCGCAGCTAAGCGGAAAAGATTTCTGGGAGAGTACTCTTGGCAAGCAGTTAATGGTACCGGAAAAATACGCGGCTTTGCGCAAAACGCTGACTTTTAATTTTTCCAACAGCGGTATCCATCAAGTGTACTTAACTTTTTACAATCCAAACTATGTCGGAATGTTTGCCTCGCTTGTGCTGCCCTTTGCAATCTTTTGTATTTTTTCTGTAAAAAGATGGTGGCAAAAAATTCTCTGGATTGTGATCATTACTTTGCTGGTAATTTGCACATTCAATTCCGGTTCAAAAACCTTTTTGATCTCCATTGTAATCAGTGCTTTGGCAGCGTTAATTTTCTGCCGCAAGGCAATATTCAGACGTATCCTTTTTGTAATCCCTGCCTGCATCGCACTCTTTTTTGGCGGGCGTGCCTATTTTAAACATATCAATCTCAACCCGGTTCAGTATGTAAAAAACGCGCTGACCCTCCGGGAAAATAATTATTTATTGGATGATATCCGCTTTACACAGGATGATATTGAAATCGATTACAATAATGCTACGATCTATGCCTCCTATACCGCGGACGCGGAAGGCCCTCACTTAACCTGCAAGGACAGCGCGGGAAATAACCTGGAATATACGGCAAGGGAGGACGGATATCTGGTATTGGCTGATCCTACTTTCTCCGGCATTTTGTTTCGGTTTGATCAGGGCAACGAATATTTTCCATGGCTGGGCATTATCAATATTCGCGGCATTTCTGTGTACTATACGCAGACACAGGAAGGGTACAGCTATATCAATAATGTTGGAAAATTTGCCAAGCCAATCAAAGCACCCGCTGTTATTTTTGACAAATATGATTCCTTTGCCTCCACTCGCGGTTATTTATGGTCTCGCTCCATCCCGCTTTTGCGCCATTCCATCATCCTTGGCACGGGGGCGGACACGTTTTCTTTGGTGTTCCCGCAAAATGACTTGCCAGGGCGCATCAATGCGGGGTACTATACCGCACTGGTTACAAAACCGCACAATCTCTATCTGCAGATCGGCGTGCAGCACGGAGTCCTTGCCCTGCTCTGTTTCCTTGCCGTCTGCCTGATTTATATTGCACAGAGTGCCGTGCTGTATTTTAAGTCCGATTTTTCTGATCGAAATCACTGGCTTGGCGCGGGGATTATGCTCGGCGTGATCGGGTATTTGATCGCGGGAATTTCAAATGATTCCTGTGTCACCATCGCACCAATTTTCTGGGTACTTTTGGGGATTGGCTTTGCGGTTAATCGAATCAATCATGAAGCAGCAAAAGAAAATGCGAATCTGGCAGAAAAAGCAGCACAAAAAAATATAAAATAACTTTATTCAAATTAAATTCTAAAAGAACCCGCGGGAAATTATGGCTTTCCCGCGGGTTTCTTTCTCTTCTCTCTTAATTTTACATTCCTAGTTTTGTAAATTGTTCCTACTACAAGCTTTCCCTTAATCCGATAGCCTCGAAAGGCTCTCTGCAATTTTCATTATACGTGGTAAAATTCTCCGGCATCCCTCCCCCAGTATCTGGATGTTCTTTGCCAATTCTGCCAGTGCCCTGCCACAATTCTCTGCGGACATTCTGCCGGGTTCAGTGTCCTCCATCTTGTCTGTGCAGCTTTCAACTGCTATCTCCAACAAGCAGTTCAGCTCGTCCGACGCAGTTTCTACAATCCCGCGTTCCAGTTCATCCGCTGTTGTAAAACAGAAAAATTTGTAATAGCTCTCTTCCTCCGGGTCATGGATCAGAAAAAACCAAACTCCCTTGGCTGTCCGCGCAACATCTGCATCCCCCGCTTCCAAGTACTTTTGGTACTTTTCGATTACTGCCCTGATCTTTTCATCTTCTGACATATTATTCCTCCTTCCTTAAAGTACTGTTATCTTAACTCTGTGATAGAGAAAGGTAAAGTATACTATTGTATATAAAAAATGCTTTTTTCTCGAAATTAGCGATGGGCTGCCCCCAACAAAAACGGCTTATCCCAAACTGGAATAAGCCATCCTTTTTTTATATATTGCTTAAATGTATCGCCCTGGTCAAGCCGACCAGGCGACTTTTAGCCTTCCGCCATGTTTGCTAACTTAGCCGCCTTG
>CAJUCG010000138.1:4019-9266 GCA_910585065.1 uncultured Lachnospiraceae bacterium
GTCAAGCCGACCAGGCGACTTTCAGCCTTCCGCCATGTTTGCTAACTTAGCCGCCCTGGTCAAGCCGACCAGGCGACTTTCAGCCTTCCGCCATGTTTGCTAACTTAGCCGCCTGGTCCACTGCTATACAGGTATGCCAGTATAAAATCACCTTGTACACCTATGCAGCTTTAAATCAATATCCTGTTTCCATGCGATACAGGTATGCTAGTTTTTATAGCAGCCCCGCTTATTTATTACTTGCTTATTACTTGCATTATACCCTCCTCAACCATAAAAAGCAAGTCTTAACCTCTTCGCGAAATCGCTCAAATAAGCCTGCCTGTATCTGACTTTCTGCAAACACAAGCAGGCTTACTAAAACACTATGACAACTTAATAAGGTAACTACTACCACTTTTGTCTTTTACTACCTTACCGCAATCTTTACTATAATCGGTTGCCAGAACTTTGGTACAAATCTCCTATTGACCTCTTTGGAAGTTACAAATTCTCTACACTCTTCCAATGAAATCATAAACTGATCAACAATATCAAACCCTTCGTCCGATTGCAGCTTTTTTGCATATTCTTCTGAATACTCTGCAATTCGGTACTTTCTAGTATCACTCCGCTCGCCACTCAAGTTCATCACCCATAAAAACTCATCATTCTCCCTACGGATAATCCTCTCCACAAACAAGTCAATCATCTCATTGCTTACTTTGACTCCAGAGAAATCAACATAAGTATACAGTTTCTTCTCAATACCTGTCAAATCAAAAACCTCTTTATCTGCCCCTGCCACTTCTTTACGATATACTGCAATTTTCTCCTCCAAGGTCTTCACCGTTTCCTGCAGCCTAAACGCCAAACGTGTATATGTATCCTCATTCGTTTTACCCGCCAACTTATCAAGATACAGATTATCCTGTTGCACTTTTGCTTCTTCTAACTCTCCCTGAAGTCGGTCAATGGATGCCTGTGGGGACTCTTTCGCAAGTGTTCTGGCTTCCTTAACAATTCTTATCGTTTCTAAAATTGCTTCCCTGTTATCCCCAAAAACTCTCTCGAATACCTTCTTGGACATCAACCACATCTTGACTTCAGATACTGCCGGAAGATCACACTGGTTTTGATTCGCAAGCACCTGATGGGAAACCTTGTACGCCTTGCTCCCCATATTGATTTGACACCTGCACTTATATCGCATCTGCGCCGCTTTCCCATCCTTTGCCACATGAACATACTGTGGACTCAACGAATAACCACACTGGCAAAAACTCTTATTCGCAATAACGTCAACCGACTCCCTCAAACCATTTACTATATTCCCCCGCACAGAATAAATATAGGTGGCAGCTTTCTCTGATCGAATCTGATACGCAAGCCACCACTGTTCTTCTGATACAATAGGTTCCCAATCCCCTTTAATCAAATTGCACGACTCAATCATATTTCCTTGGTCATCATAGCTATCTTCTTTAACTGGCTTAACTTTTGTAGCTATCTTTTTCTTTGTAATGGTATCCTCCACCAGAAATTTTCCATACAGGATATACCCCATGTATTTCTCATTTCTTAAAACCCTATTCACTTTGGAAGCTGTCCATGTCAGCTTTCCATTTGCCGCCTTCATCCCATGATCATTTAGATAAGCTGCAATCCTCTGTGAACCCATGCGTTTGGTAGAGTCTGGATGTGTATAAAGATCAAAGATGGTCTTGACTGTCAAACCGTCAACGGGATCAATACAAAAAGTATTATTACGCCGATCAACCTTCTTAACATATACATACCCAAACAAACCCGATACTACCAACTGTCCTCGCGCACGATATGACTCTACCCCGTTATGCACCCGCTTTGCAGTTCTCATTGACTCACCTTGAGCCATACCTGCTTCAAGTGCTAAACGCAGGATATCTGTTTCATCCATATTAAAAGTCCAATACTTCCCATCTAAAATCAATATCCCAATGTCATACTGCTTCAATTCTTCAATTATATTTAACAGTTCACGCATATTTCTCGCAAACCTACAGACATCCTGAACTATGATAATATCAAATTCCCGCCGTCTGGCAGCCTCCAACATAAGCTGAAAGGCATCCCTGTCATCCATTCTTCTGCCAGAAACCCCCCGTTCTGTATATTTATACTTTTCCTTAATTACAAAGTTCTCATGGTCTGCAATAAAAGCATCTAGACGCTCCACTTGATTTTCCAAAGCCTTTATCTGATCCTCATGATTTGTGGACTCCCTTGCATATCTCGCAACCCTTACTGCCACTGTCATATTTAAAATGTCCTCAAAATGGCATTCTAAAAACAACTTCCTCTTGTTACATCCTTTCAAGTCTTTTGGTGTGTACCGACCAAGTATTGCCATCCTCTTTTACCTCCTCCGCCATTCTTTTTGCTAAAGCATAAGCTTCATTATCCAAATACCCTTCCTCATAAAGCTTTTTCAAAAGTAACTTCACCTTGGCTTTTTTGGTGACATAAACCTCTGCATGATTCATAAGATTCCTCCTGCAAAAATAATTACAAGCAGAATTCATCATCTCAAGCCAAAACTCAGTCTAAAGCAAATCTTATTTCAAACTTCTCTCCACTAACTTCTTTGCAGTATAACTTTTTTGACTTATGACAATTCTCCCGTAATAAAAAATAAGTTACGGTTAGAATGAATCATCTCAAAATAAAACTTAAGTCTAAAGCCAGCCTCACTTGCAAATCGATATTTAAAAAAATTCTCAAATCTGGTATTATCTGCCTTGGCATACTATCCAAAGAACTTAACAACTCAATTAACATCCAACATGATACCCCGAAAATTATCTACCTCCCCATCCGAAGCCCTAAAAAATACAGCACACATTCCTCCCCTGCCTCGTCAACCCCCGCCTCCCCAAGCACCCCCTGCACATCCTCTACCCCAAGCCTGTGCAGCCAGTCGGAAAGCTCCGCCAATACCCCACACGGGCTGACGCAGAAAATCCCGGTGCAGGCTTCCCCCGCCACATGGTCGCTGCGGTACTCGCTGTCAAAATAATACCCCCGTACCCCGCAGAAATCCCTGACTGCCTCCACGACCCATGCCGCTGACACGGCACGCCCCGGATACCCCGGGATACCATCATTCTTTTCCCTTTCCATATATAAAGGCTGCCCCCATTCCATTTTGATACCCCATACCTGCGCTTCCCCTGACTCATTTCATCTCCTGCGCACCTCCCCTGACCGGGTATCCACATACTTTTGTTATGTCTTCCGGACACAGGAGCGTCTCCTCCCCCTCCACACGGCAGACGACCATATCCTTCCCACGGTTAAAAATCCACATTTCAGGGATACCTCCCCACAGACACGGCACAATCACCCCCTGCCCTGTAAGATATTCAATGTTTACGTACTTTTCCCCACTGCCCCCATAGATTTTTATTCTGTCCCAAAGCCCGTCAGATTCCCTTGATACCCCTAACTGCACCAGACTGCCGCCTGCGCTTTTCAGGAACGCAGTCTGCGGTACTGCCACCTCCCCGATAATCTCAAAATACACAGACCCCTCACAGAGTACTGCCCCAATCCGTTCCTGCCTCTGCCTTGCCGTTTTCATCATGGCATTCCACGCAACCCGCAGAAACCCGGCAGGGATACCAAGACGCGGCAGGAATACCTTCGCGTTTTCCCACCACATGGAATCCATTTCCCCCGCCCCTAGCTGGTAATGGCTTCCGGAAAACGTGAGCAGTTCCAGACCCCTGTCCGTCCCCCAGACTGACCTGACCCATGATGTCTGGATATTCGCACCATCCTTCAATCTGGGATGCCCGTTCACTACCCCCTGTGCAACCACACCCCCGGATACCCTTAACAAACTCCAGTTGAATAAATCTATCATAATGACCCCCCTTTCTTTTTGTCCGAAGCCTGCACTGCCAGACGGCTCTGCGCCCCTTCTGGCAATACCACCGGGTACTGCTTCTTCAGTTTATAGAAGCTTGTCCTTTTCACCCCCATCTGCCTCATCGCCTCCGCAGGCTTCATCTCACCGAGCAGCACTTTCCCCATAACCTCCTCATAATTCCCCGGTTTCCCAACCCCCGGTCTGCCAAACACCGCGCCGCGCGCCCTTGCCGCGTCAATCCCTTCCCTCTGCCGCTGCAGGGTCTTCTCACGTTCCTGCTGCGCAACGCTCGCAATCACTTCAATCAGGATATTTGAAACCATCTCCAGAACCCAGTCCTGACCATCCACCTCCGCCAGCGTTGTCGGCAGATCCAATATCTTTACACGGATACCGCCCTCCTTCAGTTCCTCTAACTCCTCCTTCACCATCTGCTTGTCCCTGCCAAGGCGGTCGAACTCTTTCACCACCAACGTGTCCCCCCTGCGCAGCATACTGCCCTTGAGCAGGAGATACCCCTGTCGGTTGAAGTTTTTGCCGGACTGGTGATCCACCACAATATCGCGTTCCGCCACACCATACGCCAGAAGCGCGTCCATCTGGCGGTCATCCTTCTGGTGCCTCGTGGATACCCTCGCATACCCCCAGACCCTCCCTTTCATATCATCTGTCCCCCTTTCAAAAAACACCGGAAACTGTCCGTAAACCCCCCATGACTTTACGGATGTCCGTTTAGTCTGTTTGATACCTTTACGGATGCTTTTTCTGCCCTATTCCGGCAGTCCGTAAACCCATAGTTTTACGGACTGTCCCCGCAGGAAATCCCCCAACTAAGATGCCGCATGGCTCTGCCGCCATGCTGTCCCTACCCCAGATATCACGCTGCCCATACCCGCAACAGGATACAGAATTCCCATTTCCAAAGACGTTCCCATCCCCATACAGCACCGCCGTATTTTGCCCGTACAGCGGTTTTGCGTCCCCGGTGGACTTTCCCTACCATCCTGCAATAAAGGCAGCCGGGTGGGCAAGCAGCAAAACACAGAATCCCCATACCCAAAGACATTCCCATACCCATACTGTGCCGCCATATTTTGCCCGTATAGCGGTTTTGCGTCCCCGGTGGACTTCCCCTACCATCCTGCAATAAAGGCAGCCGGGTGGGCAGATTTCGCGTCCGTTTCAACACGGCTTAAGGTTTACGAACTACGCTTTCACTTTAGCATCCATCTGTCCTGAATTAAAGTGTCAGATTCTCACAAAGTTTCGGGCGCGGCTTTGTCGGTTGTGCTGCATCTGGGCAAAAATGCAGCGAAACAGCAGGGATGGATACCCCATTTACCCCATCCCAAGCT
>CAJUCG010000139.1 GCA_910585065.1 uncultured Lachnospiraceae bacterium
AAAACAGGACATCTCTTTCTGGGATGGTTTGCAAAAAATGGAGAAAAAGAAATACAAGTAACCGAAACAACCTGCTATACTCCGTCACTTGGCACCGTGTTTTATGCCAAGTGGGAAGGAATTCGGCTGAATCTTACCTTACAGCCTCTCACAGAGGATGGGGAAAAACAGGTATTGGAAGTTACTTACGGAGAGCCCTATCCCCCGCTGCCAGAACTTAAAAAGGAACACTATGATTTTTCTGGCTGGTTTACCAAAATTTCTGGTGGGGAGAAAGTCGAAACCGACACCATAGTAAAACTTAAAACCGACACTACACTGTATGCCCGCTGGGTAGGAAAAAAATATATCGTAAATTTTAATGCCAGTGGAGGAATGGTCTCCCAAGACAGCATTTCCGTTACCTACGGAACGACTTACGGAACGCTGCCAACACCGACAAAAACCGGCTACCGCTTTGACGGCTGGTATAATGAAACTGGGGATAAGGCGGAAAAAATAACAAAAAGTGATATGGTATCCCTAACTAAAGATGCGGTATTCTATGCACATTGGACACCAAAAAAACCGGAGATCACATTTCATGCAAATGGCGGGACAATGTATTTTCACGGCACGCAGGGAAATCTTTGCACTGTGCCATATGATTATGACTCACCGTATGGGGAACTGCCAGCACCAAAACAGGAAGGATACACATTTGAAGGCTGGTTTACCGAAAAGACCGGAGGGGAACAGGTATTTCCCTCTACTTTGATGCGCTTTTCCTCCTCGTCCGACCTGTATGCACATTGGATCGGGAATAAATACCTTGTCACGCTAAACGCACAGGGAGGCACTTTAGGTCAAAAAACTTACAGTGTTACCTTCGGGGAAAAATATGGGGATTTGCCAACACCGACAAAACAAAATTATACTTTTACTGGCTGGAAACTTGGCGAAGAGTTTGGCGGCACCAGCATAACCTCCGCCACCAGCGTAAAAACCGCACAGAATCACACTCTGTATGCCAATTATCGGGGAAATGCAGTCAAACTCTTATATGATAATAACGGGGGAACAGAAGGTTCATCAAGTTCAAAAACCGTTTATTACGGGGAGGCAGCAGGAACACTGCGCACACCAAGCCGCAGCGGTTATGAATTCTTAGGATGGTTTGCAGATGGCGAACTGATCACTAAAGATACAATTATTACTCTGACCGCAGATACAACAATCCGCGCGGAGTGGCAAAAGAAAGGATATACCGTTACCTTTGATGCAAACGGCGGTGTGTGCGGCACCGATATGCGGGTCTATTCCTACGGGGAAGTCTATGGTCCGCTCCCCGTACCGGTAAGAGCGGGATATACCTTTTTAGGATGGTTTACTTCAGCGACTTCAGGGACGCAGAAAAAAGATACGGATACCGTGAAATTGAGTACCAATATCCGTTTGTATGCACATTGGGAAGGAAAACCTGTCACAGTGACCTTTGATCTGAACGGGGGAACAGCAACTACACAGAGCAAAGAAGTAACCTATGGCTCTATCTATGGGACGCTTCCGACACCAAAACGCACGGGCTTTACCTTTGCCGGATGGTTTACCCAAAAACAGTATGGATACAAAGTCACATCAAGCAGTCATGTGGAGGTCGAAGAGGATCATATCCTATATGCCTGCTGGAAACAGGAAACATTTACAATCACATTTGAGGCAAGCGGCGGAACGGTTGCCTACCGCTATATTGGGATCCCCGTGGGAACAGGATATTCTTCCTTTCCGACCCCGACAAAACAGGGGTATGTTTTCGACGGGTGGTACACGTCAAGCACATCCGGAACAAAGATTACTTATCTGACCGAGACGGACACTCTGTACGCGCACTGGAAACCGAATACCTACAGGGTAGACTTTAATAGCTGCGGCGGGACAAATTGCGGGAGTATCACGGTAGCTTATACAAAAACTTACGGGACACTGCCAACCCCAACTAAGCCGGGACTTAACTTTGCGGGATGGTATACCGAGCCAGTCGGCGGGACAAAGGTTAGTGCCAGCACTTCAATGAAAAAGGCGTATGACCATACTCTGTACGCGCACTGGAATGGGATTACCTCAACACTTAGCTATGACGCAAATGGCGGGAGCAGTGTTACCAAGACTAAATCCATCACCTCCGGAGAAGCCTATGGAACACTTGCATCAACAAGTTGGACGGGTCATAAATTTATGGGCTGGTATACCACAAAAGATGGCGGAACACAGATTACGGCGGAGAGCATTGTAACTGTAACACAGGATCAAAAGCTCTATGCGCATTGGGAGACACTTCGCCCAACCATCCGTTTTAACGCGAGCGGCGGCGGTATTATCACAACTGACAAAACAGTTGAAATCTTTGAAGCGGAGTATATTTACGGGCAAAAATATAACTCGTTTCCAAAAGTTTCCAGGATAGGTTATCGCTTTATCGGCTGGTTTACTGGACAGACAAGCGGCACACAGGTAACGGAAGAAACAGTATGCGAAGTTACCACGTCGGATACCTTCTATGCGCACTGGGAAGGTGTGCAAAATACGGTTCAATTTAATGCAAATGGCGGGGTGCTTAACGCATCCCCAATTACGGTAGTCTATGGGGAAGTTTATGGAACACTGCCAACTCCAAGCCGTTTTGGCTATACATTTTCAGGCTGGTTTACCGAAAAAGAAGCGGGGGAAAAGATCACATCGAGCAGCAAAGCGGAAATTCTCTCCCCGCAGACACTCTATGCACAGTGGGAGAAAAAGACCTATAAGGTTACCCTTGATGGAAACGGCGGTTCCTCTGTGATAATGGGTTCGGACGGTCAGCCGTCCACTGTATCAACAAGAACACTATCCACAACCTACGGCGGCACCTATGGGGGATCGGAGGGAAAATTTCCTCTTTTTACAAGAACCGGCTATGAATTCTTAGGGTTCTTTACCGAGGAAATCGGAGGAAGTGAAATTACGGCGCAGAGCAGTTTTATGTGGGGGGAAAATCAAACGATCTATGCGCACTGGATACCAAAAACCATTGTGGTTTCCTTTTATGAAGATGGCGGAAGTCCAATTGGAGAAGTAAAGAGAATTGCCTATCAGACTGCATATGGTACACTGCCCGTCCCTGCAAAAGAAGGATATATTTTTAATGGCTGGACAACAAGCAAAGGCGGCACAAATATAGTGACTGCGGATACTATAATGAAAAAGACTGACGGACATACGCTGTATGCGGACTGGACGGCAAAGGAATATACCCTGACCTTTGACTCTGCGGGCGGGGAACCATCAAGTTCTGTAAAAACTGTCGCGATGGGAGCAAGTGTTGGCACATTGCCGAGAGTGACAAAGGAGGGCGAAAAGCTCTCCGGCTGGTACACAAAACCTGCGGGCGGTATTTTGATAAAAACCAGCACAAAATTAAATGTTCCGGGGGATAAACGCTATTACGCACACTGGGCTAAAACGGAGATTGAAGTAAAGCTTCTCTCTGGCGGAAAAACCCTCGCGCTAAAAACACTGTTAAAGGGTGACTGCTACGGCGAACTTCCTGCGGCAGAAAAGGAAGGATACGATTTTACCGGCTGGTACACAAAATCAACCGGAGGAAATGAAATAACCTCAACTGATCGCTACAATGAGTCGGAAGATCTGTCCTTATATGCGCAGTTTAAAGCAAAAACACCAACTCTCCTATTCTATGCAAATGGTGGAAATTTGGCACAGGCTTCAAAAGTTGTCACTTACAAAGAAGCCTATGGAGAACTGCCTACGCCAACCTTAGCAAATTATGTATTTGCTGGATGGTATACTGATCCGAAGGGCGGCACAAAAATCACGGAGATAACAAAGGTTTCGTTTACTGATACCATGACCTGTTATGCACGCTTTAATCCAGCTTCCCTTTCTGTTACCTTTGATCTGGGCGAGGGAAGTGTTGCTGTTGATACAAAAAATCTCACCTATGAAAAACCATATGGGGAACTTCCGGCACCAACCAGGGACGGATATCTTTTTATGGGATGGTTTACTCAGGCGGACGGCGGAGAACTTGTGCAGGAATCCACAATAGTAAAAAATCCTGAATCACACACTCTCTATGCACACTGGGATAAGGTGCGGATGCGGCTTATCTTTGATGCGGGAAACGGAAACTGCACTGTCAAAGAAAAATCACTTGCAGCGGGGGAAGCCTACGGACAACTTCCGGCTGCCACACGCACCGGGTATCACTTTACCGGCTGGTACACTGATGCGCTAGAAGGAGAACAAGTTGGGGAGGATACCCTTTTTGAAGGGGAGAAAGATATTACTGTATACGCGCACTGGGAGGCGGAACATTATATTGTCACCTTCCATCCGATGGGGGGAACTTGCAGCGAAGAACAAAGAGAAGTTGTCTTTGGTGAACCGTATGGAAAACTGCCAACAGCAGAATACGAAGGATTTCATTTTATTGACTGGTATTTAGAGATCGAGGGGCAAAATCGGATCACCGCAGAAAGCAAAGTGGAAACTGCAAGTGATCATACTCTTTATGCGTATTACTTAAAAGAGGAGAAAAATATCAACGCTCCAATGCGTGCATTTCACTTTGGCGAACCGGGGGTAAATCCAATTACGGGAAATGTTTCCTTTTCTGCGACGGATATGGTAATTGCCATTCCGGGTATTCAGTACGAGATCACGCGCACCTACAACTCGCAGAACGATGCGGACTCCATTCTCGGACGCGGCTGGAGTTTTGGGTTTGACGCGAAATGTGAGGTGTACTCGGATGGGGTGATTGCCTCATTCCCGGACGGCAGTTCGGACACCTTCTGGAAACAGGCGGATGGAAGTTATCTGAGCAAATACAGCAGAAGAACAGCCACATGGGATAAGGATGACCTCTTTGTCGTTGTGGAGCCAAACCAGGATCGCTACTATTTTAAGCGGGATGGAAAACTTGCCCATATTGAAGATCACTATGGAAATCGGACAGAAGTTTCTTATACGAACGGAAAGATTTCGGAGCTGGTGGACGCGGCAGGACGCAGCTACAAACTCACTGTCAATTCCGATGGAAAACTTACAAAACTAACCGATCCGATGGGACATGAAGTCATTTATGCCTATAACGAAAAGGGATACCTGGCAGCAGTTACCAATGTTTTAGGCGGAACAACAACATATACTTACGATGAGGAAGGTTATCTTACACAGATCCTTGATCCAGAAGGATACCAAGTACAGTCCTTTGACTATCACGGAAGCGGAAAAACCGTAAGTGGCATGGCGGATATCCGCCCGGCAATGTTTTCCGCGCCGCAGAAAATGACGATGGGAAGTCTAAGCGGAAAAACAAATAGCGCGGATGCGAAAAAAGAAACAAAGGAAATATCAAAAGATCAGATCGCAGCCGGGCAAACAGCGGCTGGAATGGTATCTGAGAAAACAGCCGGAAACGCACAGGATACCGTAGAAAACAATCCGCCGAAAACCACGGATATCCAGGTAACAACCTGCATCGATGCCTACGGCGGGATCAAGACCTACGCCTACGATCCGGACAAAAAACAGACCCTGGTAACTTCGGCGGACGGCAGGAAATGGACTTACTGGTACAATAGTGATATGTACCTGACCGCCGTAAAAAATCCGGACGGCAGCATGGAAAAAACGGAGTACGCTCCACAGAAAGAGGGCTTCCACTACGCGGATGTTATATCTACAACGGATGAGTACGGAAGCAAGACCTCCTATACTTTGGATGAAAATGGAAATATTACCCAGATCACATATGCGGACGGCAGCACCCAGAAAATGTGGTACGATGCATGGAATAACTGCGTAATTGAATGCAGCCAAACCAATGTCTATACCTATCATGTCTACGATGATAAAGGCATTTCCCTGCTTAAAAACGTGCGCAGAATGGACGGCACCGCCATCGCAGGCGTGACGGAGAAAAATCTGAATGAAAAACTAAAAGACATTACTTTCGCTGACCCGGACTATATTGTTGAAGAGTACCGCTACTATACGGACAAAGAAGCAGAAGAAAAATTCCACTCCAAACTGCGCGGTCTGCTTGCGGAAACAACAAATCCGGAAGGGGAAAAACAGCTCTACTCCTACGACGCTTACGGCAATGCCACAGCGGTCACGGACGCAGCGGGAAATACCTATACCTACACCTATGACCCATTGGGACACCGACTCTCCGAAACCACCGCGAGGGGGGATGTTTATAGCTGGGAGTATTTGCCGAATGGATATGTGACGAGGGAGCATTATCCGGACGGCGGCACGGCGGTTTCGCTCTATGATAAGTCCGGTCATCTCCTACAGACTGTAAAGCCGGAACAATATGAACCGGATAAAGATGCAAACGGAACCTATACCGGCACGGGAGGAACTTTCTACGATTACAGTGTGAACGGGCGGCTTTTATCCACAACGGATGCACTTGGAGATGTAACAAATTATACCTATGACGCAAGCGGAAATGTTATTGAAGAATATCATTATGGTGCGGAAGTGATTTCCTTTGCCTATGATGAAAGAGATCGTATTGTAAGCCAGTGCTATCAGGAAACTGCATCCGCCGCGCCCCATGTTTTTGAAGAGTATGATTATGAGACACTGAAAAATGGCGAGCGCAAAGTAACCGCAAGGCGTTATCTGGACATCGACGAAGCGATCACCCAGGTCACAATCTATGATGCGATGGGTCGTCAAAGGGAAGTCTATCTCCTTGTGGATGGCAAAAAGACCATGTGCAAGGAATATACCTATTATCCGGATGGCGCGCTTCATACAATGACAGAAAACGGAGTAACTACCACCTGGCAGTATGATGTGCAGGGCAATATAATTTCCTGCGAAGAGCCATTCCAGAAGGAAAATGAAGTTGTTTCCTATCTTCGCACAGAAAACCGCTATGACCGCGCAGGAAGACTTATTGAAGCAAATGTGAGCGAACTGGGGGAAACGACAAAAGCCACCACTTACTATCACTATGAAAACGGGCGGCTTGTGGAAGAGATCTCCCCTGCGGGCATTCATACTTACTATACCTATGATGCAGATGACAATGTGATCCGCACACAGATAGGGGACGGAACCGTGCAGGAGAACACTGCACAGATCACCGAAGCCACACATGATTTTCGCGGAAATCTGCTGACGGAAACGGTATGGGTAAGGGAGGAAGACCTTGTGGACTCTTCTGCTTTGCCAACGCAAGGATTCTTACAGGCACAGGAAACTGGGGCGAAAATCGCACAGAACGCAGGAAAAAATTTACAAAACCAACCAGAAACCGAAGGGCTCTGCCCTCTTACCACCACCTGGGAATATGACTTAGGCGGCAGACTAACCAAGGAAATCACCCCGGATGGTGTGATCACACTCCACTCCTACGATGCTGCCGGAAATGAACTGGTTACAGAGATCAAAACATCGGAGGAAATACTTGTCACCAGAACGAAAAAGGAATATAATATTCGTGGGGAAATGATTGTGGAAACCGACGCGCTCGGCGCAGTCACAAAATACATCTATGACCATCGCGGAAACCTGATTCAGACGGAGGACGCACTCGGCGGAATTTCGCTGTTTACCTACAATTACAATAATCAGAAAACCGCAGAAGTCTCCCCGGCAAACTACCGCCTTGGCAAAAAGCTAAGGGAGATGGCACGCACAGAGTACACTTACGATGCTGCCGGACGGATGCTTACCCAGACGGACTATGAGTTTGATGAAAGCAAGATTCATTCCGTTGACTGGTCTCAGGGATTCCACTCAAGAGTAAGTGCAGCCTATACTTACGACAATGCAGGAAATACCACGCAGATCCGCGATGCGGAAGGCAAGGGAGCCATCTATACCTACCATCCAAACGGTCTTGTTGCAACCTCAAAAACTGCGGCAGAACAGGCAAAAATGGAGGGGATCGCACTCTCCTACTCCTATGATATCTTCGGAAACACGGTGGGACTGCGTGCCGGGGAATACGAACACCGCTACAGCTATGACCCGGAGGGGCGGCTGCTTTCGGAGTCGGATAATTACGGTACAATAAAGACCTGCACCTACGATGCACTGGGCAGACTGCAAACAGAAACCGATGGAGTCGGGGCAGCCACTTATTACGCCTACAATGCCCTGGGTGAGATCTCCTGGCAGAAACTTCCAGGGGATGAAACGGTACCGGAACTGGAAATCTTTTACAAGTACGACCGTGCGGGAAGACTTGCCGAGCGCGAAGACAGTTTGGGAGTTCGTACCACCTACACTTATGATCCTCTTGGCAACCTGCTTACTCAAACCACTTACGATGCAGAAACCGAAGAATCGCTTACCGTAAGTTATACCTATGATGCTCTTGGCAACTGCACTTCGATAACGGATGTTTCTGGTACTTACACGGAATACCACTATGATGCACTGGGGAGAAAAATTTCGGAATCCCTCTATATCGCCGGGAAAAATGCAGAGCCAAAAACCACTGCGTGGGAGTATGATGCGGATGGACACAATACCTTAACCCGCGATTTCCTCGGCAATGAAACCCGGACGGAATACGATTCCTTAGGGCGGGTAAAAGCACAGTATGACGCGTTTAATTATCCAGTTTTGACCTATCAGTATAACAACTGCGACCGTCAGATCTCTTCCACGGATGCCTTAGGAAATAAAACCACTTACGCCTATGACGGGGACGGAAATGTAATTACAGCCACTGCACCGGATGGAGCAATCACAAGATATACTTATGATTATGCCGGAAATCAGATCTCAAAAACCGATCCAAAAGGAAATCAAACCCGCTATGTATATGATGGCAGAAACCGCCTGATCTCCGTAGTCAATGCACTTGGGGAGACATACACTTACCGCTATGACAATGCCGATCGTCAGACCGAACAGATCGATCCCGCAGGAAAAGGGATTCTCTACACCTACAACGCACGCGGGGATCTCGCTGCCCGAAGCTATCTTGGCGAGGAGGTACAGGAAACCTACCATTATACAGCAAAGGGAAATCTTTCCGAAAAGACCAGCCGAAACGGTGTTGTCACAGCTTATACCTATGATGGATTTGGACGGCTTCTCACCGAAAGCGCGGGGACAGATCGGAAAACTTA
>CAJUCG010000140.1 GCA_910585065.1 uncultured Lachnospiraceae bacterium
GCATCCGCCGGAGGCACCATATCGGAACGATATGGTATAATATCGACAGATATTATACCTGCGCTGATTCGCATTCGACCAAAGGGAGAATAACTTCCTCTGCGAATCATGTTCGCTCCCTAGGAGCGATTCATCCGCCGAAGGCACCATATCCTTCGGATATGGTATAATAGCAGATATTATATACGTGCAATTTTTTGCGCAGAAAAGAGGTTTAATTTGCATTTATTAAAAATGAAAAAAAGGAAACTTACCCTTAGCGCGGGGCTTTTAGCTCTTTCCCTTCTTGTAGGCTGCGGCGGCAAGGGTTCCCTCTCCAAGCCTGTTGCGGGTGATGATACGGCTCCGGTATTTAATAATATGCTCCTAAATGACTACCAGAAACTTCTTGAGACGGGGATTCCGACAAGTGTTTCTGCGACGGAGGCAAAGATGTTTGGGTTTCGCACGGCTTTGATGGTCAATGATATGGTACAGGAGGGCAATTTCTCGCGCAGCGAGCCAATCACATTTGATGCTGGATCCGCCTACACCACCCTTCCCGGCGTTGTGACCTTTCGGGGAAATAATTATCGCTCCAGCGCGGTCTATGGCATTGCCAATATTTTAGAACGCAAATTTGATTCTAAAAAATCCTGGTCGATCGGGACTGGAAAATTAAAAAAGACGGTGAAGAAAGGATATTGGACGGGGAGCTGCTGGACGGGGCAGCCATTGATTGTCCGCTGGGATGAAACCAGCAAACAGGCAATGAATATCTACACAAAGAAAAAGTCAAAAGCAAATCTCACCGAAGTGATTTATGCCACTGCGGACGGGCGCATCTATTTTCTTGATTTAGAGGATGGTGAGAAAACGCGCGATACCATCTCGCTTGGCTTTCCAATCAAGGGAACGGGCAGCATTTATCCAAATGGTGTTCCGCTCTACTTTGTCGGTGCAGGGGATTCCATGGGCAGTGAATGCGCACGTACCTTTGTAATTAATCTTCTGACCGGGCAAGTTATCTATGAGTACGGCTATGACGATGTGTTCTCAGAGCGCGCGGACAATGATAATTTCACGGCGTTTGACTCCTCACCGCTGATTGATGTGGAGACGGACACGCTGATTCAGCCGGGCGAGAACGGCATTTTATATATCACACATCTAAATACTTTTTATGATGGCAAGAGCGTTTCGATCCATCCGGACGAGGTGATTAAATGGCGCTACACCACTGACCGCTCGCGGGCGGAAGAAAACACTTACTGGCTCGGCATGGAATCTTCTGCCGTGGTCTGGAAGGGATATTTATATGTGGCGGATAATTGCGGAGATCTAATTTGCCTTGACCTAAATACAATGGAAGTGGTCTGGGTGGCAAATACACTTGATGATACAAATTGCTCCCCGGTGCTTGAGGAAGACCCGGAGACGGGTACTGCCTATATTTACCTTTCGACTTCCCTGCACTGGACACAGGATGACACAGCCTGCGGCGATATTCCAATCTACAAATTTAATGCGGCTACCGGCGAAATTATCTGGCAGCGCACCTACCCCTGCCATACCGTTTCCGGTGTTTCCGGCGGGGTGCAGTCCACTGCACTCTTAGGTGAAAATAAATTATCCGGATTGGTATATTTTACAGTTGCGCGCACGGGCAGCGAGAAAAAGGGCAAGATTGTTGCTCTAAGCAAACGCACCGGCGGGGAGGTCTGGAGCTGCGAGATGTCCGATTATACCTGGTCAAGCCCGATTGCCCTCTATGATAAGGACGGCAACGGCTATGTGATTGTCTGCGATTCCACGGGCAATATGTATATGATTGACGGGCTGACCGGAGAACTCTACGATACGACAAACCTTAACGGAAATATTGAAGCTTCCCCGGCAGCGTTTGAAAATACCATTGTTGTGGGAACAAGGGGAAAGAAGATTTATGGAATTGTAGTAAAATAAATCGAGTGGGAGGCAGTTTTTCCTCCTACTCGCTGTGCGGGGCGTGTGTTGCATCAGCAGCTAGTTTCTATACGCGTTTACGCAGATTCGCACCCTGTGCATAAAAAAATCCCGTCCACCTTTTTTGATGGACGGGATTTTTTTAGTCGTAAAAATCGTCTCTGTTCTGCCGCTCGCTTGCTCTTCGGTGATAACGTATCGTTTCTTCGCTGCAGCGTTTCATCAATTTCTTAGCGGCAAGTGCATCTTTATTCATAAAGCGCACATCGCTGCCAAAACGGACCTCAATCAGGCGCACATCCGAATTGTCATAAACTTCACCCTTGCCAAAATATTTGTGAATGACAAGGTCATGTTCTCTCAACTCCTCGATCTCCTCGCGCAGTGCCCTCCGCTCTTCGCTTTCCTTCGCTGCATTTGCCTTGATCTCCTCGGCACCACCCTGATCAAGATAAGCGTAATCTATTCCTGAGGTACCTTCCTCATCCATCCCCCTCTTGACATAGACATCCTGGTACATCTGTTCAGACTGCGTCTCGCGGTAATTTACTTTTGGCTTTACTTCCGGTTTCCTCCGACCGCGATTATCATCCATATCCTCTCCGCCGCCCTCGGCAATTTTCATCTTTTTTAATTGTGCCATCTTGCGGCTCGCCGCTTTTCCTGCCTCCTGTGCCTTCTTCGACTTTAGGAAGATAAGCCCGGCTCCCGCGACAACCACCACGATAAGTGCTACGATAATTCCGCCGTTTAAGCCTTTTGCACCGGAGTCCTCCGGCTCTTGTGTCGGAATTGGCGTTGGACTCACGTTCGGCGTGGGCGTTGCCCTCGGTGTCGGTGTTGCCTCCGGTGTCGGCGTTGGCTCCGGTGTTGGTGTCGGTGTGATCATCACTTCTTTGGAAGTTTTTTCCACATAACTGCTTGTACAAAATCCAGTGATTTCCTCCCCATCGCGCTCAAATAAGATATGATACCAGACCTTTGTGCCAACCATATCCTCCCCGATAATTGTCACGCGATCGCCCGCTTTTAACTGAACTTTCTGTCCATCTTTTACTACCTGTTCGCTGTTTTCTCCTGCCGCTACGCGGACATTAACTTTGCCTTCTGCCACGCCCTCATAATAGGTGTCCGTGTAATCTACAACCTCCGCATATACCGGCTTTGCTGGCAATGCCGCCACATCAAAGGTGAGTGCCGCAAAGCCAAAGCATAACCCCGCGCGCAGCGCGCGATAAAATCCGATATTTTTATTTTTAGGATTGCTCATGTCTTCCCCCGTTCTGAAACGTTTTTTCCATAAAGCTGTTGCTTTTTGAGCGCGTATCCTGAATACGCATCCCCGGCAAACTGCCACGTCCCACACAGATTGCCTCCCTCTATTTTACCAGTGTCTGTGCAATCTGTCAAAGGATTTTATCGATTTTTATCCACCATATATATTATAAACTGCTGTGCTGTTCGCCCGGAAAGCCCTCCGTTACGCATTTCCCAGGCATTTGCCTGCTGCCGCAGCTCATCTTTTGAAAGCCCGAAATTTCCATATGGCGCGGCAAGATGCTCGACAATATCAAAATATTCTTTCTGCGTCGGCGCGCCATAATTGATGCTGACCCCAAACCGCGCAACTAAAGAAAGCTTTTCCTGCATCGTGTCAGAGTGATGCAGCTCGTCCTGCGTCATATCCGATCGATCCCCCCAAGTTTCACGGATCAAATGTCTGCGGTTTGATGTTGCATAGATCAGCACATTATCCGGTTTGGTTTCCAACCCGCCCTCAATTACCGCCTTTAAATATTTATATTCGATCTCAAATTCCTCAAATGAGAGATCATCCATATAGATAATAAAGCGATAATTGCGGTTCTTGATCTTTGAGATTACAAAGGAGAGATCCTCAAATTGGTGTTTGTATATCTCAATCATGCGAAGTCCCCGGTCATAAAATTCATTTAGAATCGCCTTGATACTTGTCGATTTTCCTGTCCCCGCATCCCCGTAAAGCAAGACATTGTTCGCCGCCTTCCCCTCCACAAATGCTGCCGTATTTTCATACAGCCGTTCCTTCTGACGCTCGTAGCCCACAAGGTCAGATAAGCGCACATCGTCTGTGTTGGTAATGGGGATTAGATCAATTTCACCTAGACTAAAATGTTGAACCCGAAATGCCTTGTTTAATCCCAGTTTTCCAACTCCATAATCCGCATAAAATCCAGTAACGAGCTTAAAAATTTCCTCCGCATCCGAAGCCGCCGCAATTTTTTTGCTCAGGGCACGCACTTTCTCACTTACATTATGATTATAACTTCTCTCATTTTTCACAATTGCATGATAGTTTGTTATAATGGAAAAGCAGTCGATCCCCAATTCTTTTTCTAACGGGACAAAATCATAGTCAAATAATTCTTTAAAAATTGCAAAATCTGCCTTGGCAAAAGTGTTGACTGTGCCTTCCTTCGCACCCACCTTCTCACAGACCATACTAAATGGAGTTTCCACGCTGATAAGCAGCCAGGTCAAATAATTCTGCCAGAGATTCCCGTCAAAACCATACTCCGTCGCTAAGTCAAGCAGGCAGTGGATCTTGCTGTAAATGCCCTCTATTGCCCTTTCCGCATCATATACCCCATTTTTATACTGCTCGATTGCAAGGGCAAGCTGGAATAAAATATTTTCCTTTTGTTTTCCGATATTATTATAGACAACAAGCCGTTTTAATTTTTTATACATCTTTTTTCCTGCCTTATATTTATATTACATTCGATCAGGAGCCTCAAAGCCAAGCAAATCCGTGCATATACTCAAAATATGCAGAACAAGCGCGATCAGAGCAATCCACTGTGCCTGCTTTTTTTCCTCTTCCTGTGCTAAAATCCGATTCTCATGATAAAAACTATTAAAGGCATTGGAAAGTTCATAAATATACTGACAAACTTTGTGTGGTGCAAGCTCTTCTGCCGCTTTTTCAATTATCTCAGCAAAGCGGGACGCGGCAAGCATCAGATCCGTTTCACTTGTGCTGTACTCTCTGTCAGTATTTTCAGTAAGAGCAGCAAATTTTATCTTTCTCCCGCTCTCCTTATATTTTGCCAGAATCGATTTGATGCGCACCATTGTGTAGAGAATATAAGGTCCTGTGTTGCCTTCAAAAGAGGCAAAACGCTCCACATCGAAAATATAATCCTTTCCTGCCTGATTGGACAGATCGCCGTATTTTACTGCTGCTAATCCCACAATTTTTGCAGTCGCGCGCGCATCCTCCTCATTCATTGTGCGGTTCTCCTCTATCCTTTTATAGACCGCATCCTCAACTTCTTTTAGGAGGTATTCGAGCCGCATCACTCCCCCCTGACGGGTTTTAAATGGCTTGCCGTCTTTTCCGTTCATCGTGCCAAAACCAATATAATCCATTCTGGTATCCGGTTTTACATAGCCTGCCTTGCGCGCAGTGCGAAAGACCTGCGTAAAATGCAGTTCCTGACGCTTGTCCGCTAAATAAATGTACTGGTTTGGCTGATAAAGTTTCTCGCGATCAAGTATTGTTGCCAGATCAGAAGTCGCATAGATGGCAGCACCATCTGATTTGCGCACAATGCAGGGAGGCAGTTCCTTGGTATCCTCATCCCTGGCGATATCCACAACAAGCGCACCCTGACTTTCATACGCAACACCGCGTTTTTTTAGATCGTCAATCATTTCTTTGATATATGGCTTTACATCGCTCTCGCCCTTCCAGACATCAAAAGATACATTTAAATTTTCATAGTTTCTGCGCAGATCCGGCAGGGACACGGACATGATATGCTGCCAGAGTGCCATAAAGGCTGGCTCGGAATTCTGAATCCGCAAAATCGCCCTGTGCGCTCTTTCCTTAAACTCCTCATCTTCCTTGGATTTTGCGGATGCTGCCGGATAGATCTCCTCCAGTTCACTAAGGGTAAATGGTGGTTCCTTTGGATATTCCCCAAGATATCCCTCCTTAAAATAGACAAGTTCCGGCTGTCTGTCGCGCAGCTCCTCAATAATTAACCCCATCTGCAAGCCCCAGTCACCCAAATGGATATCGCCAACTACTTGATCACCCATAAAACGCTTCATCCGCTTTAGGGACTCACCGATCACTGCGGAGCGCAGATGTCCGACGTGCAAAGGCTTCGCTACATTTGGTCCGCCGTAATCAATCACAATTTTTTTTGGCTCGCCGGGCGTTACTCCAAGCTTTTCTTCCCCCGCCATTATCGCAAGCATCCCGGAGAGAAACTGATTTGACAGAGTAATATTGATAAAGCCCGGCATTATCGCCTCGCATTTGGAAAATATTGGATCTTTATCGCAGTCCGCTACAATCTGCCGCGCAATTTCAATTGGTGCCATCTTATATTGTTTTGCTGCTGCCATCGCACCATTGCATTGATACTGGCAAAGATCGGGGCGATTGGAAACTGAGATCATTCCGAATTTCTCCTCGTACCCACAGGTCTTAAATGCCGCCCTTAACCGCTCTGTAAGCTGTTCTGTTATCTTCTTCAAAGTAAAAATTCCTCGCTTTCTATATTTAGTTCCGCAGAAAACCCTACACAGCACCCTTTTCACGGAAGGAAATTTTGTTCACTTCGCTCGCACAATTTCCTTCCGGTGCTGTTTCGGGATTCTGCTGTTGTTTAGTTCCGCAGAAAACTCTACACAGCACCCTTTTCGCGGAAGGAAATTTTGTTCGCTTCGCTCGCATAATTTCCTTCCGGTGCTGTTTCGGGATTCTGCTGTTGTTTAGTTCCGCAGAAAACCCTACACAGCATAATTTCCTTCCGGTGCTGTTTCGGGGTTCTGCTGTTGTTATATTTCTACGTCCTTTGTATAATCTACATTATCATAGTGAAAACCAAACATATGATAAAAGTCTTCAAAATAGCCATCCACATCCGCATACTGCGCAAGATTTTCCGTTGTTACCTGTTCCCAGGCAAGTTTTACCGCCCTTTGTACATCCTCTCTCATCTCGTAATCGTCCATACGGATACGCCCCTCATCATCCACTGACACAATCTCTTTTGAAAGGCGGGTGGAAAACAATCGTTCCATCTGTTCGATACAGCCCTCGTGCAGTCCTTTTTCTTTCATTACCTTGTAGAGAATACACATATAAAGCGGCACAATGGGAATTGCGGAGCTTGCCTGTGTCACAAGTCCTTTATTTACTGAAACATAGGCTCTTAATCCCCGATCAGCAAATTCTTTACACATTTGCTTTGCGGTTTTCTCCACATCTTTTTTCGCCGCACCGATCGTCCCATTAAAATAGATCGGGTGCGTAATTTCCGGTCCAATATAAGAATATGCTACAGTAACTGCATTCTCTGCAAGAACCCCCGCCGCAAAAAGCTGTCTTATCCATTCAGCCCAATCCTCGCCGCCCATTACCTTGATGGTTGCAAATTCTTCTGAAGCATCCGCTGCCGGGATAGTTACTGATACAATTTCATTTTTCTGCAAATCCAAAGTTTTATTCGTGTAATCTTCCCCCGTTGTCTTTAATACCGAGGTATACACTGTACCGTCGCGGTCGGTGCGGCGCGGCGCGGCCAAACTGTAGATGACCATATCCACCTGACCGAGATCCGCGCGGATCTTTTCAATTGCCTGTGCCTTTATCTCATCGGAAAAGGCATCTCCGTTAATGGAGGCAGCATATAATCCCGTTTCTTTTGCATACTGTTCAAATGCCCTTGTATTGTAATATCCTGGCGTGGCAGTGCGCTTGCCGCTCGCTTCCTTCTCAAAACTAACTCCGAGTGTTGCCGCATTATTTCCAAAGGCGGCACAGATTCTTGAAGCTAAACCGTAGCCTGTCGACGCGCCGATCACTAGCACTTTTTTTGCCCCTTTGCGCCCTTCTACCTTTTTTGACTTGACATATTCTATCTGTCTTCGCACATGTTCGCTGCACCCTTCCGGATGCGCCGTAATGCAGATAAATCCTTTTACTTTTGGCTCTACAACCATTACTTTCCTCCTCTATATCAATATCTTATTCTTCTTTATCCGAATTTTGGGTACCATCTTCTTTTGCGGCTGCCACATCGATTATCTCCCCTACACCGGATTCTTTTCCGCCCATCTCTTTTCCTATGCCGGACTCCTTTACTATCTCTTTTGAGAGGTTCTCCAATACACCTTCTTCAAACATATCTTCCACCGTTTCATCCACAGATTTTGCCGCGGTTACTGCCAGCCCGCCAAAAGTCACTTTTGCTTCAATATAGATGGTATGTACATCCTCGCCCTCGTACTCCGGCACCATATTGGAAACTCCCCCAGACAAACATTTACAATCACATTTTACATTTACCCCATATGGCACTTTAATACTTATTCCACCAAACACATTAGTAATATTTAAAAATACATCCGAGGTCATTTTCAGTTCCTGCAAATCAAGATTTACTCCACCAAGACAATTCTTTATATTTGCACCGGAAAAACGCTCATCCCCAATCTTGATCTCTTTGCTGTTCATAAAAAGATCATAGGTTTTATAAGCACTGTCCGCATTTTCCTCCTCTAATTTCTCATCGCGCCTTTTGCGGTATTTTGCATAACTGCTTACAATATTATCGAGTAATATGTAAATTATTGCAATTTTTAATAATCTCCGGGCAAGCTTTCCTTTTTTTGGCTGCTCTGCGCTATAATCCATTTCTTTTTTTGCCATAATAAATTTCCTCCTTATTATAATTTTTGCCAAAATTACCGCTCTTTTGGTTCTCTTTTCCCGCTTTTTCTCTTACGAGAGTTTATGGATAAATAGCCCGCTTCTAAGCTTTGGCTCAAACCAAGTAGATTTGGGCGGCATAAGCAGTCCCGCGTCCGATACGGAGAAAAGTTCAAGGATTGAGGTCGGATACATGGAAAATGCCACAGCCATATTCTGTCCCACTCTGCGCTCAAGCTCCAAAACTCCCCGAATTCCACCGATGAAATCAATTCGCTTATTTGTGCGGGGGTCGTCAATTCCAAGAATTGGGGCAAGCAAATAATCCTGCAGGATAGTTACATCAAGTGACTTTACCGGATCGCTTCCCCCTAAAATTTCCGGCTTTGCTGTAAGTTCATACCAGCAATCCTTTAGATACATTCCAAAATGTCCCTTATCTTTTGGCGTGACTGCTTCCTTTTTGCCTTCTGATATAGA
>CAJUCG010000141.1 GCA_910585065.1 uncultured Lachnospiraceae bacterium
GGACTGGTACTTGGCGTAGCTGACGGACTGGTACTTGGCGTAGCTGACGGACTGGTACTTGGCGTAGCTGACGGACTGGCACTTGGCGTAGCTGACGGACTGGCACTTGGCGTAGCTGATGGACTGGTACTTGGCGTAGCTGACGGACTGGCACTTGGCGTAGCTGATGGACTAATGGTTGGTGTACCAGATGGTGTACTTGTCGGTGTACCCGTCGGTGCGCTGGTTGGATTCGGGTTTGCCGGCACATTGCTGCCTCCGCCCGGTGTAGTAATCGGTGCCTGAGTCGGTTCTACAGTTGGCACTGCCTCAACCTTTGTTTCCTCGCCAGGCTTTACTACCGTTTCATTTCCCTCCGAATCTTTGATTACCACATCCTCTTTCATCTTCTCATCCGTTACAACACTAACTGCTACATTCTCTTCCTTTGTCACTGTAGTGCCCTCTGCGCCCTCAGCAAGTTCCACCGATACAGATGCCTCTGCCTTGACTTCCAAAGTAGCTTCCGACTTGATCACAGCACCTTCAGCTTCCTTGTCTACATTGACCACAATCTTTTCAGTATCTCCCTTGATCACCGCAACGATCGCTTCCAAAATATTAACAACTACATCAGCAGCTTCCTTTGTTGTGGTAAGTTCTACCTGGGCACTGGCATTGACCACCACGTTCATTGCGGTATCAATCTTTGCTCCCGCTGCGGTTTTCTCCACCGTAACTGGAATTTTTGTATTGCTCGTGCCCGAAATCTTAACTTCGCCCGGTGCGGCAATACAAATATTATTGATTCTGCCGCCATTGCCAACAATATTGATGGTTGCATCCTTATTTGTCGGCGCGTACTCAAGATTTAAGATCTTTGCCTTTTCTTCTATGTGCAGACTTGCCTTTGGCGCGCTGATATGGAAACAGTTTCCAATTGCCTTTTCAAAAAATGTAGAGGACTTGATTTCCTCCACATTGATCTGTGCAAATCTTCCTGCATTGATCACATCCGAATTTGGAGCCTTTACGGTCAAGGTCTTTTTCTTATAATTTGCAGATTTAATGGTAAAGGTTCTCTCTTTGTCCGTAATAATGTGGATATCTGTAACCTTCTTGTTCTTCAGTGCCTTATTTAACTGCTGCTGTGAGCGCGCAACCGCGTAACCTTCCTTATCCGATACGACATTGATCGTTACCCACTCAGAATATGCGGTCACATATTTTTTCCCTGCCTCAGCATCTTCAATATAACCGTTTGCCTTTCTTGCTTTTGTCCAGGCATTCATATCCTTTGTGCTTGCAAATGCCACGGCACGGATCTCAAAACTTCCCGCATAGATCGGGTAGACATCCCCCCAGCGGCAAGAGGACACACCGGTTGTATTTGTCTCTTGGTTTACTTCCCAGTACACTACCCCTGTGGACTTTCCCTTCTGCTTTGTCGCTTGGATTTCCGGATCAAAATTAAAGGAATCTCCTACTGAAATGGTGTTGTCCTTTGGCAATTCTGCAATTCCAAGTTTTGTGATCGGGTTCTTTCCCGCCGCCTCTGCCGCACGCGCCGGACAAATCATAGTCAGCAGCAGGGCAAAGACCAGCCATAACGCTAATTTTTTCTTTGTACGCATATACTTCTCCCTTCAAAAAATTTGATTTTTCTGGAACCCCCGGGCTCCGCCGCTATCCTCCTCTCGTTTTCCGACTAATACCTATCCGTCCGCAACGCTACTACTCGCCGCCATGTTGCTGCCACAACCAGGCAGAACAAATCTGGGATACGTATATCTTGCATCCTATCACAACATATGGTAAACTTCAATAGTGCAAACGCAATATTTATATTATTTCATTTGTATTGAATCCATCCTCTTTCAATTCTTAGATTCCTATATTTGTAAATTTTTGTAAAATAATGTATTATACTTTTACCATGCACCATTCCTGCACCATTTCAATTCTGGCTTATTATATGGTAATTACGATTTATTTGTCGGTACAGGTTCCAGCCCCGTTAAATTATTCTCTGTACAAAAATAAGACCCCTGTGCATTCATCACAGGAGTCATTATCTTCCCCGCCATTAAAATACAGTTTCCCACAAATAATTTAATAGCCAAATTTTTATTCTTAACGAAAACGGCACCGCCAGTGCCAAAACTTTTTTTGGCTTCTTATCTTACCAACTGCCGTGTATCGTAGATTGTAAATTTCCACTCGTCCTCACCTTGTGTGTATGCGGCTTCGTAAGTCGATGCGATCACATCCTCGCGCACCTCATAATCCTCGCTTGTCCGATTGTCAAAATCCACGATAATATAGCGGATATGATTTTCATTTACCAGTTCTTCCAATTCCTGTGAGGATTCCGCCTCATACATCCGCTTTACCTGGATATTGCGGTACGCGGTATCATAGCCCGCCGACCAGCCAAAATACTGCCAGCCGTTATAGAGCATTGCACCGCCCAAAACCACATTATTGAGCGCGTAATTTGAGGTAAGAAAAATATCCTGTGCTGTCGCATTCTCCCGAATCCAGGCAGTTACTGCATCTTTTGTATCAAAGGCGAGATTATTTTGTTTCTGGTTGCGGTTTAAGACCACCAGATATTCAAAAATTCCCGTGATTGAAAGGAAAATTGAGATCCCCACCGCCGCAAAACGCACCAAAAATTTCTTCTGTTCCCAGAGTCTGATTATCAGATATGCTTCCAAGATCCCAAAAAGCATCAGCGAAATCATAATATATTTATGATTTACTGTAACATCCGTGGTTAGTGATAAATGGAATGCAAAGAGAAACGGGGCAGCAAAAGCCGCAGTGATTATCCGCTTTTCGCCATCCGACACAATAAATGCCGCTGCGGTCACAAACAGCGCGAATCCAGTCAGCCGGAAAATATAGTCAAGCACCCCAAAAATATTTCGGTGTTCGGCAATAAAACCATAATAAAACGAGGTGGAAACTGCATTTCCATCGATAAAAGCCGCGCTCTGTAAAACTGCCAGCCCTACCGTGATCACTGCTATCACTAAAAAATCCAGCCGGTGATCGGATACGATGGCCATTACAAAAAGCACTAAAAGTGCCGCGATTGTTGTCGCACCATTCCAGAAGGAGAGTGCGCCAAGCATCAGTCCAGCAAAAACCGCTATTCCTGGTTTTTTTAATTTCCAGCCCTCCGCCGCAAAAAGATTTCTCCGCAAAAAGAAATCTACCCACGGCAAAATCTCGGATTTCAATTTTTCTATCCACGTTATTTGAATCTCTTTCACACCAGAGGATTTCTCTGTCTTTATTACCTGTACACTCGGTACAGTTTGCGCATTGTCCATTTCCTCTTCCAAAGAAATTTCTTTTCCCGTCCCCCCCTTTACACGCCCCCATTCCAGGCGCATCCGCTCAACCATTGCATAAAGATGAGGAGTAAAAAGAATCAGTATAAATAAAAGCACGCCCAAAGTAAATGCCAAATGCCTTTGATTGCAGTATACATTTAAATTCCATAGTCCCCAATCTTCATTCGGCGTATAGCCAATAAATTGTGAATGCGTGGTAAATGCACTCCATACACTCTGTTCCTGTGGACGCTCCGCCAGATAGCGAAACACCGAGAGAGAGGAGCGGAACGCAAAGAAAAATCCTGCCAGATAACCCGCCGCGCGCGAATGGATAAGTTTTGCTGCGAAGATATAAAGCAGAAGGAAAGTACTTATCATACCAAGCACACTTGGAATATTAAATGCCAAATCCAGGCGCATCCCTAAAAACTCCAGATTCCCGACAAGAAATTGGAACATAAAATGGTATTTGATATCCTCCCCCGCAAAATGTGAGTAGGTTGTCGGAAAATTTGTGCCGCCAGAAAATGAGCGGATCATCCCTAGATGCGGAGAAAAATCACTGAATACGGAGAGTCCGACATAGAGCGTCCCTCCCGAAATTCGAAATGTTGTAAAAAAAAGGCGCAGACAGAGATAGAGGATAAGCACAAGAAAGACAATTTCCCCCTTAGTAGGTGATATCTTCTCCATCCCGATAAATGTTAATTTTCCCCTCGCTCTGCGCACAAAATAGAGAGTTACCGCGCCCGCAAAAAAAAGTCCCATCACAATCAGATTTGCCAAAAGCATCCCGTGATTAATTTCTTGCAGCAGATAGGAGAACAGATAGACAAGCCAAGTCATCGGGATAATCCCCGTATAGATCCACGCTGGAACCATTAAGAACAGAGGGCAAAGCTTTATTTTTTCTCCCTTAAAACTTTTCCCTGCCCACTCTGCCATATCCGGAAAAATCCATTGACATATGGCACTTCCTGAAAAAATTGCAATAACTAGATATAAAAATCCCAACATAGCGTCTCCCTTTGTTTTCTACGCAAAAAATTTGCAGTCCTCAAAAGTAATGGAGGAAAGCTGTTCCTTTGTCGGCTGACCATAGCACACCACGCGGTTTGCCTGTGCCGCCACCATTTTTTCAAAGAGATTGCGAATCCCTCTGGCATTGCCAAAATCCCCTCTCTGCGATGGGGTTAAGCGGACAAGATACCTCTGCACCGCCTCCAAAACTTCCCCCGCCAGCGAAAATCCTGCGCGCGTGGCCATACCATTTAAAATATCGACTAACTCCTCATCCTGATAGTCCGGAAAATCAATAAATTTATTAAATCGGGAAATCAGACCAGTATTAGACTTTAAAAAGGTCTGCATCTCTTTCGTGTAACCTGCCACAATAATCACCAGATCTTCCCGGTAATCCTCCATCATCTTCACCAGCATATCGATCGCCTCGGTGCCGAAATCATTGCCACCCACAGCACTTGAGAGCGTGTATGCCTCATCGATAAAAAGAATGCCGCCCCTCGCTTTCTCCACAACTTCCTTCACCTTGATTGCGGTCTGTCCCACATAGCCCGCCACTAATCCCGCGCGATCGGTCTCAATCATCATTCCCTTGCTCAGTATCCCAAGTTCCCGATAAATTTCACCGACCAGTCTTGCAACCGTTGTTTTTCCAGTTCCCGGACTTCCAGTAAAAACCATATGGTAGGACATTGGCATCCCCGGCAAATGGTATTCCTCGCGCATTTTGCGCACGCGGATCAGATTGATCAGCGAGTGAATCTCCTCCTTCACGCCGGAAAGCCCCACAAGCTCGTCCAGTCGGTTCATCAGTTTTTCCATGCGCTTTGCCTTAAACGAGGCAAGTGCCGCGCGCGTGGCGGCTTCTTTATCCACCTCAGGTTTTTGCGGCTCTTCCTGCGCAGGTGTAGTAAAAACTTCCTTCTGCTCTGCGGCAGGGCTGATCGAATTATTTTGCGGCGGATCTTCCCTGCGGTCTGAGCGCAATATCTGTGCGGCACTTAGTACCGTTACCGCAGATTCCTCCTCCGGTTTTTCTCTGTCCGCTTGGTTTTTTTCCAGTTCCGTTTCCTCATCCTCATTAGATTCTTCTAGCTCCTCATCCTTTGCACAGACAAATTCATCCTCGAACTCGTATTCTTCCTCTAAATATTCCTCCTCATATTCCTCATCCTCCGAATAGCCGTAACCGTCACCGGAATCTGTCGGATCGTCTGCGCTGCCATCCTGTGCGTCCACAACTGCCGCACCCCCAGAAACGGAAACTTTCGCTTCCTCCTCTTTTTCTTCCAGAAGAAATGCCTTTTTTTTGTAGAGCGCGAAATCCTCGCCCGCCTCTTTTAAGAGTGTAGTATTCGCCAAAAGATCCCCATTGCAGATCTTGTGAAAAAGGTATGCTTCATCCACACAGCCGCGCCTCTCACCATTTTGGATAAAGAACCGCACGCGCGCATAGTATTCGCGCACATAGCGGGTAACCGCCGCCTCGTTCCTACTATTTAAGTACGCCATCGCAAAAATAATATTTAGCACCGCGTCAAAGAACAGTCCAGCGATACTGCTGTGGTGTTCCACATCGCGCAGACTGCAAAGCTGCAAAAGAATCGGCGGCGCAAACACACATTTCTTTGCCTCCTCGGCGGCGTGCTTAGTAATTCCTATCTCCATATCAATGGCAAGTGGATTACTCTTAGTTATTCCGATTATCATGCGCAGCGTTTCCACATCCCCCGCCTCTATATAATCCGCTACCTGCACGAGCATCGCCTGGATATAGAGTGCAAGAAAATCATGGATCTGCTGATTTAAAATTCCCTGCGGATCCTCCCAGTATCCCTCCTGCAAAAGCATCTCACAGTAGTTTTGCAGGATACTGTAATTTTCCTCTGCGATTGCATAAAGTTTTTCATTTGGATAAGCTCTCATCGCGCTTCCTCCTGCCGCCGATAATCAAACACTTTCTCTCTATTCTACCACATATTCCACTCGATTAAAAGAACTTTTCAATTTTTGCGCAAATTTGCTCATACTCCTCTAAAGACAGGCTCCCCACCGCCGTGTCCGCCGCCGCCAAAATTTCTGCATCCCGATAAATATCCGCCAGCTCAAACTGCAATTCCCCGCTCTGGCGAACGCCAAAAACATCCCCCGGTCCGCGCAGCTTTAAATCCTCTCCAGCAATATAGAACCCGTCGTTAGAATTCTTCATAATCTCCAACCGCTCCCTTGATTTTTCATCCTGCGAGCCATTAACGAAAATACAATAGGACTGATGCGCTCCCCTCCCGACTCTCCCGCGAAGCTGATGCAATTGTGCCAGACCGAAACGCTCGGCATCCTCGATCATCATTACCGAGGCATTCGGCACATTGACTCCGACTTCAATCACGGTCGTCGAAACTAAAACCTGAATCTCCCCCGAAGCAAAACGCTCCATCCGGTCATTTTTTTCTGCCGCCTTCATCTTGCCGTGCAGTGCCCGAACCACAATATTCTCCGGCAGCTCCTTTTGCAGCCTTTCAGTGTAATCTAATACATTTTCTGCCTCAATTTCCTCACTCTCCTGCACCATCGGGCAGATCACGTAGGCCTGTCTTCCCTGTGCAACCTGCTTTGCAATAAAGTGAAAGGCAGTCTGTCGATAGGAAGTATCCACTACACAATTTTTGATGGGAAGACGCTCTGCGGGAAGTTCCTTGATCACTGAGACATCCAGATCCCCATAAAGCACAATCGCCAGAGTGCGAGGAATCGGAGTCGCACTCATTACCAGTACATGGACATCTTCCCCCTTCCCCGCCAGAGAGTCCCTCTGCCTCACCCCAAAGCGATGCTGTTCGTCCGTCACAACTAATGCAAGTTTGTGATAGCTTACCTTCTCCTGAATCAGCGCGTGCGTCCCGACAATTACATCCGCCTCATGTGCCGCAATCTGCGCGTAGGCCTCCTTTTTTTGTTTTGCGGTCATCGAGCCAACCAGCAGTAAGACCCGCACACCCAAAGGGGCAAATGCGCGTTTCATCACCTCGTAATGCTGTCTTGCCAGAACTTCTGTCGGTGCCATAATACAGCCCTGCGCGCCGTTTGTCGCGGCAAGCAGCAGTGCGTATTCTGCCAATACCGTTTTCCCTGAGCCAACATCCCCCTGAATCAGACGGTTCATCACATATTCCCCCGCCATATCCCGCCGGATCTCCTCGATGGCTTTCTCCTGCCCTAAGGTCAATTGGTAGGGCAGATTTTCTAAAAATGCCTCGCAGCCGTTGGTCTGACAAAAATGAAAATGATTTTTTTCCTGACGGCGATTCTCCTTTAACTGGCGCATACGCACCGCAAAAACAAAAAATTCATCAAATACAATGCGCCTCCTTGCCTCAAGCATTGTATCCTTTGCCTTCGGAAAATGGATCTCCCTCAGTGCTGCTTTCCTCGCAATCAGTCGATTTTCTCTCACCATTCTTTTCGGCAGATAATCCTCCGGAAATTCGACCATGCAAAGTGCCTGATCAATCGCCTTTTGCAGCGTGTGATTGGTTAACCCCGCCGTCAGCGAATAGATCGGCTGAAGCACACAGAGAAGTCTTTTGTACTCCTCCTTTTTATATAGTTTGGGCTGATCCATAACCAAAGTATTCCCTCTTCGCACTACTCTTCCGCGAAATATATAGTGAATTCCACGTTTTAACACATTTTTTAAATATGCCTGATTAAACCAGGTCAGATGAATCAAGCCGCTCGCATCCCGCACATTGCAGGATACCACCACCCTCTCTCCCACGCGCTTAACCTCCGCGTAGGCAGTGATCCCCGCCTCGATCGCCGCCAAATTCCCCTCTTTCAATGCCGCAATTGGCACCGGGGGAGAAAAAAGTTCATAGTCGCGCGGATAGTGGTGCAAAAGATCGCGCACCGTAAAAATTCCAAGTTTCGCAAACGTTTTCGCTGTCTTCTCCCCGATCCCTTTAAGGCATTCCACAAAATCCCCCTGCTGCATAAAATCTCCTCCCCAGCTTGCACCAAAAAACAAAGAATCATTCGCTCCCCTGCACATAAAAAAAGCTGCCGCATAAGCGTTATGCAGCAGCCCTTCTTATCCTCCCCCTGCAAGAAGATTTCCCTCTCCCTGCCTCTTTAAGCAAAGGAGGATATCATTCCACTGATACTACATAATAATAGATTGGCTGTCCGCCCTCATGCACTTCCACATCCACATCGGGGAAGAGTTCTCCAACCTGAGCCGCCACATTCTGCGCTTCCTCTTTTGTTGTTTCCTTTCCATAATACAGGCTGATAAGTTCCGAATCTTCCCCTGCCATCGCGCTGATCAGATCCAGTGTTGTCTTAGCAATATCCCTGCCAACTGCCAAGATTGTCTTATCATCTAAGCCCATAATATCACCCTGGTGAATCTCCTTGCCATCAATATTTGTATCGCGGACCGCATAAGTCACCTGCCCGGAGCGCACCGCGCGCATTCCTTCGGTCATATACTGCTCATTCTCGGCAGAAGACTTATCATACACATAGTTGATCATCGCAGCAATGCCCTGCGGAATGGTCTTTGAAGGGATCACCACAATCTCTTTGTCCTCCGTCAACGCTTTTGCCTGATTTGCCGCGAGAATGATATTGCTGTTGTTCGGAAGAATAAAAATTGTGTCCGCATTGACGTGTTCAATCGCATTTAACACATCCTCCGTACTTGGATTCATCGTCTGTCCGCCCTCGATCAGGTAATCCACGCCAAGCCCTCTAAAAATTTCATTGAT
>CAJUCG010000142.1 GCA_910585065.1 uncultured Lachnospiraceae bacterium
ACCTTTCCGTTCTCAATTCTTGAGATCTCTCCCACCCACCTGTAAATTCCCTCCGCTAGTTTCTCCTGGGTCATGTGGAATGCCCGCCGCTCTGCAAAGAGTACCTCCACATCTAGGTGGTACATTCTCTGGCAGCAATTCCATAGAATAGAGTTTTTTGGGTACCACTTTGCCAGATATTTTTCATGCAGTTTATTTAATATCCGATAATAGTTGGCACAGCGTTCCTCCGTAATCCAGATCTCAGATATTTTGTGACGGTTTTTCTGTTGAAATTGTGTAAAAAGATCGGAGACAGAGCTATTTTTTTCCATCCTGTTTTCTGCTCTTTTATAATAGGTAAGAAGATTTTCAAGAATTGGTATTGCAAAATATTCGATTCCAAACTGGCGCAGTTCTTCAAAGGCTTTTAGAGCGATAAATATTGCCTCTTCCCATTCTCCCTGCTCCATCGCGACATCCGCGGCAATCCATGCATATTTACTATAAATTTTTGCGTGTTCTTCCTTATCTTTTACCTTTTTTTGTATGTAGGTTCCGCAGCGTTCTAATAAGTTTTTTTCTAAATTCCATTTTTCCCCTTTTTGCTCCCGCCATATGCGCACTAAGGCAAGTGCGTTTTCAAGTTCAATTAAGGAAATCCGACATCCTATCCAGTCTTTTTGTTTCCAGCGTGGAAATGTACTGTCCAGTGCGCATTTTAAGTATTCTTCCGCATTTTCCAGATTATTGTCCATCCAGTAAGCCATCAGCGCGCGCCCGCGAAAAAGATACATTTTTCCGATAGAATCTAGGGATTTGGGACATTTCCATAATCCTTCTTTTGACTTTTTAAAAGTGATGTCCTTTAATTCTTTTTCCGTGTCCTTCCCTTTCTTTTTTTGATCTAAGGACTGTGCATACTGCGCAAACAAACGTTCTGACCACTCCCGCCTTTTTTGAAATACCGCCGCCATAAAAAAGCCCCATAGACATTGGCTTCGGTATTCCTGTCCGGACAGGATATATTCAAGTTTATCCGGGGAATATCCAAGCCTTTGCAGTAAAATACAAAAAAGTTCCAGGCTGCAATTTTCCTGCCCACTCTCAAAATTATCTAAAAATTGATAAGTGCAGATCCCTTCCACTAACTCATTGATAGAAATATTGGATTCCTCCCGGCAATTCTTTAGCCATTCTCCAATGGTAATCTTAGGCATTTGTCATTCTGTCACTGAAAATTGATAAAATAATAAAGATTTATATAAATTTTTATTTTTAGTGACTTTTCCTTTCCTAATTTTTCTTGTTTTAGATCTTGATAAAACACTGAATTCTGAAGTACTTTCATTATTTAATACTTCAAAATTTTGTGATTATATATATTTTGTGATTAACTCTTCCTTCTTAATATTTATTAGGCAGACTGAACTAACCATTATCTTTGCTCCTTATTTGATTATATAATATATGCGTTGTACTTTCAATACAAAGTGCAAGATTTTTTTACAAAGATTCCCTTTCAAATTTTTTACTGGAATTTTATGCAAGGGGGTTAATCTATTGTTAAAATCTGCCGATATAAAGAGTACGAAATCCATTTTTAGTGGGGCGTATGCCATGGAGGGCATTCCCGAAAGAAAAACGGATGTTTCTATTTAAGGAAAGGGAAGGTGATTACAATGAGTGTAAGCGCAGTAAATGAGGTAACCAATTATAGCCAGGTAAATCCAGTGACGACCACGACAGAAGCAGCAAAGGCGGACAATGTAAAGCAGACTGAGTCCGTTCCTAAGACAGAGCCAAAGAAAGAGTCGGATGCAGCCGTATATGACAAGACGGATAAGACTGACAAGGTAGAAAAGCCAACCTATAAGCAGGATACTGCATTAGTGGAGAAGCTGAAAGCGGATGCGGAAGCAAGAACTGCACAGATGCGTTCCCTTGTGGAAAAGATGATGATGAAGCAGGGGCAGACAATAAATAGTTCGATGGACTATCTGATGGCTCTGAAGAATGGTACAGTAAAGGTGGATGCGGCGACCAGAAAGCAGGCGCAGGACGATATTTCTGAGGATGGCTACTGGGGCGTAAAGCAGACTTCGGACCGCTTGGTATCCTTTGCGAAAGCCCTTACTGGCGGCGATCCGTCGAAGGCGGACAAGATGATGAAGGCGATTGAGAAGGGCTTTGATCAGGCGACAAAGGCATGGGGAGGCGATCTGCCGGATCTTTGCCAGAAGACGCTTGAGGCGACTCGTGAGAAGATGAATGAGTGGAAGAAGAGTACTTCGACAGAGGCGGTGGAGACCGTAGCGCAGTAGGATGAATGCGGCGGGATGCCGATTGGGTAAATTGGGATAAAATTACATAAAAAGTGGCAGGAAGAATTACCTTTCTGCCACTTTTTATGCGCAGACCCACAAATGCGCGTGAACGTGCAACGGAAATTTACTGCTAACTCAGTATGTGGGTCTGCGCAGCGAACGGGAGAGTAAATTTGTTACACCAGCACTTCTTTGAGCAAAAGCAGATGTGTTCCCACGGCTAAATTCTCTTCGGTCAGATCATTGAGTGCGAGGATGGATTCTGAAGTGGTGTGATGAGCTTTTGCGATCGACCACAGATCATCATTTTCCTTGACGATATACCCGGTCATGCCCGGAAGATCCATAAGTGCCTCATAGTCGAGTGGTTCCTCGGTAATATCCGTGAGGAACTGCGCGGTAATACGATTAAAGACAAGGCTGTTGAGCAGGACGGAAGCCTTGATTTCGAGTTCGTCCGAGTCGTTTGAAAGTACGGTAAGCTGTTCTAATTCCGGCGTGATAGTATAGACCGTGTCCGGGTTCAAATCATGGACTTCAATTAGCTGCTGGAACGGGACGGAGGCCTTCATCGCGTACATCGGGCGGCTATCCTCCGGAGTGATATAGAAGATATCGGCTTCAATGCTGCCCTCAGTCATCAAGCCATCCTCGGATGGGTAGGTATTGTCAATATGTATGGTTCCGCTTCCGTGGCAGATTTGCAGGATTTTTGGCGCGGTATCGCTGATTTTTACGCGGTCGTTAATACGCACTTTGTTTGCATTGTGTACCAAGAGATTTTCATAGACCACCGGGCGGTAGATCGGGGTGAGGCTGGCAAATGGGGAGTATACATCTTGAATAACATTGAAGGTGGCATCCTCATAAATTTTAATCTGAATTTCGATCAGCAGATCAAGGCTGACAATGCGCGGCTCACCGTCACTATCCTGCTTTATCTCAAAAGTTTTATCGGTGATCACTAAGTTGATATCCGGTGTCATTGTCTCGCTGCAGCCGTTGCAGTCGATTGTCGCGTGAAAGGGCAGTTCACTCTCGTAGTATTCAGCAGCCGTCTCGCCGTCCTCGGTAGCATAGAGAAGAAAAACTACGGCATCCCCCTTAATGGTAAACTGGTCTTTTAACAGTCGGATATCGACATTTTTCAGGGAAATACTGCGGTAGAGCAGTTCGCGGATGCTGCTTTTTGACGAGGGCAGTGTAATTTCATCGCGCAGGCGGTAAGAATCTTTTTTGCAGGCGGCAAGTCCGGTAAGCTGCAAGGGAACCATGCGAGTGCAGAGTGGAACATCGTTCTCAATGGCAGTGCAGGCGGGTTCATCATAGATTTCCTCCGCTGTTACGGTTAGGGAGAGCAGCGATTTGATGCTGACTTTGCGGGAGTTGATAAGATTCGCACTCAAATCCTCAAGCACGGAGCGAAGTGTTGTATTTTCTGTGCTGCATTCCGCCTCAAGATGGATGGTTTCATCAATGGGCAATTTTCCGGAAAGTGTATGGATGCGACAGTCTTCCTCCGCGCTTAAATAGAGCAGGCAAAAGGAAAGTGAGCCTTTTAAATAGAGTTTGCCAGAGAGAATTTTCTGTTCCTCCCAGGTGGTCTCGCCGGAGATCTTCATAATGGCGGCGATATCCGGTCTGGTATCGGGGACATTGATATCGTCGTTTAAGTTTAATTGCAGTGTGCTTTTACATTTTAGCTTGTTCATGTGAATGTTCTTTTTTATCAGTTCCAAGAAAAATCCCTCCTCAATTATCTGATATAGTTTCACGGTAATCTATATGAGGAGGGGAAAGAATTTATGCGTAAAACTTAGCGGTTCCAAAATCCGGTCAGATAGGTCTGCTTGCCATACTCGCCAACTTTGAAGTGATAAAATGACCGCTCCGCTGCCTGCCTGTCAGAGAATAAGCCGAACACGCTAGGTCCGCTGCCGCTCATTAGCGCGCCGAGTGCGCCCGCCCGTTTCATCTCACTTTTGATCGCAGCGATCTCCGGGTGGAGCGGGATGGTCACAGATTCGAGTGTATTGCCAAGATGCGCACAGAGATCAGGAAGGCTACCGGACTGTAAGGCGGTAAGCAGCGCGTCAATATCCGGGTGAGGTGCAGTGTTAAGATTTAAATGTTCATACACATATTTTGTAGATACGGAAACTGGAGGTTTTACAATCAGGCAGTAGGCGGGGGGTGGGGCGGGCAGTGGCATCAGACATTCGCCGATTCCTGTAGAGAGCGCGGCACCTTGTAGCAGACAGTAGGGAACATCCGCGCCAAGGCGAACGCCAAGAGTTTGAAGCTCTTTTAAGGACAGCCCAGTGCGGCAAAGTTCGTTGAGTGCGGCAAGTGTCGCAGCGGCATCGCTGCTGCCCCCGGCAAGCCCAGCCGCAACGGGGATATGTTTGTCGAGAGTGATATGAATGCCGCAGTGTTTCCCTGTCTCTTTAAAAAAGAGAGCGGCTGCCCGGTAGATCAGATTATTTTCATCGCAGGGAAGATAGGAGAGATTGCTCCGAATTGTGATCCCCGTTGTCTGTGTCATATTGATTGTTAATTTGTCGAACAGGCGGACAGTCTGCATCAGCATACGCACTTCATGGTAGCCGTCCGGCCTTTTGCGCAAAACATCAAGTCCTAGATTTATTTTGGCATAAGCTTTAATCTGTATGGATTCCATCGAATTCCTCCCTTTTCCCTATATTATATGGAATATTTAAGCGGAATGCAAGAAAAGACTTTATCAATTCGCTAAAATATGGTATAATGTCGTAGACATTATATTGTTCCGATATGTTCTCTCCGAGGGATGCGCACAGTTTATAAAAGTAATTGTCCTCCCTATGGTCGGACGTGAACTATACCATGTGAGGTGATCGCTTGAATAAAACGTTGAAAATTATACGGACAGTCAATGCCTATATGCGCTGGTCCGTTTACTTATTGTTTTTGATGATTGTTATGGATGTATGCATTTATGCAGCAGATCGAAAAGTGGTTTATATTCCCCTGATGTTTACTGCACTCTATCTGGTGATTCTTATTTTGCTTTTCGTCCATAAGAATCGCAAGGTTATGCGGCAGTTAACGGACTTTGGATTTCAGTTTAATCAGGTGCAGCGCAAAATGCTGCTTGACTTGCAGGTTTCGTATGCGATGCTTGACCGGGATGGCTTTATTCTGTGGGCAAATGATAAATTTCGGGAGATTTCGGGGATGGGATTCCGAAACCACTGTCAGATTGAGGAGTTTTTTCCGCAGGTGACGGTGCAGATCTTAAAGGAGTGCGGCGATGTCCAGGAAATGACCATAGATGATGGAGAAAAGCGTCGGCGCTATGAACTTGTGCTGCAGAATGTTGCAGTGGAAGAACAGGAGGAGGGCGGTGAGGAAGGTAAGGGGGAGATTATCTCTCTGCTCGTATATGACGAGACGGAGAAGAACCGCCTGCGCGTTCAGAATGAGGAGCGTTGTCTGGCTCTCGGCATGATTTATATTGACAATTACGAGGAGGCACTTGAAGGTATTAACGAGGTGAATGCATCGCTTCTTCCGGCGTTGGTGGAGCGCAAGATCAACCAGTATATGCGCAACTATGATGCGGTGGTCAAGAAGACGGAGAAGGATAAATTTTTAATTTTGTTCCAGAAAAAATATTTTGATGCGATGAAAAAAGATAAATTCAGTATTGTGGAGGAAGTGCGTTCTTTAAATATCGGCAATAAAGTGAATATTACGATCAGTATCGGAATTGGGATGTGTGAGAATGATGGCACGTCGGAAAAATCGTATTCTTTTTTGTCGGCGTTTGAGGGGGCAAAAAAGGCGATCAATCTCGCGCTAGATCGCGGCGGTGACCAGGTGGTAGTGTACGGGGAGACAAAGGATCGCGGCGGTTTTACTTTCTACGGTGGCAGTATTGAATCCGCAGAAAAAAATAGCCGTGTGCGTGTGCGTGTAAAGACCGAGGCGATTGAAGAATTGATTCCCAAGGCGGAGAATGTTCTGATTATGGGACATTGCTATGGTGATGCTGACTCGTTTGGCGCGTCGGTGGGAATGTATCGTTTAGTTAAGTTTTTTACTGATAAAGTAAATATTGTATTGGATAAAGAAATGCGCACGGTGGCGATGATTCTTTCAAGATACAAGGCGAGCAAAAGTTATGAGGAGGGAATGTTTATCAATAATGCTGAGGCAGAGAGGCGTGTTGGTGCGGGTACGCTTTTGATTGTTGTTGACGTAAACAATGAAAAGCGCACGGAGTGCCCGGTCTTAGTTGGAAAGGCGGGGTATGTCGCCGTGATCGATCATCACCGGGAAACACAGCCAATCCAGTCCGATGTGACCTATTCGGAATCCTATGCATCTTCGACCTGTGAACTGGTAGCAGAGATGATACAGCATGTCGAGGAGGTAGGAAAAAGAGAGGAGGGCGGAAAAGTGCTGCGCATTAGCGGGGATGATGCCGATGTGATCTACGCGGGGATTCTGCTCGACACAAATAGTTTTATCACGAAGACCGGCGTGCGCACCTTTGGCGCGGCGACCTACCTAAAGCGCAAGGGGGCGGATATGACGCGCGTGCGCAGATGCTTCCGTGAGAACAAATATAGTATTTACGGAAGGGGGCGCGTGATCAACCAGGCGGAAACTTATATGGAAATCTATAGTTTTGCAGTTAATGATCTGGTGGCTTCGGAGGAGGAATCAAAGGAGATCGGTTCGCAGATTGCCAATGAACTGTTGGATGTGGAGGGGGTGGAAGCCTCGTTTGTATTTACCCAGTGCAATGGCTTTATCAATGTCAGTGCGCGCGCAATTGAAAATGTGAATGTCGAGATCATTATGAACCGCTGCGGCGGGGGAGGACATTTCAATATGGCGGGCGGACAGATGAGGGACTGCACTATGGATGAGGCGATAAAGCGCGTGAAGGGCGCGATCGCGGAACTTTCGCAGAGCAATAAAGAGCAGCCACAGAGCTGAGAAAGAGAGGAGAATTATCATGGATGTAATTTTGTTGGAGGATGTAAAATCACTGGGGAAAAAGGGCGATCTGGTAAAGGTCAGCGATGGCTATGCGAGGAATTTTATCCTGCCAAAGAAACTTGGGCTTGAGGCCACACCAAAGAATTTGAATGATTTGAAACTGCAAAAGGCGGCACAGGAGAAGCGCGAGAGGGAAATTTTGGAAGAGGCGCGCACTCTTGCTGGGACGATTGCACAGAAGAATATTGTACTCAAATTAAAGACAGGTGAAGGGGGACGGACATTTGGTTCCATCTCTACAAAAGAGATTGCCCAGGCATTAAAAGATCAGCTTGGACTTGAGATCGACAAAAAGAAGCTGGTGCTTGCGGAGCCGCTGCGCAATATCGGGACATATACGGTGCCGATTAAACTCCATGCAAAGGTGACAGCGGAGCTAAAGGTGCGGGTTGATCAGATGTAAGAGGGATGGGGATAATTATTGGGAAGGCAGGTAGAAAGAAACGATGGATGAAGCGTTGATTAAGAAGGTAATGCCACACAGCGAGGAGGCGGAACAATCGGTGGTAGGTTCCATGATTATGGATAATGAGGCGATTGTGACCGCGATGGAGATCCTCAAGCCGGAAGACTTTTATGGGAGGCAGTATGGTATTTTGTTTGAGGCGATCACCGAGCTTTTTTTCGAGGCAAAACCTGCGGATTTAGTAACGCTGCGCGATAAGCTCAAGGAGAAGGATGTCCCGCCGGAACTTTACGGCATTGAATTTTTGGGGAATCTTATCCGGGTAGTACCCACCTCAGCGAATGTGCGTTACTATGCGCAGATTGTAAGGGATAAGGCTGTGCTGCGCAATCTAATTAAGACGACGGAGTCCATCAGCAATCAGTGCTACCTGGACAAGGAAAAGCTTGAAGATATCCTGGCAGGCGCGGAAAAAAGCATTTTTGATATTGTGCAGCGGCGCGGTTCGTCGGAATTTGTAAGTATCCGTGATATTGTACTTCAGTCCCTTGACAATATCGAGGCAGCTTCGCGGAACAGAGGGGCAGTGACCGGGATCGCGACAGGGTTTTATGACCTTGATTACAAGACGGCAGGGCTGCAGTCCTCCGATTTAATCCTGCTTGCGGCGCGCCCTTCCATGGGAAAAACGGCATTTGTCTTAAATATTGCGGAGCATATTGCGGTAAAAAATAATATTACCACTGCGATTTTTAGTCTTGAGATGTCAAGAACACAGCTGGTCAATCGTATGTTTTCCATGAATTCCCGTGTGGATGCACAGATGTTGCGCACGGGAAATCTGGAAGATGCGGACTGGGCAAACCTGATGGAGAGTGCGCGTATTATCGGTGAGTCCGGTCTGATTATCGACGATACGCCGGGGATCTCGATCACAGAGCTGCGCTCAAAATGCAGAAAATTTAAACTGGAACATAATCTCGGACTTGTGATTATTGATTATCTGCAATTAATGTCGGGTTCCGGGCGATCGGAGTCAAGGCAGCAGGAGATCTCGGAGATTTCAAGATCGCTAAAGGCGTTGGCCAGGGAGATCCAATGTCCAGTGGTGGCACTTTCACAGCTTAGCCGCGCGGTGGAAAAGCGCGACGACAAACGCCCGATGCTCTCCGACTTGCGCGAGTCCGGCGCGATTGAGCAGGACGCGGATGTGGTAATGTTTATTTATCGCGATGAGTATTACAATAAGGAATCGGAGGAGGCAGGGATCACGGAGATTATTGTTGCAAAGCAAAGAAATGGTCCGACGGGGACAGTGAAACTTGGATGGCAGGCAGAGTATACC
>CAJUCG010000143.1 GCA_910585065.1 uncultured Lachnospiraceae bacterium
AAGGCGTACCTGCCAATTGGCAAGCATTCCCTTTCTGCGCCCTTCCCGCTGATGTTGCAGCCAGATGCCCAGATTCTTTCCATTTCCCGCTACATAGCGTTTTGGGATGGATAAATTTCCATTTTTACGGTAGAATTCTTCCGCTTTATCATACTGTTCTTTCCAGGAAAGTTCTGCCTGTGATACGCCGGCTTGTATGCCGATGGATGCAAGTTTCTGTTTCTGCTCCTCACTTAATGGGCGCAGCTCTCTTCTTGCACTATTTTTCCCCCATATATCTTTCTCCCTGCATTGTACTTCTTCTTCCCCTAAATCTTTAAAAATATCCTTATCTTCCGCATTGCTTTCCATATCCCTTGCCAGTCTTGTCCTCTGTTCTCTTAGCCAGTAGGAAAGCCAAACACCTTCCACTACATAATCCGTTGCCATTCGCAAATTTCCGTGTTCTTCATAATATCGCTTTGCAAGGGTGAATTTTTTCTCCCATGGATCTTCTTCTTTCCAGACCATTCCAATCCGGGTAAGTCTTTCTATTCGCTTTGTATGAAATCCCTTATCTTCCTCACTTGCCCTTTGCAAATCTTCTGTTTTATTTTCAGATGCCAGTGCGATTTTTTTGTATCGATCCCGCTGTCTTCTTACCCATCGTCCTAGTTTGCATCCATCTTCCGTTGTAAAATCTGCCGGGACTTCTAAATTGCCATATTTCTTAAAATACTTTTCTGCCTTTGCAAAATTTTTCTCCCAGGCAGCTTCCTGTGTACCCTGCCAGCGCATTCCAATCTTGGCAAGTCGCTCTACTTGTTCCCTACTCAAACATCCTGCTGTTTTTCCTAGATAAACTTTCCTTTGTGTACTAATCCACGCACCGAGCGAATATCCATCCATTGTATATTTTGCAGGAATCTCCAAATTTCCATAGGATTCATAGTATTTTTTTGCCATCGCATACATTGTGTTCCATGAGGTAGTTAATGTTTCATTAAGCTGTAAAAACAATGTTCTGCAGTCTTTCACTTCATCGATTATTCGAAATTCATTTACTATTTCATTTGTTTTGCCATGGCTTTGGAAAAATAGCATACTTTCTCGTACTTCCTCTTCAATCGCGCCGACACTTAAAAGATTTTCAATATTCATTACAATATCGAAAATCACCGGAACATTTTTCCCTCCCGCTGCTAACGCTCGCCCAATCTGCTGTTTGTAAATGGTTGGCGACACGGTTGGACGAAGCAGAATGACCCCAGAAAGCCCGTCAATATGAATACCTTCATTTAGCATATCAATACAGTATAAAAGCTGTAAGTGATCGCTCCTATCGTTCTGAAAAGCCTTAAATTTCTCCGCAGTCATCGGATCATCTGAGTAGGCGGTATAAATATGAGGGACGGGATCTACACTTGCAAACCATTCGAGCGCAAGCTCCCGCATTTTAAGCAAATGTTCGTAATTAGCGCAAAAGACAATATATTTATTTTTAGGCTTTTTTTCTTCTCCGGAAGGCATATTCTTTGAAAAGTTTTCTTCTTTGGATGCCATATGCTTTATAAAATTCATATGTCTTGCAAAAATTTCCGGGAGTCCATCCGCCCGATCGAGTGCCCGTCTAAGTGCCTCCAATTCTTTTTCCGCTTTTTCCCGCAATGCCCGATTTCTTGTTTGATGTACTCTTGCTTCGTATTTCTTTAGTTCTTGCTGATAAGAGTAAACTGAAAGCACATATTTTGGTGCGGGCAGGATTCCCTGCACAATCGCAGCCCCAAGAGTTAATTCCGAGGCGATATTTCCGCCAAACAATTCCCAAGCCATATCGCGCTGATTGTCGAGATAACGGATATTTGTCGCAGAAAGTCCCAAAATTTTCACATCCGGATAAAGTTTGCGAAATCGTTCCACCCCCGCGCCCCACTGTGTGGCACCCAAACGATGAAATTCATCAAGAACGAGATAATCAAAATCTTTTCCGATAAATTCTTCCTCTTTCATCCGCATTAGTCTTGCATAGGTAAGGAAATAAATATTTTGAAAAAGAATTCCCCCCGCCAGGCACCATTTTTCTTTCTGCGTTTCAAAGATATAGGCGGACGGGGAAAGCCAGCAAATTTTCTGATCTGGATGATCTGCACAGAGCTGAAATGCAATAAAGGATTTTCCCGTCCCCGTCGGATGAACCACCGCCGCTTTTCCTGTCTGTTCCATCATGGAAATCGCTGCAGTGTAAGCTCTACGGTTATGTTCAAATAAGATATTTCTGCTCATTGACGCACTCCCTTCCAGATGGTATACTTTCTATAATTCCTGTTTTTCTTTTGCTGAGGAAAATTCTAGTTCTTTCCAAATTTTTTCATCACTTTTGATATAAAAAATAATGAATGAAGACAATGTATGACAGCCAAAAATTGTAAAAAATATGATGGTCTGTACTATCAACCGTTAGAATTGTATCATAGAATAAAGCGTTTGTCAATAAATTTGACCGCTGTTTTTTTGATTTATCCATTTAATGCAAATATCTCATTTCTTATTTTTCTAAAATCCTCAATAAATGGTTTAAAGCATTTACAGATATTGTCATCTTTAATTATTTACCGTCAAATTTCTGGTCAAACTTATTGTTTCCTTCTGCGCCTTCTACACTGCTTTTGCGGCAGACTAGGAAACCAAGAACTTATATCAAGGGATATCGCATTTTGGGCAATATCCCTTTTTGTTTGCAGAAATATAAATTCCTAATCTCTTCTGAAATTTTATTCGGATTTTCTCTTTATAAAAAGAACTCTAAAATCATTTTATCGCCGTCAAATTCTGGTCAAGATGCCGGAAAACCAGTATTTAAGGGGTTTTTTATGGTGGGTAATGAAGTGTCTTCATTCATTACTCTTTCCATAAATTCCTAGATAAAATTCCTTTTCCTTTATTTTTAATTGATGGCTATAATTACTTTAATTCTGCAAATGCAGGAATTCAGCGCAGTGATATACTCGCGCCACTCTAGAAGTAGAGGACTTCTTGCTGCAGATCGTTAAAAATATTGATTTTAAATAGCTGGAGTAATACTATAAAGTCCTATTTTTGACCTTTTTCACCCAGTGGTCAGATTGGAAAGGGATGGTTTCAAACATCCACAATTCCATCGTATCCACAATTTCCTGTGTACTTCTTGTTTCCACTGTAAGGACGGGATTTTCCCAGTTATCATCTAAAATTGTGACAAGGCGATAATTCCCCCCTGGATCTCCATCCGGATACCAGCCAAGATCAATAGCAATGGTATGCTTTATGGTTTGTTTATTTTCCTTATATGTAACCTCTTTGACCATATAAGTTATATCCTCTACAAATAAAAATCCCCATTCCTTATCGTCTGATACAATCTGATCTGGCTCAATATCCTCCAGCTTGTTAAAAACAATCCTCCAACCCGCTCCAATTCGAAAAGGTTTTAATCTTTTCCACCATATTTTATTTTGCAATAGATAATCCCCCGCATAATCTTTTATACTTTCCGCTGTCCCCTATATTTCATAGCCAATTATAATTTTCCTCCAACCCCTGTCCCGGCATTAAATCCGAAGATCATGCAGAAAATAAAATCAGCAAAAAACGCCGCGCACAATACCACGGAAACAATGATCTGTGAGCGTTTGGAGAATCGCTCTATAAAATTGCTGATTGCCGGAGCTACAATATAAATCGCCGCCATCCCGCCAATTCCAAATGCAAGTAATCCTGCAAAACAGATTCTTCCATTGATATTTAGAAATTCGGATTTGTAATCCCAATAGGAAGAATTAAACATAAAATCAAGAATAAAACTGGTTGCATATTCTAAAGCCGCACATAGCGCGATAGCAGAAATGAATACCCTTACCTTATTTTTCTTGAAGCGATCCAGCAAAAATACAATAATGGTTCCACCAAAGCCATAGATCGGAATCCAAGGACCATACATTGTTCCGCGATTGACCAGTTCATGATCAAAGACAATATGCTGACCACATTCCCAAAGCCAACCGATCAGACAGAAAGTAAAAAACATAAAAATAAAATCTGTTACACGGTAATCACTGATTCTTCCCACTCTTTTTGGACGGCTTAACGAGAGATCTTTAAGAGCATAGGTTGGAATGCAAATCGTTTCTTGATCTTTCAACTCCGTGTAAGCACGACCCGAAAAACAGGGCTCAAAAGCAAAATCACATTCGCGCACCGCAAAATATAATTCTGCGTCCAGCTGCATGGAAAGCGGAATGGCAAAAAGCAGACCGAGCAGAGGAATCAGTTCTAACAGCCACATATACCAGTAGGAAATCTGAGTAAGGAAAATTTTCCATTTACATCCCCTTGTCATGGAGCAGGAAAGTCTTTTTGCCTCCTTCCACGAGATAGATGGATTTTCTGCAAGAATATAGGGAACGAAATAATATTGATAATGTTTATACACCCCGCCCAAAATGGTAAGCGACCATAGAGTAATGGTTAAATTGTGCCAAAACATTACCTTTATCACATTCCATAAAGTTTTAATATGGAATGGCGCGAGCAGTCTGCGGAAAGAAATTTCCTTTGCAAAGCGATTCTCCATTACATAACGGTTTCTGCCAATTACAATCACATTTTTCAGAAAAAAATTGATCACGGCAGTCACGCTCACAGCAATCAGCATATTTACAATGACTTCCCCCGGATTTCTTTCAAAATATGCGAGGTTAGCGGCAAACAGCCATATCACCCAAGTAGCACTTTCCGACAGAAAATCAATCAGTGATAGCGCGAGATCCGAAGTAATAAATGGAATATTTTTTACAAGGGGAGTCTGTACAATATACTCTTTTAATATCTCAATATTATCCGACAAAAGGCTATCATTTTCCCAGATATAGTTATCAAGCGTGTCAATAAAATTTGTCTGCGAAGAGTAGGCGGCTCCGACAAAGGAAAACAAAAAACCTACCGCCACAAGCATAAGCCAAGACTTCCCTCCCTTGTAAAACGCACTAGCCCAACTATTTTCTCTAATTTTCTTATAATTCCACTGCATATCTACTCCACATAGCTCCAATACTTTGATTTTGTGATAAAATCCGTGCATTCCGCAACAAAAGCATCCATCTCCTGATCGGTGAGATACGGATATTCTCGGTCAAGATCTTCCCTGCCGTCACGATAAAATCCGCAGATATATTCCCTGCGGTTCTCGAATGCATCCGGTGCGAAGAAATCAAGAAATTCATTTTGAAAACCAACCGCTTCCTCGTAAAGGCAAAATGCCCGAAAATCCGGATGCTTTTGCAAAAACAGAAAATCTAAATCATACCAATCTTTCTTTAACGTCCAAATCCATTCTGTTCGATCGCGATCGTAAAGTTCTCGAAACTTCTCCTTTGATGGTCTTACAACTTTTTCTACCCACAGAATATCTGTAAGTAAATGAGTCAGATAACCGAGGTAAAATGATTTTTGCCTTATCGTATATTTTCCGCACTGTTCTGTAGTAAAATATGCTTTTACATACTCCTCAATATGAATATCTTTCAACCCGTCTTTTGCCGTTGTTTTAAAATGGGAAAGATCGCCGCTTGGCGTAAATGCCGACCAGTCTGCATTTGGCACACCGGAGTCCGGCGCGATATTGCCAAAGATAAACTCCACTGGCGCGAGTTCCTCTTTCTTATCAAGTAATGCATCCGCAATGCGGAAATGTACCATCCATGATGCCATAATTTCTCTCCTCTCTTTATTTTATATCAGATAGGGAGGACTCCCACCTTCAGGCATGATAAGTTTTCCCATATCAATGGCAGGAGGTTGACCATCTGATAGCCCTACCCTGACACCCGCCAAATAATTTATTATAGTAAGTTTATCATATTTTGTCAAAAAATAAAACTTAAATTTTGCTGTGAAGGGAAGAAAAAATGTGTCAATCTCAGTATTAAACCGCGAAAAAGAGGTTGACCGCAAACTGAAAATTTGGTTAACCACCCTTTAGGATCAAGTAGGAGGCAGTCAGTCACTGCCTCCTACTTGATTTATTGCATTATTTTCGATATAGAGTTTTTAAGTTGATTTACTTTGCTTTTTTTACAACAACCTTGTATGTCCTTGGTTTTGTTGTTGCTTTGCAGGCGATAATCTTGCCGTTCTTTCCGTAAGTTGCTCCCTCGGTCTGTACAGCCCAAACCGTTAAAGTAGCTGTGCCTTCGCCAACGGCTTTCACCTTTCCGCTTTTTGCATCAACGGTAAATATATTTTTATCCGATGAAGTAAAACGCAAAGTATCCGTGATTTTCTTCTTTCCGCTCCAGACACGTTTGCCGTCAGAATCCTTGCGATATCCCCAAGTCTGGAAACTGTCCCCCACAGTAAGTTTCAATAGTTTTTTCTTGCTGTTTACCGAAAGTCCTGCATCCACTGCATTCCGCTTTACGGTTACCTTACATTCTCTTACAATGGTTACCTTTGTTTTCTTATTTTTGAAGGTGGCAGTAATTGTTGTGGTTCCCACGCCAACAGCAGTTACTTTGCCTTTGCTTTTGCCAACCTTCGCAACTTTTTTATTTTTTGATGCAAATTCCATTGTAAAACCTGTTCGGTTTAAGACCGTCAAATATTTGCTCTCCTTATACTTTCCGGTTACATCACCGCCAATATACAATGTCATTGTAGAGGAAATCTGTGGCTCGTTCGGCTCAGTTACCGTAGGAGTTGGTGTTTCAGTTGGTGTCGGAGACGGGGACGGGGTAAGGCTTGGAGACGGAGTCGGCTGTGACGGTGTCACAGGCCCAGGCTGCCCTCCCCCCCAGGATCCTGACCCCGGTGTCGGAGTTGGAGGAACAGGAGTAGAAGTTGGCTTCGGCTTTTTTAGTTCTTCCCCGTAAACATAAGCCAAAGAATCCTGTACAACCAAAAAACTTGCCGTGACCACCTGTTGATTTGAATTGTACGCTACCGCCTTCCCCATTTCCAGCCTTGTTTTATCCGTCCCAAACAACGGGTTTGTTCCGGAAATATAAATATTTAATGTTTTTGTTTCTGTATGATAGCGTGATTCATAGACTTTTGCCGTATTTTTTATTTCGTCGGAAAAGTCAAATTTTGCATCCGAAGCATTCGCGCTGTTTACGGTAAGACTGAACTGAACGGAAGAAACACCGTCCGCTCCCACCTTGTTGGAGACGAGGGCTGCCGCCCCCGTCCCGTCCACAGACAGCTGGAATGTAAGTTCTCCACTAGCAAATGCATGGACTGGCAATAATGTGGTAATTGTAAGTAGTACAATCATCACTTTTGCTATAAATTTTTTCATATTTTACTCCTCTGATTCCTGCGGATTACTTTCGCCATTATCTGCGGCATTTGAATCTTGCTCTCCATTTTCCTTATCTCCCTCCGGAGTGTCAGATGGAGTTTGATCCGTTTCCTCTCCTCCTACTGGAGTAGATGGAGGTGGAATTGGATCTGTTCCCTCATCTCCTGCTGGAGTATCGGATGGAGTCTGATCTGTTCCTTCATCTCCCGCTGGGGTATCGGACGGAGTCTGATCTGTTCCCTCATCTTCTGCTGGAGTATCGGATGGGGTCTGATCTGTTCCCTCATCTCCTGCTGGAGTATCGGATGGAGTCTGATCTGTTCCTTCATCTCCCGCTGGGGTATCGGACGGAGTCTGATCTGTTCCCTCATCTTCTGCTGGAGTATCGGATGGGGTCTGATCTGTTCCTTCATCTCCTGCTGGAGTATCGGATGGAACATCCATTACTTCCTGTGCAGTAGCTCCTCCTTCGAGCGTAATATCTGGTAAATTTTGTGGCATTTCCACAAATAAAGTATCACTGACAAGTCTCTGTCCCTCGTTTGTCTGTGCAACATTTACACGGTAAAGTTCTGCACGTACTTCCGTAATATTCTTTAGCTCAAGTTTCGCTAGTTCTGTAGGGGTAATCCAACAGATCCATGTACCATCCGATACATTTTCAATTTTGCCCGTATCCGGCACAGGAGCCATAATAATCTGCTCCACTGTAACGGTGGTTTCCGCACTGGAAGCTCCTACTAAATGATTATCCTGATCATAAAGCATCACCACATTGTAAGCTGGATTTCCTTTGTACATTCCCATAAATACCAGGGAATTTGCCGGGATAATATTCTTTGTTCCATCCGCATTATCTGGTGCAAATGAATAATTTGCAGTGAGTTTTCCGATTACTGGTGTATTATCCGCGTTCCTAAAGTCCACATTGTCGCCGGTTACCCCTAATACATCCAGTTCTGCAAGGGAAACGTTGTTCACTCCGGTAAGTACAAGCTTTAATGCCGATGCCTCACAGGTACGTACATATTTACCTGCTTCATTTGCAAAATAGATCTTTTGTTCAGTTCCCGGAACAAAGTTCCCACTTGCCACACTTACCCATATACCGCCATCTTGCAAGAAGATCTCGTAAGCACCCGCTGACATTCCTGATCCTGCTGTGTACTTAAAGCCTGTTACGGTAAGCGTCTTGTTAAACTCTAACAAAATTTCTGCCTGCGCACCCGCCGTTGCCTCATAGATGGTATTCAGATCGCGGTCAATCAATTTCTCTCTGCTCTTTGGCGTTTCATCATTTCCCTGTGCCGTATCTTCCGAATCGTGAATAATATTACCGGATGTACTGCCCGTCTCCTCGATTTCCCCTTCTACTGTAAGTCCCGTTGTAGAAACTGTCCAGAATGTCTTGTCAAGACTTCCGTCATGCTCAATTTTAAGAGGTTCCAGCACTTTTGCTGCAGAGCGGTTCAAGTACTTATCAATCACAGAAACTTCATACCAGACCATACGATTATTGATCGCGGCGATCGTGTCAGTAAATGTGTTTTCCGTTGCAAAGCCCACAACTTGTTTCTCGGTCTTTCCACCGGAAATCATGCATCTTGTAATTTCGTAGCCAAGTACATCCTCTGCCGGTATTGTCGCACCAAGTGTAAAGTCTACCTGATTCGCAGCATTTAGATTGATACTTGATGCTGTTTCATT
>CAJUCG010000144.1 GCA_910585065.1 uncultured Lachnospiraceae bacterium
AAATTAATAAATGTTTAATAGCAAATCCTACTATAAATAAAGTAATAGAAAATTTAAAAATTAAAAATGTTAATTATAAAAATATTTTTTGGAGTATATTTATGCAAAAACAAACCAACGACCCGGACAGGGAGGAAGCCATAAAACATAGTTCCGTATTTATCCCGTACAGCTATTGTCATGGGGTCATGCCGGATTATTACCCTTGTGTGCCGCTGCACTGGCATAAGGAATTTGAGATCTGTATGATCCTAAGCGGACAGTGTACATTCCGGCGAGACAGCGATAGTTTTACTGCAAAGCCCGAAGATATCATTATCATCCCACCGGGTACAATGCATTCCATCCACCCATGTGGCGGGCGAGCTGCCTACGATATCATTCTCTTTCACCCACGCATTATCACTGGCGGAAATGATGACCGAATTTATATTGAGCTGCTTAAACCAATCCTTTCTGGCAAGAGTGTGATCGGCACACCGATCTGTACAAAAAATCCATATTATAATGAACTGAAAGATTCCATAAATACTATTTTTAATTGCTCGCGTGAGAATACGGCTGAGCAGGATCTATTATTAAAAAGTGAGCTGATGCGGTTTTTCTGGCTTCTGATCAAAAGCGGGGAAATACAGCTTTCCGAGCGTGAAAAGTCAGGACTGTCCGAAATTATATACCCTGTAATTGAATATATCGCAGAACATTTTTCAGAACATATTACAGTTGAACAGCTTGCAGAAGTCGCACATTTAAGCAAGAGTTATTTTATGAATTCCTTTAAAAAATTTTTGGGACTTACTGCTACAGACTATTTAAATCAGGTACGGATCAAAGAAGTTTGCAAATTGCTTTTGGAAACAAATGAAAGTGTGACAGAAATTGCTTTTGCCTGCGGTTTTAGGAATATCCCGAATTTTAATCGAAGATTTAAGGAAGTTGTGGATTGTACCCCTTTAGAATATCGCAGATCCGCAAAAAATGGATCAGTGATTTGAGGAATATTAAATTTTTAGAAAGGATTACTATAATGACATTAGGTACTGCCGGAAATACAGTGGGTTCTGCCCTGTACATACTGGAACAAATAAAGCAATATACGGTATTGTTTGAATGCTATGATGATTCTGACTGGATGCAATGGGTTGCAGTAAAAGATGATAAACAGTTCTTTGCGGAAAGCCCGGAAGCATTACTTGGACTGATAAATATTTATGAGTTGGTGGGAGAAGATTGGATCGAGTATTCTTCCTATGATCGAGAACATATTTTCCAGCGCAATCTTGAGGATTTTATTTAATAAGCCAAGATGCGCATAATAAATAAGTATAAACAATAATTATATCAAAAGAATAGAAATAAAGATTATCTTTACAAAAATAAGATAGGGAGTATCCTCCTCCCTATCTTATTTTTTCTGTTCAAATGGTCTTATATTTTTTCACAATATGATTATACATTGTTCTTACTGCCGGAGCCATAAAATCCGAATTGAGTGCTGCTAACCCAATAATCCGGCAGGCAGCAGGATCGAGGGGATAACAGTCCACCTCATACGGAATATCACGCATAACAAGTTCCGGCATCAGGCAGATCCCAAAGCCCTTTGCCACGAGTGCGACGGTGGAGAGGTCATCCACCACATGGTAATTTGACTGGATATTTAATGAATTTTCCTTTAGGAAATTCTGGATATCTGCATCCGTACTCTCGCGCTGAGTGACGAATTGGTAGCTGCGCATTTCCTCGATTTTCATGGATTTTTTGCCGTCCCCCGCCATCCCCTTGGGCAGCACACACAAAAGCGGGTCGCGGTAGAGCGGTTCAATCGGAATATCCTTGGCACTGGAGACAGATAAAAAGCCGAGATCTACAATTCCATTTTTGATCCAATAAAATACATCATCATAAGTACCCTGAAATACTTCAATGGTGATTTCCGGGTACTGCTTTCCGAAGGAGTGCAGGATATTGGGCAGCCAACTTGTACACACGCTGGAAAAAACACCAAGTTTAACTTTCCCGCGTTTTAGACCGTTGAGTTCGGCAATGGCCTGCTGTAAGCTTTCATCGCTGTTTAATACCGCGTTGATGTAGGGCAGCAAATGTTCGCCGTAATTGGTCAGTGTGATCCCTGATTTCCGTCTGGTCAGCACGGAAAAGCCCAGCTCCTGCTCCATAGAGGAAATAGCATGGCTGATCGCTGAGGGGGTCAAACCCAAAATATCGGCAGCCTTGTAAAAGCTGCCGATACTGGCGACTGTCTGGAAAACTTGGTATGTCATAAGTGTCATAATATTCTCCTATTTATAAATCCTTTCTTTCTCCTTCCTGACACAAAAAAACATCCGTCAGCAAGGCATACCGATAGGACAATTCAATCCCCGCCTTCCTGTTACCTTGCACATTTATACTTTAGCTCCTCCCATCTGCGGTCAACTTCCGCCTGGAACTGTGCAATTAATTCCTCCTTGCCCGGTTTGAATAAATGTTTAAACCTGCCCTGTTCGCGCAGAAAATCTTCGATCGGAAGCTTTTTCTTCGGCTCGTAATTTAAACTCCATTTTCCATGATCCACCTCAAACAGCGGCCAGTAACAGGTTTCCACTGCAAGCTTGCAGATTTTCATAATATCTGCCGTGTCGTACCGCCAGCCACGCGGGCATGGTGCCATCACATTTAGAAAGCTTGCGCCCGGCGTGTAGATTGCCTTCTCAGATTTTTTATGGATATCGACAAAATTGCTGGTCAGGGTGGTCTGTGCGACATACGCCACATTATGATCCGCAATAATGCTTGCCAGATCCTTGCGCCCCTGAAGTTTGCCGTCCGATTTTTTTCCGACCGGTGTGGTCGTTGTGTCCGCGTACATTGGAGTTGCCGAAGAACGCTGAATGCCGGTGTTCATGTACGCACCGTTATCATAGCAGACATAAACCAGATCATGCCCGCGCTCCATCGCGCCGGAGAGCGACTGGAAGCCAATATCATAAGTTCCGCCATCCCCGCCAAAGGTAATAAATTTATAATTAACGTCCTCTGGAATCCTACCGCGCTTTTTTAATACCTTGTATGCCGTTTCCACGCCGGAGAGTGTCGCGCCCGCATTCTCAAAGGCATTGTGGATATAGCTGTCCTCCCATGCGGTGTATGGGTACATATAGCTTGAAACCTCAAGACAGCCAGTCGCATTGCCAATCACGGCGTGATCACCCTCGTGGAGTCCACGCAGCACAGCCCGCACGGCGATCGTCGCCCCACAGCCCGCACACATACGATGCCCCGGCGCAAGACGTTCCGGCTTGTTCATTATTTCTTTTAAACTGTAATCACTCATTGCTCCGCCTCCTGACTGCGCAATCCAATATATTGGTACTGTCTTGGCAAAACGCCTGTGGCGATAGCATTTTCCATTTCCGCAAAAACGGACTTTGCATTCTCCACCGTAAAATCGCGCCCCGCCAGCCCATATATGTAATTTACTGCCTCAATCATCACCTTGCAGCGGAACAATCCCGCCGTAACCTCGCTCCCAAGTGGTCCGCCATTGCCATTGTAGCTCTCACAGCGATCCATAATTCCCACTATTTTACATTTTTTTAATACCTGTGCAATTTCCTCCGCCGGAAATGGGCGGAAAACGCGCAGTTTCAATACGCCGACCTTTTTCCCTTTTTCCCGCAGCTCATCCACCGCCTGCTTTGCCGTGCCTGCTGCCGAGCCAATAATCAACATAATAATCTCCGCATCCTGCGTGTAGTATTCCTCAAACAGCCCGTAATGTCTGCCCGAAATTTCCGCGAATTTCTCCGCCACATCAAGGATAACCGCCTTTGCATTCTCCAGTGCGATCTCTTGATTTTTCTTTGCCTCCATCACATAATTGCTAACCGCATAAGGTCCTACCGCGATCGGCTTGCCCGGATTTAACAAAAATTCTTCTGGCTGATACTCGCCGACAAAGGACTTTACCTTCTCATCCTCTAGCAATTCAATATTTTCCACCGCATGGCTTGTGATAAAACCATCCTGGCAGACCATCACCGGCAGATGCACACCCTCGCGCTCTGCGATCGGGTAGGCTTGAATAAAATTATCGTAGGCTTCCTGATTGTTCTCCGCATAAATCTGAATCCATCCCGTATCCCTTGCACCCATGCCATCCGAATGGTCACAGTTAATATTGATTGGACCGGATAAAGTTCGGTTGACAAGGGTTAGCACCAACGGAAGACGATTAGAGGCAGCTAACAAAAGTTCCTCCCACATCAGCGCGAGCCCCGCCGAGGAAGTTGCGGTCAAACTTCGCGCTCCCGCCGCCTGCGCGCCGATCGTTGCACTCATCGAAGAATGCTCACTCTCCACCGGAATAAATTCGGTATCCATCTCGCCGTTTGCGATATAGGTTGATACCATCTGCGGGATCTCCGTGGACGGCGTGATCGGAAAGGCCGGCATCACATCCGGGTTGACCTGACGGATCGCATAAGCCACCGCCTCATTGCCCGACATACGTTCCCTGATTGCCATACTAAATCCCCTCCTTCATCTCGATTGCTCCAAACGGGCAAGCCTTCGCACAAATCCCGCAGCCCTTACAGTGGTCATAGTCAAACTCACCGCGCAGCCCGTCCTTTACTGGAATGCTGCTGTCTGGACAGACCGGTGCGCACAAAAGACACTGCTTACATAATTCTGTATGAAAGACTGGGGTGTTGGTACGCCATTCCCCGGTCTTAAAATATTTTGATGTCGCCCCCGCAAACATCATCAATCCCTCGGTCAGCTCCTCATGCGGGGTCTGCTCATTGATTTTTGTAACGTCGGTTCTCATAATTTTCATTCTCCCGTATAAATTAGTACAATAAAGATTATTTATTAAAGCAATTTTTGTTATATATTTAGATATGGACAGAATATTCCGCGGATAGAATAAGATGAACCCAGATACGAGTCCATCTTATTCTACCGACAAAACGAGTCCGCCGCAATTCATTTATTTTATACTGCCATCTTATACTCTACGGAAAGTGCCCGCTCCACCACATCGAATGCCCGAGTAAGTGCCTGCATATTTCCCTCAATCACTTCCGGCTTCTTTGCAAACTTATGTTCGTAGGAAGCTCTCATGTCCTCGATAAACTCCTCGCGCGGCATAACTCCTGTTACCGCAACCGCTGCCGCAAGCATCGGGGAGTTCGGGAAATTCTGCCCAAGTGTCTCCATCGAAATCTTTCTTGCATCCACGGTAAACACCGCTCCCTTATAGCCATTTAACAGTGGGCGTACCTCCTTCTCGGACTTCGGCGTATTGATAATAACCGCGCCCGTAGACTTTAAGCCCGCCGTCACGTCCACCGTATGCAACAGTGTTTCATCTACCACAACCACATAGTCCGGTGCATATATATTGGAATGAACCCGAATCGGGTTTTTGCTAATTCTATTGTAAGCAGTGATCGGCGCACCCATGCGCTCCGGACCATATTCCGGGAAACCCTGCACATACTGCCCTGTCTTAAACGCTACATCGGCAAGCAGCAATGCCGCTGTCTTTGCGCCCTGTCCGCCCCTGCCATGCCATCTGATCTCAAGTCCTTTTTTCTCCTCCATCACTTTTCCCTCCGAATTTAAATTTCATCAATCAACTTTTAATATTATATCGTAAAATTCGGCATTGTAAAGCGAAAATATGAGAACTTTTCATTTATAAGATGAATTTTATTCATGTTTTATATCTTTCTTTGGATTCTGCAATCTGCTAAGGCTATCCGACAGAGGATTGAATCCTGTTACTGATATTATATCAATACTTTTTTAAAGCATAGATATTTACCTACACAGCGAAAACCACAGGCAATCGCATCGGTCTGCGACTCCCCTTCATTAAAGAAAATCATATGTTTTGCCCCTCTGCACTTACTGTCATTTAATGCAGTGGTCAGCAATGCACGATAAATATTCCCGCTATAAATCCCGCCAGAAAAATCAATACCAAAAATTTCTGGCATACGCATATCATCCATATAATAGATCGCGCCTACAGCCTCTTCCTTGCTAAGACATACATATATCCGCCAACGGTCAATCGCATCAAGGATTCTTGCTGAATTCCAGTACATATCATTATTTTGACTATGTAATCTGGAAAAAAAATCATAATTTTCTCTGTTTATGGAAATTATGCCCGCATCCTCCGGCTGCAACACATAATCCTCAAAATCTATAACATCATTATAGCTTTCTTCAATACAATCAAAATTTAAGAATTTAAGTGTATCAACCGCTTCCGTATTCTCCTTTGGAAAACCCAGATACAGTTCGCTTCCGGGAAAATGTTCTCCCGCAAAAGCAATAAATTCAATTAAAGCCTCCCCCATACCGGAAGCAATGCAAAAGGAACAGGTATCCAGATAATGATCTTCTGGAAGATAAAAATAATGTATCCATCCTTCCACTTTTCCCCCCTGTTCATAAAGTAGTATTTCTTCACTGGCTGCGGAATTCTCCTCGCCATTTGCGGAAAATGCTTTTCGGGCGCGAGCTACAAAATCATCCTTGGTCTTTATTCCATCAGTATAGGTTGGATATCCCGATTTTGTACTGTCTAAAGCCAACTGGTATACAAAATCTACATATCGTTCAAAATCCTGTTCCTGTAATTTTTTCAGCATATAATTATCCCTTTCTGCAAACAATAAGTTCTTTACAGTAAAAATATTTATAATTATTATTTTTACACTTCCAGTCATGCTGCGACTGCTTTTAGGGAGCAGCTAATCCGGTACTCGTTCGCGTCCACAGCGCAAACAGTGGGGAGAAAGGGGGCACTCCGAAAATCCCTTCCGCCTACCTCATGCCACTCTCACATTTTCCCGCCCGCCTTAAAATTATAGACTGGCTTTAGGATATCTGTAACTTCAACGCTGTCTTTAATATCCCCAAGAAGTTTCTCCATATCTCGATAGGCAAAGGGTGCCTCGTCCAGGGTATCCGCACCGATACAGCTACAGTAGATCCCTTTCATTTCATTTTTAAATGCCGATACGGTATAATGTTGTTTTACCTCACTCCGCTGTATGCGGCGACCGGAACCGTGAGGTGCTGAATTATTCCACTCTAAATTTCCCTTCCCTTTCCCAAGAACAACACCATCCCGCATATTTACCGGAATAATCACTTGCTCCCCTTCCTTTGCGGAGATCGCGCCCTTGCGCAGTATCCTTATCCCTTCCGACTCCTCCAGATAATTATGTACACTGGAAAATTCTTCCTCACACTTTAATTTCATCTCTTTTAAAATCTGCCATAACATAATCTGCCGGTTAAGTTGTGCATATTCTTGGACGGTCTTGACATCTTCAATATAATCTTCCATGATTTCCCCCGTAAGCCATGTCATGGGATAGGGTACTTCCAGCCCTTCCTTCTTTAATATCTCCGCACCCGCCCGCAGATACCGTTCCGTCACTTCCTTTCCCAAATGCCTGCTGCCTGAATGGATAACAAGATAAAATCTCCCTTCGGTATCCTTATCAACCTCAATAAAATGATTTCCACCGCCCAGTGTACCCAGACTTAAAAATGCTTTATCCCAGTTCACCTCTCCAGGACAGCGAAGTTTTTCTAACGGAAATTCCTCCGCCATATGATGTATTGTACCGCGCACACGAAAACCCGACGGGATACTTTTACGTATCACACTGTCCAATTTCTGTAATTCTATCTGTTTTCCCTTGATCCGCGCACAGGTAACCCCACAGCCAATATCAACCCCTAGCAAATTCGGAAGAATTCTCTCCCCTATTGTCATGGTCAGTCCTATCGTTCCCACCTGCCCGGGATGTACATCCGGCATAATGCGGATTTTGCTGCCGGAGGAAACAGGATTATCACAGATCATTTTAATCTGTGCCTCCGCATAGGCTTCCACATCATCCGTAAATATTTTTGCTTTTGCATAATTTCCTGTAATTTCTTTCATATTGATTTCACTCCATTGTTATTTTTATTAACATTATACCATGTTCTTCGAAGATGTTCAATTCTTATATAGCAAACCCAGCTCTGACGCTTAAATTTCTTTTTCCCTTTCCTTGATTTAAATGTTCTATTTTTTTCTCCCCTTTCTTTCCATTTCTGATGAAAAGCAAAAAAATCCTCTCTTCCTCCATGATCCATTTTTTTATTCTTTTTTGCTCTGGGCTTTTCTTCTCTCACCTCCTTGTATAATGTATTTAGGTTATTCAAGGGATACCTATAAACCCTTAGACCTACTTCTTTACATCTCCTGTCTGATAGGAGATAATGGTTTTATTAGATTGAGAGGATGATCGTCACCTCCTTGAGCGGCTCTGTTCGTACTTGAAAGACTGATCCCTCTCTCTAATAAGCTTTCCGCGTATGAGTTGGATGTTGGTTGCCCTATGGCTTCTCTCCGTATTTAGCACAAGGTAGTGGCGCTTATTAGATGAGTGGTCTCCCAATCTGAAATTTTTTTCCTGAGGTGTTCTTATGTTTTTTGTTGGCATTGACATTGGTAAAAATAATCATGTTGCTTCTATGATGGACAATACCGGAAAAGTAGTGTTCAAAGCTTTTTCCTTTCCCAATACTTCGGATGGAGGAAAAGCCTTGTTTTCCAAACTCGCTTCTTATTCCTTAAACCCCTCTGATTTTGAAATCGGTATGAAAGCTACCGGACACTACTGGCTCTCCGTTTACTCTTTCCTCTTTGAGAAAAGTTTCCTGCTCCATGTTATCAACCCTATTCAGACGGATGGCTGGCGCAAGGGAACTGAGATCCGCAAACGCAAAAACGATATCATTGATTCCCTCCTCATTGCCGACTTAATCCGTTATGGGCAGTTTGTGGAAACCAGGCTTGCGGATGAAGATTTATTTTCTCTGCGCACCCTTACCCGTTTCCGCACCTATCTGGTGGAATCTATCAGCGACCTGAAACGTAAGGTGGTTTGTGTGCTGGATCAGGTTTTCCCTGAATACCAGTCTGTTTT
>CAJUCG010000145.1 GCA_910585065.1 uncultured Lachnospiraceae bacterium
TAATAAGGGTGGATAGGGAGAAAATCATTTTGGTGCCAAAACGGTGCCAAGAAATCAGATAAATAAAAATACACCACACAAAAACAACGATTTTACGCTGTTTTCAGCAATAAAGAGTATAGGAAATACCACAAAAAACGCTATTCAAATACCGTTTAGGTGCTGCAAATTGGGATATGCTTTGCAGGTGCATTTTGTGGAAGGCGATAAGTTTAAGTGGAGGAGGAAACATGGCGATTTCGAAAAAAGGAAAAAGGGCAATCCTTTACCGTGAAAAGGAATATCTCTGGTGGGTGCGGGAGGATGAGGAATGTTGGGATGTGCCATGGCTGACAGTCGCCTCGCCGGATAAAAGTCTTATATTGTCCTACCGGGTGGAGGGCGGTGATTTTTTTGTCGTCAGTCAAGGGAGAATGTTTCAGGGGAGGAAAACATCGGGAAAATGTGAGTATTACTGGTATCCGTTTGGAAAGCGGACTCCTCCGCTTGTGATCACACCGGGCTTTGTGCGGGAGCTGGTTGCGTGGGCGGTGGATGGACGCGGGGCGGAGCTGATTTCAGGGAAAAAGCCCGTGCTGGGGATATTGTATCTGCTGGTTTTATGCGATGAAGAATTATCTTATGATAATTATAAAGAAGAATTTTGTATCGGGATTTTTTCTTCGCGGGAAAAGGCGGAAGCGGTCGCAAAACATTACTTGAGAAATGTAGAGGGATTTAAGGATTACTCTTGCAGTTACCGGATCGCGGAGAAAAAAGTATTGGGTAAGGGGGATTGCAGTAAAGAAAAAGATGATGGAGAAGAGGTTTGCGGCAAAAAGGAAAGTGAAGGAAAAGAAGGTACAGTTCTTGATCAAATTTATATGGTTTACGGCTGGAATGAAAACAGCGAGGGGGATGAAATATATGTTGTCGAGAGCGATTGCTTTATAACGGAGCTTGCTGCCAAACAGGGGATGGCTATGATGAAACAAATGTATGCGCGCACCGAGTGGTGTGTCAGTCGCTTCCGGGTGGATGAACGAAATTGGAAAGAAGGGTTTGTGCGGGTGTAACGCCCCTTAAAAAAAGAGGAATGGGGATCCGTATGACAGAGAGCGAGTCTATTTACCTAAAAATAGATACTGTTATATCAAACCCTGTGATGGAAAGGGGGATGAAAATGGTTACCTATAGGGGATTATGTACGGGGGAAATTGACCGGGAATTATTTAGAGATTTTATACGGCATCAAAAGGTTACAAAATGTTTGCGGCGGCAGGACGGCAAATGGGTGGTGAAAGACGCTCCGTTTACCGACGATTGGTCGGAGGAGGACTATCGAACATTAGTTTCCTGTCTAAAAAATACAGTGTCCACAGGCGGATTTGTTTACGGTGCATTTTGTAACGGGAAATTAAAAGGTTTTACTTCTGTTGAATCTGAGGTATTTGGCGGGGAAAACCGGTATCTTGACTTGTCGTGCATCCATGTGTCAGAGGATATGCGCGGGCAGGGGATTGGAAAGCAGTTATTTTTCGCAGCAAAGGAGTGGGCGCGGGAAAAGGGCGCGAAAAAACTATATATTTCGGCACATTCCGCCGTGGAAAGCCAGGCATTTTATCAGGCGATGGGGTGCGTGGATGCACAGGAATATAATCAAAAGCATGTCGAGGCAGAGCCCTTTGACTGTCAATTAGAATGCAGTCTGGAAACTGCGGGCGGAAAAGAGATGAGAGATCCTGCTATTGTGAGGGAAGCCAGATGGGATGAATTGCAGAAAATTCTTGCCCTGTATCTATTTTTGCATGAGAAGGAAATTCCGGAGGATAATGACCAGTTAAAGATGACATGGGAAAAGATTATGGGAGATAAAAACCATCATTTGATTGTCTGCGAGGTGGACGGGATGATTGTTTCCTCTTGTGTCTGCGTGGTTATTCCAAATTTAACACGGAATGTTCGTTCCTATGCCTTTGTGGAAAACGTGGTGACGCACGGGGATTACCGGGGTAAGGGATATGCGACGAAATGTCTTTATTATGCAAAGGAGATCGCAGAGGCAGAAGGTTGTTATAAGATAATGCTGCTAACGGGTTCCAGGCAGGAAGGCACGCTGAATTTTTACCGGAATGCGGGCTACAATAGCACGGATAAGACGGCATTTATCCAGTGGCTTGAAATATAGTAAAACAACTGATTGCGGAAGAATGGATATTAAAATGCAGTAAATGAAGCTGTGGAAAGGCGGATATCATGATAAAGAAAACAGAAGTAAGATTGGTGGAGAATGGGAGAGAGCTGTATGGGCTGCTGACCACGCCGGAGGAGGAGGGAAAATATCCAGCGGTAATTTTCAGCCACGGCTATAACGGCACGGGAAGGGATTTTGAGTGGATGGGGGAATACTTGGCGGCAAACGGCGTTGCGGCATTCTGTTTTGATTTCTGCGGCGGCTCGGTAAATTCTAGGAGCAGCATGGCAACGACGGACATGACGATTTTTACCGAGAAGGAGGATCTTCACAGTGTAGTCCGTTATATTAAGAAAAACAGCGCAGTGGATCCTGATAAAATCTTCCTTTTTGGTGGCAGCCAAGGTGGGCTGGTTTCCGCGCTGGTGACGGAGGAAATCAAGGAGGATGTAAGGGGGCTGATTTTGTTGTTCCCAGCTATGTGCATCGCGGATAACTGGAACGAGCGTTTTCCGAATGAGAAGGATATCCCAAAGGTGCAGGAGCTTTGGGGGATGAATCTTGGAAAGAATTTTTTCTTGACGCTGCACGGCTTTGATGTTTATGGGCATATTGGGGGCTACGGGCGCAGTGTACAAGTGATCTATGGAGAAAATGATCCAATTGTTTCGCTGGATTATATGGAACGGCTGAAAACAGTTTATAAGGATATGAAACTGGATATTTTTAAGGGCGAAGGACACGGGTTTTCCGAGGAGGGAAACAGAAGGGTGGCGGAGATGACACTGGAATTTGTGCGCCAAAAAATCGCGTAAAGGGTGAAGGGCAGATGGGCGCATTCCTTTTTCGCACCGCAGACTAAGACTTTTGGGGAGGAGATATAAAAATGCAGGAGGTCATTACTGTGTTTGTTCGTGTGGAGCAGGCATTTGCTGTTAGAGGGCAGGCGGGCAGCGCGACAATGCTTCTTTTTTCGGGTTATGCAAATGGGGATAACTTTAAAGGGAAGATTCTGCCGGGGGCGGTGGACTGCCAGAAAACGGATGTAAATGGATTTACATTATCCGCACGGTATATTTTGGAGGGGGAGGATGGAGAAGGAAAAAATTGTAAAATATTTATTGAGAATAACGGTGCGACGGATGAAAAAGGGACAATTCATACAAAGCCGCTTGTCTATACGGACAGCGATTCTCTAAAGTGGCTGGAAACCGCTCCGCTTACCGGGCATATCTCAGAAAAAGATGGAATGATAATTATACATATATGCATAGAAAAATAAAATTGAAAACCAAATTTTTAAAGTGGTCTGGATGAGATTAGAATAGGAGGAAAAATAGATGAGACTCTGCATTGCAGCAGCTTCATGCAAGGAATGACGGATTGCATGGAGCAAAGAAGGATATAATCAGAAATGGCACATAAAAGAATACGAGTGACTCTAAATAGTGCTATATGATTTCCGTCATGCCTTGCAATTTTTTATCGCAGTATGGGGATTAAAATATCTGTATAAAAAATAAAAGGAGCAAGGCACAATGAAAAATACATTAAAAGAATTGAAACCATTTATTATTCTCTGGCTCACCCAATCATTTTCGGCATTAGGCAGTGCGATGACAGGCTTCGCGCTTGTGATCTGGGTATATCAGGGGAGCGGGTCGGCACTGACAACGGCACTTTTGACAATCTGTTCTTATACGCCGTATATTTTACTTAGCATTTTTGCCGGGGCGATCAGCGATCGGTGGAATAAAAAAACAATTATGCTGGTCTGCGATAGTTTTGCGGCACTGTGTACAGTTTTTGTCTTTGTGCTTTTAAAAACAGAGAGTCTGCAAGTATGGCATCTATATATTTTAAATGCGTTAAATGGGCTGATGAATACTATTCAGCAGCCCGCCTCAGATGTGGCGGTCACGCTTTTAACGCCGGAGAAATATTATCAGAAGACAAGCGGGATGCGATCGTTTTCAAATTCCCTTGTGACGATCCTAACTCCGGTGCTTGCCACGGCGGTGGTAGCATTTGCGGGAATTATGCCGGTGATTGCATTTGATCTGCTTACTTTTTTGGCGGCATTTTTATCGTTGCTGTTTTTGATTCATCTCCCGCAGCCATGTGATTTAACAGCTAGGAAAGATGAAAACTACAGGACAGATTCACAGGCAGCAGGTGAAGAGGGAAGACAGATAAAAAAGCGGGAAAGTATCTTGCAGACCGCAAGGGAGGGGATTGACTATCTCAGAGCAAACAAGGGGATTTTGTGGCTGATGCTGTTTTTGGCGGCAATCAATTTTGTTGCTTCCGTCTATGAGGCAGCATTGCCTGCAATGATTTTGTCAAAGGAAAGCGAGAGAGTACTCGGTGCGGTGAATACTTGTGTGGGGGTTGCGACGCTTGCGGGCAGTGTGATTGTAACATTTCTTCCCGCGCCGAAAAATAGAGTTACGGTAATCTGTAATTGTCTGCTGTTTTCGATGAGTACCGAAAACTTTTTGCTGGCATTTGGAAAAAGCCCTGTGGTCTGGTGTATTGGCGCGATCCTTGGATGGCTGTTTATCCCGTTTATGAATGCAAATATGGATGTGATTTTCCGCACAAAGATTCCAACAAAAATACAGGGACGTGTGTATTCGGTAAGAAATAGTTTACAATTTTTTACAATTCCTCTCGGATATTTCTGTGGCGGTCTTTTCGTGGATCAGGTTTTTGAACCATTTATGGAAACGGTGCCGCAGGATAGTATTTTGACCGCTTTGTTTGGCAGCGGAAAAGGTGCAGGCGCAGCTTTCCTGTTTTTTGTGGCGGGAATTGCGGGCGTGGCGGTCTGTTTAGTTTTTCGGAGAGTAAAATATATCCGGGAGATGAGGTAGAAAGAAGATATTAGAGAAAAACTGTGGTTTGAAAGGGGAAGGAAAGTGGAGGAGCATAATTTGAGAGAATGTTCCCTGCGATTTGCAACCTACAATATATGGAATGATGATTCCGGGCAGGAGAAACGTGCTGCCCGGATATTGCAGGAACTTTCTGCCATTCGTGCGGATATTGTTGGGCTGCAGGAAGTCACAGAGAATTTTTATAAGGATTTTCTCTGTTTGGGTGCATTTTTATATCATGTATTTTTCCGATATGAGGGAGAGGACGAGGGTCTGGCGATTATTTCTAAATATCCGCTTGAAGAGGTGTTTTTTCTCCAATCAAGCCCGGAATTTGCGCAAAGTAACGCAATGAATGTGCGTTTCTCTGTAAATGGACTTCGATTTTCTGTCACAAATGTACATCTTCCGTGGGACTCGGTCAGGCAGCAGGAAAAGCAGATTACGGCGATTGACCGATATATTCATTTGCAGGAGAGTAGGGCAGATTTTTTTGTTCTGCTGGGCGATTTTAACGGGAATCTCAATTCCAGTGTACACCGTTATTTAATTGGAGGACAGACAATTGACGGGATGGAATCGCATTTATATTGGGATGATTTGCAGAGTGCGTACTGCGCAAGAACGGGTGTGCCAATAACAGCAACACTTGATTTTATCCGCAATCCAAGATGGAAAAATAAGGGAAATATTTCCATTCCAATGGTGGCAGACAGAATCTATATAATGGAAAACTGGCATGAGATCGCGCTGAAGGATTTCCAAATTTTCGGAACAGAAGCGGAAACCGAGCTATGTGCCAGTGATCATTATGGGGTTGCGGCGGAATTAAAATTTAGAAAATGAGGGAGAAATGGAAAATATTAAAGATGATAAACAGCTCCTGGTAGAAAAGTACCATTTAAAACACGAAAATAACGCATGGTATTCTGAAAGAGAAAATTCCCATAAGCATCTAATTTTTAAAGATGTTTTCTTTGAACGGGCGGATATTATTGGACTTTTATTTCGTATCAATAAGCTGTGTATTGCGAAAGTAAAATATTTTCGTCAGAATATTGAAAAATTTGATCCTTTAAAATATGATTATAGGAAAGGTTTTGTTTCTGTGCCTTTGTGGGATGCCGATTTTCTGAAACATCGTGCTTCTGGATGGATTCTGGATTTTCGCTATTTGCAGACAATCACAGTCTATGATGATTTTGCCTGCCTATGCAAAGAGATGGGGGCATTTGAAGCAAAAGAAAATGAAAATTTATAATGATTTTGGGTGTGTCAGCAACAAAGGAATAAGAGGGGGAAATGTGGATATGGCTGAAAATTTTACGGTTCGGCGGCTGGAGACAGCGGAGCTGCCGATCTTGACAGAATTGTTTTCTTACAGGGATGTTGAGGATATGGTGCGGAAAACGGCAGGATATATGCAGAGGGGATACTGTGATATTTTTGTGTTGTTCCGGGAGAAGGAATTGCTCGGCGAGATTCATGTTGGTTATTGCAGTACGGATGAGGCGGAGGCAGAGCCGGGAAAGCGGGCATACCTGTTTGCGTACCGAATAAAGAAGGGGCATCATAATAAAGGGCTTGGCACATTTCTGCTGCGCCGGGTACTCTGTGAACTGGAAGCGCAGGGGTATACGGAATTTACGATCGGTGTGGAGGATGACAATGAGAGTGCAAAGCATATTTATAATAAGCTTGGCTTTCGAAAGGTGCTTGGAAGAAGGGTTGGGCAGGATGATGAGGAAAGTGATCCTTATGAGTATAATTTGCTTTTGCGAAGGAAACCAGCCTGCCGGGATTTTATTTTTGTGATTGGGGCAAGCGGAGTTGGAAAATCCACACTGTGCCGGAACTTGTACGGGCATTACCGGACAGCTTATATGGAACAGAGTCAGGCACCAGAATTTGAATGCCTGACGGGGGAAGAAGATGTAACGGGGATTGAGGAGGAAGAGATCTGCTGGCAGTGGCTTGTCTCGTCGCTGAAATCCTATCATAATATGGGATTTCGCAATGTGGTCTGCAGTGATTTAGATGATCTGCGGGTGCGGGATATCCCGGAGGTTTTTAGGGAATATGATTTTATAATTTTACGGTTGGTTTGCAGCGATTATAGACAAAATTACGAGCAGATGAAAAGTCGGGAAAATGGACTGGTTGATTTTGAACTGCTTAAAAAAATGTCAGAGAAGATAAACGATCGTTTCCGGATGGTAAATGAGTATGTGATTGATGTGGCGGGAAAAACGCCGGAACAAGTCTGCCAGGAGGCGGTGCAGTTAATTGAAACTGTCAAAACCTGCAGGGAGTATGTGTATGAGAAGCCGCCAAGGGAACTGTTTTACTCGTGGGTATTTGCAAATGATTTGCGGTAAAGAGAAAAGGAGATTGTAAAATGGATTGCAAACTGCTTTTATTTGATCTGGATGGGACATTGCTGCGCAGTGATAAAACGATTTCGAAAAGAACGCTTGCAGCACTTTTGGAATGCAGAAAGCAGGGAATATGGATCGGTGTTTCCACTTCAAGGGGGCGGCAGAATATGCTTTCTTTTCTTGGGGCATTAGAGCCGGATATCCTGATTACAAGCGGCGGAGCCTTGGTGGAATATGGGGGTCAGTATATATTTCAGGCTGGATTTTCGGGGGAGGAAACCCGGCGGATCATAGCATTAGTCAGGGAAGTCTGTGGTGCAGACTGCGAAATTACCGTTGATACTGTGGATTCCCATTATTGGAATTATAAAATTGACCCAAAAAGGCAGGATCAAAGCTGGGGGGATAGCATTTATACAGATTTTACAGACTTTTGTCAAAATTCGCTTAAAATATGCGCGGAAGTTTTTAATGAGAGTCAGGCACAGCGATTGCAGGAATTATTGTCGGATTGTGACTGCATTCGTTTTTCTGATGGGTACTGGTATAAATTTACCAAAAAGGGAATTACGAAGGAGCGGGCAATAAAAGAGGTATGTGCCGTGTGCAAAATTGGGACAAAAGATATTTTTGCATTCGGCGACGACTATGCGGATATTGGGATGCTGCGGCTTTGCGGGAAGGGGATTGCGATGGGGAATGCGATCGATAAGGTAAAGGAGGAGGCTGATCTGGTGATCGGCAGCAATGATAAGGATGGAATTGCAGAATATCTGGAGCGGTGTGTAAAAAAGGAGCAGTAAATATTTCTTTGCAGTATGCCGCGGGCAGGAGAGAAGGGAGCAATGATGGAAGAAAACACCAATTGGGGACAGTCTGTGACGGGAATTGTGATCCGTCAGGGTAAGGTTTTGCTGGCAAGACATACTTATGGTACGGGAAAGGGAAAGCTGATTGTTCCAGGAGGCTATGTGAAGGTTTGCGAAACGCCGCAGGACGCGCTAAAACGGGAATTTCTTGAAGAGACAGGAATTGTGGTGGAGCCGGGGGAAATTATTGCAATCCGGTTTAATTCGCATGACTGGTATATTGCATTTCGGGCGGAGTATATCTCCGGGGAGGCGGTTTCCGACCATGATGAAAATGATGAAGTTTTGTGGCTGGAAACAGAGGAAGCACTTTTGCGAGATGATGTTCCGGATCTGACAAAAAAACTAATTCAGTGCGCGCTGTCGGGGAGTGCGGGGCTTGTGCCGCTGCCTTATCAGGGTAATCCTAAAAATGGAAAGAGATATTTATATGGAGTGAATTAACTAAGTGGGAGGGGAAATGTGAGGATGAAAGCTTCTGTTTGTCCTGAAAAAGAGGAGTTTGCGACGTATTTTCGAAAAGACTGGAGAAATCGGAGGGTGCGGGATCTCAAGCATAAAAGGCATTTGATCCGGCTTTGGGAGGCGAAGAAAGGGTCAATTTTTTCTCCGGTTTTATATGTGGAGTATAGTATGCATGGTTGGGGATGGAAGAAAAAAACTCCATATTATAAAAGGAATACTCCCACGCACGGAGGGG
>CAJUCG010000146.1 GCA_910585065.1 uncultured Lachnospiraceae bacterium
GTATTGTTTCTTGCCACGGCTCTCGGTGTATTTCAGATTAAATATGACGACTTAGCCATACTTTCTGTAATTGGATGCTTCTGCACCTTCGGACCAACCATTCTGCAAAAAACAGGGATGCCCGTCGGACCCATGCGCTACATCAGCGTGCTGGCGGTTGGATTTATCATTATGCTTTTGGGCGGGAATTCCGCCATTGGCATTTACATGACCTATGGTCTTGCCATGCTTTTTAGCTGTATGTTTTTCGACAAAAAATTTACGTTTCGAATTGCTGTGATCAGCTATTTTTTTCTTCTGATCTCGCTCTATCTGCGCTCACAAAATGTGCAGCAAATTGAGTATCCCACCAATACAGAATGGTTTTTGACCCGCTCAGCCGGATTTACTATCGAACATATTGTAATGAGTGTCGTCTTTGTAAAAATTGCTGGAGCCTCAAGGAGCCTGCTCGAAAGCCTTCACAATGCCGAGCAGGTGGCAAGTGTTGTCGCAACCTGCGGAAATATTTCCTCCGAGTTAGTATCCATGACAAAGCAGCTTGCCCTACATATGACAGAATCCCGCAGAGCAAACGAATCCATCGTAAATTGCGCAAAAGATACGACAAAGGACTGCAGCGCAAGCCTGCTTCATGTCAATTCCATGCAGGACTCGGTCGGGGAGATGGCAAAATCCATCGGGGTAATTGATGAGCGGACAAAGGAGATGCTGGATATTTCAGACAATATTTGTAATCAAATGGAAAACTATGTGAATTTGATGGAACATACAGTTTCCGGTATGCGCGATATTGAAAACACGGCAAATCTTACAGAAAAATCGATTCAGGATCTGGAAAATGTAATCGGGGAGATCTCCAAATTTGCCGGGGAGATCTCAGATATTACGGCACAAACCAATATGCTTGCACTAAACGCTTCAATTGAAGCAGCGCGCGCCGGAGATCAGGGCAGGGGATTTTCTGTTGTTGCCGAACAGATCCGCGTGCTTGCAGAGAATTCTAAAAATGCCAGTTCCTCCATCAAATCAATAACAAACAATGTGTTAAATATGTTAGGGGAAGTCAAGCAGTCCAACACAAAAAATCTTACCTCAGTGGACGCAGGAATTACGCAGATTGCAAATGCGGGAGAAAAAGCGCGGGCACTCGGAAATCTTTTATCGGATTCCCGCAAAAAGACAGAACAGATTGCCGATAGCAGCAGCCAAACCAGGCAACACAGTGAAAAAGTATTACATATGGCAGAGGAAACAGCGGATCTGGTACAAAATTCTTTAAACTGCGCGGACTCCATTGTCGGTGAAGCAAAGAGTCAAGAGCAGATCACGGGCAGAACAGAAAAAACTTTTTCCAGTGTGAAACAATTTGCAGAAGATTTGTATCAATTAAGTCAGTTTGACAGAAAGGAAGAAAAAAGATGAATAGCAAGAGATATCTGATATTTGAAGGTTTTATGCTCGTCTCTTTAACCGGGTTAATTGCCTCATTTCAAAATGGTTTTTCCTATGGAACCATAGCATTTAAAACTTTTGCCAGTCTGTGCTTTGTCCTCGCAGGACTCTGCGGATATTTTATTACAAAGGGAAAGGAAAATTTTTCCAAAAAGATGTTAATAGCTTTTTTTTGTTCCATGTTCGGAGATATTTTTCTCGCGCTGGATACAAACCAGGGAATTCTCTTTATCCTTGGTGTTTTAAGTTTTGCCGCTGCTCATGTTCTGTTTTCCACAGCTTTCTGCCGCTTATCGCCAATCTCCAAAAAAGATATCGCCCTAACCGGAGCAGTCTTTTGTGCCCTTATGCTTCTGCTTTTTCTCGGTTCCTTTGATTTTCAGGGACTTTTGCCTGTGTTGATCGGATACGCCGCGATAATTTCTTTTATGATGGTAAAATCGGTTTCCTTAAAAAATTGCCGATGGCCAGGAGAGTGCGCCACTATGCTTATTATGGCGGGCGGCGTACTGTTCCTGCTATCGGATATCATATTGCTCTTTTGGCTATTTGGCATTGGAACGCCAAAGGAAGTGCAGTCACTTAATTGGGTTGTTTATTACTTGGCACAGGGATGTCTCTCCGCATCCTTAAATAAACTTTCTGAGGACTAGGAAGCTTTCTCCTATACACTTTAATCTGAAGTCCGCTCCCTGTAGGTGATGCCAAGCTATTTCGCAATCACGACCTTTCCATACACTTCAATCTGGCTGAGTGCCGGGAATGGTGACGGGTCGTCCGCCTTGATCAACCGGCAGAATGTCAGACTTGTGATTTCTCTTGCCGCAAAAGTAAGAATATGTGCGCGGGAACTTTTTTCCAGAGAAAAAGTTTCGCTGCTGCCATCCGAAAAATCAACGGAAACTTCCCGCCACCAATTATCATGTGGAAAATCAGCACGCGTGTAAAGTACAATCTTATCCGTCTTAATCCGCCTGCCAAAATCCACAGTCATCGCTGCATCATCCTGCCGATTAATTCCCCAGGAGGCATAGGGCCACTCGCCATGGGAAAGATTTGCCCGCACACCATCAATCGCGTTTTTCGCCGCAAAGACTGCCTCACCGCGCGTTTCAACATTCGCGCTTGCGTGCGGATAGCACGGCACATCACGGTGCTGGTCGGCAGGATTTAGGGCAAGATTTCGGTATGCCGAAACCTCGTCCGGTCTTGCTGTTTCCACATAGAGATAATGCCTGTCACCAGAAAATACCTTTGGTGAATAGCTGATACGCTTCTCGCCAAACGGGATAATGTACGAAACATCGTCTGTAACATAGACAAACGCCGCTCCTATTGCGTCATCCACCTGCCAGTTCAGGTGGATATTTTTTTCGGAGGAGGAAAGTAAAATCTGATCGCCCTCCTCATATGTATGCATTACTACTAAATCAGTGAAATCCTCCCCGCTGCTCTGCGCGATAATCTTTCCGTCTTTGTCAATTACTTGTAATGTTAATTTGCTCATTTTTTTGCCCCTCTTTCTTCTTTGCCACAGCTCTTGCAGCTATATCCTTCCTCTTTCCTATTTATAACTTTTACAAAAATTATATCACCAGCATAACTTTTTAAGGCATCAGCATCATTGCTTTCCCAAACCTTTCACCCCCTATTCAAACTGCGAGGCATACAACTGATAATAAAACCCTCTTTTTTCCATTAGTTCTTCATGGGTTCCCTGCTCCACCACATTCCCGTGATCGACCACCAAGATCCGGTCAGCGTGCTGAATGGTTGAGAGTCTATGCGCGATAACAAAACAGGTCTTGCCCGCCATCAAATGCCGCATTGCCTTCTGGATACGGATTTCTGTGCGCGTATCCACATTGGAAGTCGCCTCGTCCAAAATCAGCATTTTCGCGTCCAACAACATTGCGCGTGCAATGGTTAAAAGCTGTTTTTGTCCTTTTGAAATATTCACTCCATTTTCACTCAGCATGGTCTGATAGCCCTCCGGCAGGCGCATAATATAAGAATGAATATGTGCTGCTTTCGCGGCGGCGACTACTTCCTCCATTGTCGCATCCTCCTTGCCGTAAGCGATATTGTCAAAAATTGTCCCGCCAAATACCCAGGTATCCTGCAATACCATCGCGTAGGCACGGCGCAGACTTGCCCTGGTCAAATCGCGGTTTTCATGCCTGTCCACATAAATTCCCCCTGCGTCCACATCGTAAAAGCGCATCAGCAGATTGATAATCGTTGTTTTTCCCGCACCCGTCGAACCGACAATAGCAATCATACTTCCCGCCTTTGCGGTCATATAGAGATTTTTGATAATCATCTGCTCCCTTGTATAGCCAAAGGATACTCCCTTAATCTCCACATTTCCGCACACCTGTTCTAATGATATAGCTTCCCTGCTATCCCCTGGCTCGGAATCTTCATTCAGCAGCTTAAACACCCGCTCCGCCGCTGCTAACGCAGACTGCAACTCGCTGATAATATTTGCCGCCTCGTTGATAGGTCCCGAAAATTTGCGCGAGTAAAGCACAAAGGAGGAAATATTTCCCAATGTTAAATTTCCGAGTAAATATAAAATCGCCCCAAAAACGGTGACAAGTGCCAGAGAAATATTGTTGATAAAATTGACGGTTGGTCCGACTAGACAACTGTAATAATCTGCTGTATAATATGCATCCACCGCTTCTCTATTCACCAGATCAAAACGCCCCGTCACTATCTCCTCTCGCGCATACGCGCTGATGGTCTTCTGTCCGCTTACCATCTCCTCCACAAAACCATTCATTTCCCCAAGTTTTACGGAGCGCGTCCGAAAAAGAGGTCTAGTTTTCCCCGCCATATATTTTGTGTAGAAAATCGACATCGGGATTGTGATCACCATAACTAGAATTAGTTTTGGCTCGATCGATACCATCATAATAAAGGAGCCGACCACGGTAATCACACTTGCACAGATCTGGACGAGATCCGTTGAGAGTGAAGTGTTGATCACATCGATATCATAGGAAACCCGGCTGATAATATCGCCGGATAAATGCGTGTCAAAATATCCGACGGGCAGCGAAAGCAATTTGTGGAACACATCATCGCGCATCTGTCTTGCCATCTTGCGGCTGATATTTTGCATTACCACGGAGAGCAGATAGGAAAAGAGCGAGGAAAAAATGTAAAAAATTACCATTAACCCCGCATAATAAAATACAGTATCAAAATCGACGGCATCCTTTCCGGGTTCGATCGCATCAATCGCGCGACCGGATAATTTTGGACCGATAAGTGCCAAAAGATTACTGCTTATCATAAGAAATATTGCAAGCAGTAAAAATAAGCGATAGCGGCTTAAATAACTCCACAGACCAAACAGCGCGCCTCTTACATCCTTTGGTTTGTGTCCCTCTTTCCTTCCCGCATTCTCCACATTAAATTGTTTTGCACTTCCAATTCCGCCCGCCATAGCACTTTTTCGCCTCCTTTTTAACCTATTTGGCTCCCCATCTGTACCTGATAGATTTCCCGATAAATTTCACAGTCCTTTAACAGTTCTTCATGGTTTCCATACCCGATTGGCTTCCCTTCATCCAAGACCAAAATATGGTCAAGATTCATCAGGGAACTAACGCGCTGCGCAACCATAACAATGGTACTTTCCTTATAATGCGCCCGGATCGCCTGGCGCAGTTTTGCATCCGTCTTATAGTCGAGTGCGGAGGAAGAATCATCAAATACAAGAATCTCCGGATTTCCGGAAAGCGCGCGCGCAATCAGCAGACGCTGTTTTTGTCCGCCGGAAAGATTCGCACCCCCAATTGCAGCTTCGCAGGAGAATCCTCCCTCCTTTTCCATAATAAAATCGTAGGCGCACGCATCTTTTGCCGCGCGCACCATATCCTGTTCGCCAATTTCCCGCCCAAAACAGATATTTTCCATCAAAGTATCATTAAATACGGTGTCATTCTGAAATACCACTGCGAATTTTTCTCTTAATTTCTGCGGGGAATAACTTCTTACATCACGCCCGTCCACGCACACTCTACCCTCGTTCACATCGTAAAAGCGCATCATCAAATTGATGATCGTCGATTTTCCGCTTCCCGTCGCGCCCAAAATCCCAAGGCTTTCTCCTGGCATAATCTTAAAATTGATATCTTTTAGGCAGAGCTTTTCCTCCCCGCCGCTCTTCGCATGATAGCCGAATGAAACATGGGAAAATTCGATACATGATATGGGATTTTTCGCAGTCTCTCGCCCTCCATTATCTTCTTTTTCTTCCCACACTAAAAGCTCGTCCTTTAAATCAAGCACGAGTCCAATGCGATCCGCACTCGCCGCCGCCTTAGAAATATCCACAAAAACGCGCGTGATCGACATCATTGCATTTAAGATCATAGTAAAATAAGAAAGAAAAGCTACAATTCCTCCGGGTCTAGAATCCCCTGCATTTACGCGGTACGCGCCGACTACGACAATGGCGGTCAGCCCAAGGTTTAAGATCAGATTCATCATCGGACCGGAGAGTGCCATGGTAATTCCCGCCCTAAATTCATTTTCAGCGAGTTCTCTATTTTTTCCCTGAAACCTGCCATACTCATAATCCGTCTTGGAAAGTGCTTTGACCACCCGGATTCCGCTGATATTTTCACGCATCACGCGAACAACATCATCCACGGACTGGGAAACTTTCGTGTAGAGAGGAATACCCTTTTTGGAAACATGATAAACCAGCACGGTAAGCAGCGGAAGTGTCGATATTAAAACAAGCGTCAGAACAGGTTCCAGGGTAAAAGTAATCAAGATCCCGCCCATCAAAATAATCGGGGCGCGCACACCGATGCGCTGAGCCCGCCCGATCATTGAATGCACATTGTAGCTGTCGGCTGTCAGGCGCGAAATCAGCGAGGGAATTCCAAGCGCGTCCGTCTGATTGCCGGAAAGGTACATAATCTTGTGAAACAGATCATGCCGTACCGTCTCGATCACATCCCTTGCCACTTTCGATGCCATACGATTTGCCTTGATATTAAGAAGTCTTGCCGCCACCGCAAGAGCAGCCATCGCCACGCCCCACAAAAGTACGGGCGAGATACGACCAAGCGGCACCACATGATCGAGTATGTAGGCCAGCACCCAGGGCAGACCCAGATCAGCGAATGTGCCAAGCACTTTTATCAGAAAGCCGCGCAGCATTCCTATACGATAAGGTTTGAGATAATGAAGAATGGTCTTCATTCTGCATTCCCCTTTCTAAATTTCTCTGTCTGTTATTATTTTATTTCCACTTTTGCGCAGTTTAAAAGGACTCCCGCCTTTACTCTCCGCGAAAAAGGATTTCGCCGGTCTTTTCATTCATGCCATCCACAATGGCTAAGGATTCCAGGCGCAGACCCATCTCACGGATCACTTCTCCGCCGGATTGAAAGCCCTTTTCAACCACGATCCCAACGCCCGCAATCTGCGCTCCCGCGCTGGCAGCAATCTCAATCAATCCCAAAAGTGCGCAGCCGTTCGCCAAAAAATCATCGATCAATAATACCTTGTCCTGTGGATTCAGAAATTTTTTTGACACAATCACATCATAAGTTCTCTTATGTGTATAGGATTCAATCTGCGTCGAATATACTTCTCCATCAATATTTACACTCTGACTTTTTTTGGCAAAAACTACCGGAACATGGAAATATTGCGCTGCAATACAGGCAATTCCAATGCCCGATGCTTCAACTGTCAGAATCTTTGTAATTTCCGTATCCGCAAAACGCTGTTTAAATTCTTTTCCGATCTCGTTTAACAGTTCAATGTCCATCTGGTGATTTAAAAAGCTGTCCACTTTTAGGACTTTCCCCGACTTTATCACTCCGTCCTTTCGGATGCGGTCAAATAATATCTGCATTCTCCCCTCTTTTCTGCATTCCTGCGGTAAAAAGGAAAACTGCCATCTCTGGCAGCCTTCCTTTTTACCACAGCATTGCTTTTTCTGCTCCGCCTGCAATTGTTTACGCATTTTAACCAGTTTTACTGGATTGCTCTCGCCTTTAATACGCCCTCAATCGCATTGACCTTATCCACAAGTTCTGCCGTCGCCTTTGCACAGATATCAAGTACGGTGTAAGCATAATTGCCACGGCTGCGATTTACCATTGTTTCAATGTTAATGCCTGCCGCTGAGAACACGCCTGTAAACTGCGCCAGCATATTTGGGATATTTTTATGGCATACACAGATTCTTGCCGCCGTCTGGCATTTGCCCGCATCCATCGCCGGATAATTTACCGAATTTGTAATATTTCCATTTTCAATATAGTCCACGATCTGTTTTACCGCCATCACTGCACAATTATCCTCGGACTCCGCCGTCGATGCGCCAAGATGAGGAAAAGCAATCACATTGTCCATATTTGCAATTTTCTTTGTCGGGAAATCTGTTATGTATTTTGCCACTTTGCCGGAGGCAATCGCTTCACCCATATCGTCCTCATTAACTAGAAGATCGCGCGAAAAATTCAAGATCACAACCCCATCCTTCATCATCGAGAGAGAGGCTTTGTTAAACATTCCCTTTGTATCGTCAAGAAGCGGCACATGTACAGTAATATAGTCGCACTCTGCAAAAATTTCAGAGTTCGACTTTACAATCTTTACATTGTGGGAGAGATTTAAAGCGTTTGCCACCGAGAGGAATGGATCGCATCCGATTACCTCCATGCCAAGGTGGGTCGCCGCATTCGCGATAATTACACCGATCGCGCCAAGACCGATCACGCCAAGCTTTTTCCCTTTAAGCTCAGTCCCGGCAAATTTTGCCTTCGCCTTCTCCATCGTCTTATTGATCGCCTCGTCATCCTTGTTCGCGCCAACCCAGTCCATACCGCCGCGAATATCGCGCGCTGCAAGCAGCATCCCGGCAATCACTAGCTCCTTTACGCCGTTCGCATTCGCCCCCGGCGTGTTAAATACCACAATTCCCTCGTCTGCGCATTTATCGAGAGGGATATTATTTACCCCCGCACCCGCCCGCGCGATTGCAAGCAGGCTTTTCGGCAGTGCAAGTTCATGCATCGCTGCACTTCTGACTAAGACCGCGTCTGCCTCATTTAAATTATCCGTCGTGCCAAATGCATCCGGCAGCAGATTCATCCCAACCTTCGCAATCGGGTTTAAACAATTTACTTTGACCATGACATCCTCCTATTTTAAGTTCCGCGCCTCAAATTCCTTCATAAATGCAACCAATTTTTCCACGCCCTCGATCGGCATAGCATTGTAGATGCTTGCGCGCATCCCACCGACACTGCGATGTCCTTTTAAATTTTCAAATCCCGCCGCTTTCGCTTCTTTTACAAATTTCGCATCCAGCTCTTCATCGCCCGTTACAAATGGCACATTCATCAGGGAGCGATCTTTCTTTTCTACCGTTCCCTTAAAAAGTTTGCTCTCATCTAAGAAATCGTAGAGGATCTTAGCTTTCTTCTCGTTGTATTCCTTCATCGCGGCAAGTCCTCCCCGCTTCTTTAACCACTGGAATACTTT
>CAJUCG010000147.1 GCA_910585065.1 uncultured Lachnospiraceae bacterium
GAGATTTTTAAGAGCAAAGCGAATGAAAATCCCTCCTAGGTAATGGGCAGTGGAAGGGGATATGCGGAACTCTAAATAGGAGGACTTTAGTTATGAGCAATATTGATACAATGTCAGTGAACGCGATCCGCGTGCTGGCAGCCGATGCTGTACAGAAGGCAAAATCCGGTCATCCGGGGCTTCCGCTTGGCAGTGCGGCGATGGCATATGAGCTTTGGGCAAAGCATATGAATCACAATCCGGCAAATCCGGACTGGCCGAACAGAGATCGCTTCATCCTTTCCGGCGGACATGGTTCCACCCTGCTTTACTCGCTTCTTCATCTGTTTGGCTATGGTCTGACAAAGGAAGACTTGATGCAGTTCCGCCAGCTTGATTCTCTGACACCGGGACATCCTGAATACCGTCATACAAGGGGCGTTGAGGCAACGACAGGTCCTCTTGGCGCAGGTATGGGAATGGCAGTTGGTATGGCAGCAGCGGAGGCGCATCTGGCAGCAAAATTTAATAAGGAAGGTTTCCCTGTTGTTGATCATTATACCTATGTGCTTGGCGGCGATGGCTGTATGATGGAAGGTATTTCCTCGGAGGCATTCTCCCTTGCAGGCACATTGGGGCTTGGCAAACTGATTGTATTGTATGATTCGAACCAGATCTCCATTGAGGGCAGCACGGATATCGCATTTACTGAGGACGTAAAGAAGCGTTTTGAGGCATTTGGTTTCCAGACACTTGTCGTGGAAGACGGCAATAATTTGGAAGAAATTGGAAAAGCCATCGAGGAGGCGAAAGCGGACAAGACTCGCCCGACAATGATCACAGTAAAGACGCAGATCGGTTTTGGCTGCCCGGCGAAGCAGGGCAAGGCAAGCGCGCATGGCGAGCCTCTCGGCGATGACAATGTGAAGGCACTCAAAGAAAATCTTGGCTGGTCAAGTGATGAACCATTCTTTGTGCCGGATGAGGTATATGAAAATTACAGAAATATTGCTTCGGCAAAGGCAGAGGTTGAGGATGCCTGGAACAAGATGTTCGCGGAGTACTGCGCGAAGTATCCGGAGATGAAGAAAGCTTGGGATGAGGAATTTGATCTTGAGATCGCGAAGAAATTAATTGACGATGAGGTATTCTGGGCATACGATGATAAGCCGGAGGCGACAAGGAATCTTTCTGGTCAGGTGATCAACCGCTTAAAGGATAAGATCCCGAACCTGATCGGTGGTGCGGCTGACCTTTCGCCGTCCACCAAGACCTATATGAAGGATATGGGCGATTTTTCAAAGGCGGATTATGCGGGCAGAAATATGCATTTTGGTGTTCGTGAACTGGCAATGGCAGCGATCGGCAACGGAATGACTTTGCACGGTCTGCGCGCATTTGTTTCGACTTTCTTTGTATTTAGTGACTATGTAAAGCCAATGGCAAGACTTTCCTCGATTATGAAGATTCCGACCACTTACGTACTGACACATGACAGTATCGGAGTTGGCGAGGACGGTCCGACCCACGAGCCTATAGAGCAGCTTGCAATGCTGCGCTCCATGCCAAACTTCCATGTGTTCCGCCCGGCGGATGCGACCGAGACGATCGCGGCATGGTATTCCGCAGTGACTTCGCTTGAGACACCGACTGCGCTGGTACTTTCAAGGCAGAATCTGCCGCAGCTTTCTGGCTCATCAAAAGAAGCGTTAAAGGGTGCGTATGTGCTTGAGGATTCCACAAAGGAAGTTCCAGATGCAATTATTATTGCAACAGGTTCGGAGGTTTCTCTTGCGGTGGAGGCAAAGGCAGAACTTGCTAAGGACGGCGTTGATGTGCGTGTAGTTTCCATGCCGTGTATGGATATTTTTGAGGAGCAGTCCGACGAATACAAAGAGTCCGTACTTCCAAAGAGTGTCCGTGCAAGGGTAGCAGTGGAAGCACTCGGCGATTTCGGTTGGGGCAAATATGTTGGACTTGATGGCAAGACCATCACAATGAAAGGCTTTGGTGCTTCTGCACCGGCGGCGACATTGTTTAAGAAGTTTGGCTTCACAACGGAGAATGTTGTGGCGGCAGTAAAAGAAGTATTATAAAATGAAAACTCCCTTTTCTGGAAATTTGATGGATCTATTTCCGGGAAAGGGAGTTTTTAAAAATCCGATTTTGTTGAAATTCTTCTTTTATACTTTCTGCATCTCAAGCTGCGCTGTTACCAGCTTATAATAAATTCCCTGCTGTTCCATCAGTTCATTATGTGTTCCGATCTCTGCAATGCTATGTCCATCAATTACCACAAGCCGATCCGCATCCTTGAGTGTTGAGAGCCGGTGTGCGATCGCAAATGTCGTCCGCCCGTTGGTCAGGCGTTCAAGAGCTTTCTGGATCAAATATTCGCTCTCGGTATCAAGGCTTGCTGTTGCCTCATCTAAAATTAAGATTTTCGGCTCATTTAAGATTGCGCGCGCGATAGCAATACGCTGACGTTCCCCGCCCGAAAGGGTGAAACCGCGCTCTCCAACATAGGTATTGTACCCGTCCGGTGTGCGGCAGATAAAGTCATGTGCGTTCGCCATCTTTGCGGCGCGGATAACTTCCTCGTAGGTCGCATCCGGCTTCGCGAACTTGATATTGTTCAATATCGTTCCGGAGAACAGGAAAGTTTCCTGAAGCACAACCCCGATCTGTGAGTGGTAATTTTCGAGCCGGATATCACGGATATCCTTGCCGTCAACCAGCAGTTCGCCGTCGTCTAGTTCATACAGATGCATGATAAGATTGATCATTGTAGATTTTCCGGTGCCGGACGCGCCGACTAATCCGATCATCTCCCCCGGTTTAATGGAGAGGTTGATATCTTCAAGCACTGGCTTGTAGGATTTGTAGCCAAAAGTTGCATGCTTAAATTCAACTGCGCCATGGATTGAAAGTTCTGCTGCCCGGTCGCGGTCAATAATGCGCGGTTCTTGCGACATCACATCATTGATGCGCTCCACACTGTTGACAAGGTTCATTAGCTGTCGCGGAAGGTTGGTCAGCCAGTTTAAGTACATATATAGCATGGAAGTATAATTGATAAACTGTAATAATTCGCCCGGTGTTTTTCTTCCATCCAGAACGCGAACCCCACCGAAATAGGTGATCAGGTATACTCCAGCTCCCATCACAAAGGAGAGCATCGGAAAGAAAATTGCCCAGAACACCTCATTTTTTCGGTTGATCTTAGCGAAGGAATCCGCAAGTTCATTAAAATGTTTTGCCTCCGCTGCCTCTTTTCCATAAGATTTTACCACGCTCATCCCGGAGATCACATCCTGAAGTGAGCTGTTGACATCATCATCCTTCTGCCATTGCCGATGGAAACGGCGGTGGATATTCTTCTTAAATGCTGTGGATAAAACCAGTCCAAACGGAATAAAAATAAAGGAGATCAATGCCAGTCTGGCATCAAGGATCAGCATATAAATAATGTCAAAAACAAAGATGATAATAACTGTAAACATATTACAGAATACATCTTCCATAAACATTTTAACGCGGTTTGTATCGTGGACAACGCGGTTCATCAGCTCACCGGGGCGGCGGTCGTTGATAAAGGAGAGCGAAAGCACCTGGATCTTGTGGTAGAGCTTCGCCCGCAGATCCTTGCTTAGTGTTGAGCCGAGCTTTGCGCACAAATAGGACTTGGTGATGTTGATTACCACCATACCAATGCTTAGACCAAAAATAATGCTAAGGAAAAAATAGGCCTGCGGCAGCGTTCCCTTGCGATCGTGAAGTACATCGTCAATCAAGTGTTTTTGAATTTCTGGGTTGAGCAATGTAATCACTGCGGCGAGAGCCATCACGCTAAAGATTATGGCGAGCTGCTTTTTGTACGGGGTCAGCATGGACAGAAATTGTTTTGCCGTTCCGCCGCCCTGTCTGCTGCAATGAGGGCACTCTCTTGTTCCCGGGAGTGCGCGGTGGCATTTCGGGCAGGTGCGTTCGTACTCATCGCTTGATACAAGATTCATATTTCCGGAAAGAAACATCATCAGCCCGCGCGCTACATAGGAAAAGCGTGCGAGATGTTTGCCGGAAAAGCGCGCGAGGATACGCTCTTCACCGCCCGTCTTCACAAGGAAAAGCCCGCAGTCGATCTGCGGTTCACTGGCAACTTTCTCGCAGTCGGATAATAAATACTGTCCTTTGCGCGCCCCACAGCTTAACACAACAATCCGTTTTTTTGTCGCGACGACATAGGAATTGTCAAGGAAATTTCCACGTTCATCAATATCAAAAGGGACACAGTAGCAGATTTCCTCTCCTGAGGGCAGTGCCAGAAGTGCTATATTTTCTTGGGATAAATCGTATTTTAGTATCATAGTTCCTCACATTCTGCCGCTTATCTGCGGCCTAATATTTGGGAAATTGTGCAGATTTAGATTGAGTTCTGACTGCATCCATCTGCACATTAATTTTACAGGAACAAATCCAGTTTTTTCAATTCCTTTGCGGAGAGTTTCATAATATCCGGAATCTCAAAGCGGTTCTCGTCAATATCCGAGATCAAGATGCGCGTTTCTGAGAGATGAACAACTGCGTGTCCCCCCATATTGATAGTAAACCGACAAGCCCCCCGGTCGGTGACAACTTCAAAATAGGCGTAGCCGTACTCTTCCTTAATATTGACGATCTTTGTGATAATTGGCGTAAAATAGCGTAAATTTAACTGCTCAGTCAGCATCTGTGCAGTTTCCTTTGTAACATCTTTCATATCCTCGATAATGCCGATCTCCTTGGAATGTTCATCCGGTGTGCGGATGGAAATATATTTCTCCGGGTCAGAAAATGGAAACATACGGACAACCTGCACGCGCGGGTAGAATTCTTCCCCGATGCGCACACTGACAAACCCTCCGTCCGTGCGCTTAAATTCTGCATTGTCCTTGTGGATATAGCGAAGTTTGAGCATTTCCTCCGTCTCTTTTTCCATCTGTTCTAAATGGAAATCTTCGTGAGTACCGCTGTCCGGCGGTGTCTTACCAAATGGTGCCATATCTAAAACCTCCTATTTGAAGTTTTGCAGTCCTCCTGCACAACGCCATTACCGTGGAAGATCCTTCCGGCGTTGTTTCGGAGGTCTGCTGATTTTTAAATTCTGCAAAATTCTAGTTAATTTATTCAATCCCTTTTAGTGCCAATGCCTTGGTCTGAAGTTCCATCAATTTATAATACGTTCCGCGCAGCTCAGTCAGTTCTGCCTGTGTGCCCTCCTCGGTGATCTCGCCGTTATCAATTACGACAAGCCGGTCAGCGTCGCGCAGGGTTGAGAGGCGGTGGGCGATGGAGATTGTTGTGCGCCCTTTGATTAGGTAGTTGATGGATTCTTGGATGGCCTTTTCCGTTTCCGTATCCACGGAGGCGGTCGCCTCGTCTAAAATCAAGATTTTCGGGTTGGCTAGGATCGCGCGTGCAATCGAGATGCGCTGACGTTCGCCGCCAGATAATTCCCGCCCGGCAGAACCGATAATTGTGTCATATCCGTCCGGCATCCGCAAAATGAAATCATGCGCGCTTGCAAGTACTGCGGCGCGGATAATTTCCGCCTTGGTTGCATTCGGATTTGCGTAGGCGATATTCTGCTCGACAGTGCCCATAAAGATATAAGTTTCCTGTGAAACCATCGCGACATTGCGCCGTAGGTCATGGAACGCTAAGTCCCGCACATTTACCCCGTCAAAATAGATCGCGCCCTCCTGCGGATCGTACATACGTGAGATCAAATTGACAAGTGTGGTCTTGCCCGCGCCGGAACGCCCGACAATACCGAGCATCTCACCCGCCTTAATATGCAGATTAATATTTTTTAACACTGGCTTGTTGATCTCATAGCCAAAAGTTACATGATCGAGGACGATCTCACCTTTTGGCGCGGGCATTGCAACTGGAGTTTCCTTCTCCTGCACTTCCGGGATTGCATCGAGGATCTCGAACATACGCTGCGCACTGTTGATGCTGTCCGACCACCAATGAAAGATATGGGAAAAGAAATTCATCGGTCCGGAGAGCTGTCCGACATAGCCAACAAAGGTAATCAGCACACCAAGATCAAAATTTGTTTTGGAAAGTACAAGGGCAACCCCGATAAACCAGACAATCATACTGGTTAGTTCCTGCGTGGTTGCGTACAAAAAAGTAAATTTATTATCGAAGCGCACAATCGCAAGTTCTGCATCCTTCATGCGCGAATTGTTTGTGGAAAAGCGTGTCAGTTCCCGCTGTTCCTGTCCGAATGCCTTGACTACGCGCGCGCCGGTCAGATTGTCATTGACCTGGCTGTTTAGGGAGCGTTCCGCGCGGTGCCTTCTGCCGAATAAACTCCAAAGATGCGGGCGCAGCTTCATGCCGACAATTACGGAGATCGGCAGCAGGATGCAGGCAATAATGGCGAGTTCCCAGCGGATGGAGAACATAACTGTTAATGTGGAGATAATCACGAATGTGTTAATCAGTATGTATGGTGCCCCATCGATAAAGAAACCCGTCACGCGCTCCGCGTCCCGCAGCACGCGGGTCATCAAACTTCCGGTCTGGCGGCTCTTGTAAAAACTGATGGAGAGTTTGCCCATCGCGCCAAAAATATCTTTTTTCAGGTCGCGCACAACGCTGGTAACAATCTGTGCCGTGAAAACACCCTGCAAAACCGAAAGGAGCTGCAATGATAATTTGGCGAGGAACATTGTCAGAACGATAAGTAAAAGTGCCGTGACAAAACGCCCGTCTTCAATTCCTAATTTTGCGAGGAATGCGGAATCCTTCTCCAATATATGATCATAAAGTACTGTACCGTTTAAATACGGCCAGACAAGATTGAGTGCTGCAATGCCAAGAAAGCAGACTAACATAATCGCAAGTTTTTTCCAGTACGGCTTAAAGTAGCGCAAAACCCTCATAAAGATTGTGCCGCGCTCCATACATTTCGGGCAGATCTTGCGGTTGCGGTTCGGATACATCGTACCGCATTTTGGACAATACTCGTCCTCCTCCTCTTCTTCCTGCATAAAATCCGGCTGCGGGTTTTTGATGCGGTCAAAGGCACGCACTAGCTGGTGCATATTTTTCATATGCAGATTGGAGAACGCGGCGAGTGCCTCGCCATCGTTTGCAATCAACAGACCGCAAGCCACCTGACGTTCAATCTTTACGGACTCTAAATCAGCGATCGCATAAAAACGAAATGCCCAGTTTTGCCCGTAATCCGTTTCCAGATCTCCTTTTTTACTGTAGCCCTTAAAAGAGCGGACGCGGCTGGGGTCGGGCGGGGAAGTGAGCAGACAGAGTTTGTCCGCGGTCAGGATTACGTATCCGTCCGCGTACTCGCAGTTGGTATTCATGTCCGTGGCAGACGCACAGATCAGCCCGTCGGAGGTAATACCATTTTGTGAGAGCAGTTCAAGAACGGATTTGGGTAATTTTACCTTTTCCATGACGAAATAACCCCCTTAATAGTGTACTTATTTCAGTGGTTTTCAGTAACATTCTTGTGAGATGCGTTTCCCATTATAACACGAATCTATGTTCGAATGCAAGGGAAAATATCGCAAAAATAGAATATAATTTTGTAAGCTTTCCTTTTTACATATCCCTGTGCATTTTTGACATTTTTTATGCAATATATTAAGATATGAAAAAATGTTCTTTTGCCGTTTGGATAAATATGGCTGTTAATCTTTTATGTACCATTTTTTTAATACATCCTCCGCTTTTTTCAAATGAATATTAAATCCTATATCTTTCTTAGCTTCCTCTCTTGTCGTGTAAATTCGCGTACCCCAATCCCACCAGAAAAATCCGGCAAACCAATCCTCGCGCGAAAAAACCGACAGACAGGAATCGTAAAAGCGCGCCTGTTCCTCCTCATCTTGAGGGAATTCCCGGTGTGAAAAATCCCATGGCATCATCGCGCATCCCTTCGCGCTGCGGCACCCAATTTCCATAAAAATTACTTTTTTTCCCAGTTTCTCTGCAAGTGGTCTTAGTTTATCGCGCACCTTCTCCCATGCGGATATCATATGTTCAAGGCTCTCACCAGGAACTTTTGCGACTGGAAAATATGCTGAGGTTCCAATGTAATCCAGCGCGTCAAACCAAGAAACTTGTTCTTCCCTGCCATGGTTGGTATTGTAGACAAGTGGTCCATGGTAAGTTTTTTGTACCTTTTCAATCAGATCCCGCCAATAATCCACCTTGCGCTCCGTACCAAGCATCTCACAGCCGAGGCAGAACATTTCACACCCCGTATCTTCTGCTAATTCTGCATAGTGCAATAAAAATGCAGTGTAGCTTGCAAACCATTTGCTCCAATAAGCATCCCGTCCTGCCATATCCGTATCGGGAAAATCAATTAATGCCCGCCATGCACCATCTTTACAATTGATCATCGGTTTTAAGCAGACTTTGATTCCCCGCTCGTGTGCGCGGTGAATGGCAAAGGCAATATCTTTGTCTGAAGCGTTTCTTTCATAATCAAAGAAGATTTTTGTAGAGGCATAACTTTCTTGCTCTATTGCCACTGCCAAGCAAATCCAGTTTACTCCGGTGTCAAATAATAGATCCTGTGAAGCGATTGCCTCCGGTGTGCGGTACATCCCCCGCCCGCTATAATATCCGTAAGTGTACCCTTTTATTTCCATCCTTTTCCCCCTTTTTTATGCGCGGACCCGCATATGAAAATTTGGAGCCGCATAGTGAGTAGGAGAAACGTTTTTCCCCCACTCGATTGCCCAGTATTACCGAAGCTAATTTTAAAATAATAAGAAAGAAAAGTAAATGTATTTTCCTGCGATAAGGATGTATTTTATATTGAGATTTAACAAACTCTTTTGTTTTGCAAATATTGTAGTAAAATGGTATAATGGGCAGAGAAATTTTTCAAAATAAAAAAAGGGGCGGCGGTAAAATTCTGTAAAAATTGGAATTTTACCGCCGCCCCT
>CAJUCG010000148.1 GCA_910585065.1 uncultured Lachnospiraceae bacterium
ATGTTGGCGATATTTGATCAGGAAGAAGTAGAAGCAATTGAATGCCGGAATTTTAGGAAGGGAATTACTGCGGAAAACAGAGAGAAAATAAAAAATGTTATTATGTTAGTCCAGAAAGGAGTTTTAATTATGAGGAAGCCAATAATATGTATTATTCCTGAGTATGATAGCAAGGGAAATATTGTAGTGAAGAAAGAATATTTGCATTCTATTGAAATGGCCGGTGGCATACCAGCCATTTTGTCGTTTTATACAGATTGCAAAGATTCGATAAATTTCATTGATTGTTCTGATGGGTTCTTACTCACGGGAGGTTCAGATGTAAATCCATTATTTTATGGGGAGGAGCCAATTGAAGAGTGTGGCAGTATAAATCCTGAACTGGATAAGTTCGAGATTGAATTACTTTCAGTGATAAAAAGAACGGGCAAACCGGTTCTTGGGATTTGCCGTGGTATACAAGTAATCAACGTTGCTTTAGGAGGAACGCTTATTCAGGATCTTCCAACATATAAGGCGAAGTTTGGGCATAATCAGAAAGCAAAGGGTACTGTACTAACTCATTCCACCATCAAGCTTGTAAAAAGTTAGGTAATGGACTTATTGCGAATGCTTTAACCTTGGATGGAATTATAGAGGCAGCATCTTTAGCAAACCATAGGTTTTTCCTTGGTGTGCAGTGGCATTCGGAGTATCTTTACGGGATTGATGAGAATGCAACAAAAATTTGGGATGCGTTTATTAGCGCGTACAGAAAATAACGCAAGGTTCTTTAGGATGTAGCCTTTAGTTTTGTGACAAGTAGAAAGTAAACTGGTAGTAACATAAAAGAGCTGTTGTAAAATAACCTTTTTCTGACAAAGTATGGTATTTCAGTCAAATTTAAAACCAACCATACATTGCAGAAGTTCTGGTCTTTGCAACAGCTCTTTTTATTTTACCACTGTTATGATTGTTTTATTTTGCAGGGAGTACAATCTCTTGCCCTTCATAAATCATATTTATTTTCTTGATGCGATCTTTATTTCTTTCAAAGATCTCTTTGTAACGATCTCCATTTCCAAGCTGATCTCTGGAAATCGTAAAAAGAGTGTCGCCTAGTTTTACAGTGTAGATCTTTTCTCCTTTTGCTAATGTAATTTCTGGAAGGCGGTTTTGGCGTTTAAGCGTTGCGGGAATCAGAATTTCCATCCCAGGTTTAAGCCTGCCATTTGTCGCTTTAAATGCTGTTTCATTGTAACTCTTTATATTGTAGCGGTTCGCATTGTTTCCGTAGAATTTTGTTGCAATTGAACTAAGAGTATCACCTTTCTTTACTTTGTAGGCAGTATCGTCTTTAGCTGTCTTGGCAGGTCTTGCTTCAATTGCTCTTGCAAGCCATGCATCAGGCTGAGAGTAATAACTTTGAATATGTTCTCTATTCTTAGGAAAATATTTGATATAGTCTGCATTTTCGTCCATTTCATTGCAGCGCACTCCATATAATGAGAATACTGTACTCTGCTTTGAATTTTTGTTTGTTATTTCGCAGCATATAACTTTATACTCTCCGTCAGACTCGATTTTATATCCGATTCCTATGTAGTAATCCTCTGCTTCAGTCGAAAAATGTAAAGCCTTTGAATCTCCCCCACGCTCGATTTCCCAAGAGTTGAATTTTGGTATTTTTCGGACAATCGTTCCCTCATAATTCCACCTAATGTGAATATCATCGTCCTCATAGTAATGATACACCAACTCTTCCAGTGAGATTTCAGCGTACCAGGTTTCCATCTCTCCCTCCCAGTCTACACCAAAAAATGCATATTGCAGCTGTTCTTCTGTCATTTCCAGAACGTCTACCTCTGGAGCTGTTTCAATTGTTTCCTGCTGAGGTCCTCCCATATTAACCTCTACATCTGCCTGCGCTGCCTGTATGGGTGTTAAGCCAATCCCCAGCATAAACGCCATCATCCCTGCAATCCTTTTCCAATTTTTCTTCATTCCTTTTACTTACCTTCCTTTTCTTATTATTTAGCCTTTCTGGACTAATGCACTAAAATTATACATCGAGTCATGTTTAATTACAAGCCCGTATTCATATATAGCTAAGAATTAACTTGTTTATTTTATATAAAATGCGTTGCTATTTTTGCATTTTTTATACTGTTTGCACAAAAGTAATTAGCCATAATATAAACTAATGGCGAAAATTTTTGTAGTTGCAATGCGCAGAATCTTATTTCCTATTTTATTGCAGATCTTTCATTTTCCTATTTAAAAAAATTGTATTTGTCAGATTGCAGGAATTCCCAAAAGCCATTGTTTAATCGTATAACTATTATATAATTCGTGAAATGGTAGCAACAGACATATTTATTATTTTGAGAGGAGAAGATAAATCAATGTCAAAGAAAAGTAGAAATTTAATTCTTAATCGAAAAGATTATGAGCGTATTCGGCGTATGGATCATTGCCAAATGACGCTATGGGTGGAATCAGTTTATAAGTCTGGTTTTAAGGACGGGAAAGCGGCTGCTTCAGAAGGTGTATTAACCATTGACCAAGTAAGGGAAATTTTAATCGGGCTTAATGGCTTTGGCGAGAAACGCGTTTCTGCCGTTTGCAGCGAACTAAAGAAAGCGATGAATACGACAGTAGAACAGACTGTGGGGTAGAGGATAAGAAAATTTTCAAATACAAGTCGAAATTGTGGAGGCAAAGAAAGTTACATTGGCATATGATATGATTTTGCCGTACCCTCTGTTTCGCAAGTTTGAGTATACATTTAAGCCAGCTACACAGGATGCGAAATATGGCAAGCTTGTTGTTGATATTTTAGGGAATAAGGTAATTTATGGTGTTAGGTCTTCTAGTGGTGTCGTGATTGATACTTATGTGGAAGATGATATCGAAGTGCAGGATAATAAGAACATCAAAAAGGAAGAGCAAGATGGGATTTCCCCAATGAAGGTTTTTGAGTGATAATAGAGCGTTAACTTGGAAGGTATAGAACAGGATATGGAACGGGGTAGAGAACAGGGAATGGAGCAGGTTTTTAAGAAAAGTGCTATAAAGATGTATTCCTTAAAGTACAGCACAGAGGCAATCGCAGAAGCTTTAGATGCTAGTATTGAAAAAGTAGAAGCAGTTCTTGCCGATTTTTTGGATGCTTCTTCAGAAGATACTACACTATTCAAGTAAGTACTGACTGGAAGAGTAGGATGCGTATAGCATTATTTATGGTACAACGTTTGTTTTACAACTGCTAATTGGGGATGGTTTAGACCGTCCCCTTTATTTTTCATGCATAGATAGCTAATATTCCGATACATGAAATTTCATTGAAATCATGAAAGGAATATGATATAGTCACTATAAAGGGCTCGTTTAATTTTGAAGTTCTGACTGGGTAAGAAAAAATAAGTTTTAGTTATATAATGGTTCAATAAAAACAGGAACATATAAGCTCTGCTATTATGGGGTAATTAGATTAGAGGGGTGATTAGCTTGTATATAAATTTTAATCTATTACGTGATTTCAGTAAAAAAATTACTTTTGATGATATATGGGAGGATATTTTAGGTAATCATTTGTTGACTAATTTAGTTTGTTATGGAGAGGATGGCGAATTACAAAGCATATATTACTAAAGGGATAGATGCACGATTGTTTGCACAGTTAAGAATGAATGCACTGTTGACTTACAATAAATATTTTTTTGACGAACATGAGCAATGCAAAAATTTAGAGGATGTAAGGAGTTTAAAGATAAAACATCTGGAAAAAAAGTGTGAGGAATATGATGATGAACCTTGGCAATGTTATTATTTGATCAGATATTTATACGCAAAAAATTGTGGACTTTGCTCCTTTGTTTGATCATAATATTTCATTACTTCCCTATGCAGAAGAGGATGATTTTCACCGGATGGAGAAATATATGCTTAGTCACGGTCCAAGGCTGGCGGATACATTTTTGCAGTCAGCAAAGATCTGTATTACTCCTGAATTAGAAGAGGTGTTAATCAATTTGCGGGGGTTTGAATTTATACGGCATTCAAAATATAATCTTCCGGAATGGCGACTAAAAGCATTAGAGGAACAAATGCAGCAAAATATTGAAAGAATCTTAGGATAAGGAAATGGGAAGATTCTATGTTATTTCGGGAACAGATATTTCGGGACAGATATAAGAAATTAGATGAATGATTGAGTAACCAAAATCATAGAAGTAATGTCTATTATGGCGAATGTGCAGGTGTATCTTCAAGTTGATGGTAAACGGGTTAAGATGAGCAAAGTGCGATTATGTTTGCAATGACAAATAAAATAGACTATACCCGTTGTGCGGTTTATTTTTAAATTAGTATTTTATAGAAGGGAAATAATATGGTATGGAGAAACTGATTGATGCAAAAGAGTTAACAGAAGTAAGAGTAAGTAAATTACAGCGACTTGGGTGGATAGGGTCCTCAAAAGGGAATCAGGCAAAATGGTTTGATGCTGAGAAAAATATTTATATAAAGTTGGATTGCCTTGGCTATGAAGGAAAGGTTGAGAAAGCAGTTTCTCATTTCCTAGGTTTTACAAACCTGAAGGAAGAAGAATATGTACAGTATCAAGTTTGTAAGATTATAGAAGATGGTGAAGTCTTAGGCACAGGTTGTTATTCTAAGAATTTTGTAGGGATAGGAGAACGGGAAGTTGCAGTGGCTGATTTATTAGATACATTAATGTTAGGGTATGTAATTACTTATGATGATTTGAGAGATAGTTTGTACCCAATAGTGAAGTTTGATATTAAAGAATATATTGATAAGCTCTTATGTATCGATGCCATTACTAGGAATGAGGATAGACACTTTCGAAATATATCATTTATTTTTAAAGATGGAAAGTATACACCAGCCAAGATTTATGATAACGGAGGTGCGTGCTTCTCAAATTTATTGATGTATCCAATGGAGATGGACTTTACTGTGTGTTTTCAGTCTGTACAAGCCAAGCCGTTCTTTGTGAATTTTAGTAGACAGTTACAGGGGGTTAAACCATTGCAGATTCAATATGAGGAGTATTTGGATTCTCTTGATGTGTATGATGAGCAAAATGTCAGAATAATTAGTACGATAAAAAAAGGATTAAAGGAAACGGAGGGGCTGGCATGGATAAAATATTAGAATTTGACTTTATGTATTATGATACAGTATGTGAACATGTGGAAATTGACTTAGAAACAATGAATGTCCAAAGCATAGTTTACACAGATGAAATTATGTTGCAGGTATTTGGGAAACGTCCTAAGACGATTGAGAATGTTCATCATTTTTTCCGAAACAGGTGTTTTGAGGAAACAAACTATGGACTAAAAGATCTTTTAGGGCTTCTGGGGTTGAAGCAATATAGTCCTTATGATATCGTGCGGATCACACATGGTAAGGTGGCAAACGACCAGTGCTGGATTCGGTTTGCGGGGGAAAAATTGACATACCAGGAATTGTACAGTATTCCATTTGAGGAAGAAGTGCGCTTGGGACATGAACGGATTAAAAAGATGGACGGAGAGGTTATGGAATTTCGGCGTAATCAATTATTGGGTAAGGGACAACCCTTGTTTCTGCTTTGAGTATGCCATGCCTGTGGCTTGCGATGAGAAAATATAGTCTGAGTAATAAGGGGGATGTAGGTATACAAAAGAATATTTAGCTGTTGCTGGTTTACGGTGTACAAATAATGAACTTGGGTTACAGGACTATCGTATGGATCATGACACGTTCAGAGATGTTTGCCAGAGATTTAATATTACAGTTACAGATGAGGCTGGGGAGAAGCAATCCGTTGCAGCGAAGGAGGATCATAACGTGACACTGAATGAGTGGTTTGATATATGGATGGACACCTACAAGAAAAATTGTCGGAATAGTTCAAAAAGAACATATGAAATTGCTTACTTTTGCTTCGAATTGTATCGCGAATGGAATGAATCCAAAGACACTGCAGAGAATCATGGGTCACAGTACACTGCAAATGACAATGAACTTATATTGCCATGTTTTGGATGAAACGATTGAAAAAGAAATAGCGGCGGTAATTGAAATTGGGACAAAAATGGGACAGTAGTGTGGATGAAGCCGCCAAAAACTCTTGAAAATACAATATGAAAGTGCATTTGGTATCAAAATTTTGACATTTGGTATCAAACAGCACTTTTTTTGATTTTTTGTGTTAAACTTAAGACATTCCATAAGATCTCACTAGGGCGGATGCCAATGGAGAGTGTTGTAAATTTTGGTATACAGGCAAAAGATTGTGCCTGGGATAAGGAGGAACATTTGCAGAAGGAAAAGAAAATGATAAAAAAAGAAGGAAAAAAATATTCCCGCGCCAGCAGCATTATCTGGGCAATTAGAAAATTATGGGATCTTGAACCAAAATTTGTATTTTTTATTTTTGCAGGAATTCCGATTGCTGTAATTGTTCCGCTTGTTGAGGCATACTTTCCGAAAATGCTGCTTGATAAGATCGGCGCAGGCGGTGATTTTTCACAGCTCCTTTTGATCTGTGCAGGATTTCTTGCAGGATTGATGCTTTTAGAAATCTTGCGGGGATGGATCACAAACCGGCGCGATGGCAGACATTATTACCCAACATCAGTGTTTCAGACAAGGATGGATGAACATGAAGGGTATCTGATGGACTTTCAAGTAACAGAGAGGCAGGTATTTCGGGAAAAGAGCGGCTATGCGTGGCAGGATGCGTGTCGTGGAAACTGTGCTATGGAATTTGTTTGGCAGGATTTTTCTGATATTTTAACCCATCTGCTTGGGATGTTTACGTATGCTTCATTTCTTGTGGTTTTAAATCCAATTATTTTTGTGGTAGTAGCGATCGTGTCAGCGGTATCCTATATTACAACGCGCTTGCAGCCAAGGTATTATGAGAAGCATAAAAAGGAATGGGAGAAAGAGATCCGCAAAAAGGATTATTTGCAGCGGCTTTCCGAAGATTTTCCGCGCGCGAAGGATATCAAACTCTACGGACTTTCGGCGTGGTTAGAAAAAATGATGCGGGATTATCAGAATTATATTTTGATGTGGGATAAGCGATGCAGCCTGCGCGGTTTTTTTGCCTCCGTCCTCTCGGCGGCAATGGCTGTTTTGCAAAATGCCACGGCGTATCTGGTGCTGATTGGGATCTGGCTTAATGGCAAGATCAGCGTGGGAGAGTTTGTTTTTTATTTCGGGCTGGTAAGTGGTATCGCAGACTTTTTGCAGGGCATTATTGGGGATGTGGCAAAGCTTTGCACACGCGCGGACAAAATCATCTACTACAGAGAGTTTTTTGATTTCCCGAATACTTTTAACCACGAAAAAGGCGCGGCACTCCCGGATTCTCCGGTTAAAGTGGAGTTTAAGGATGTGTGGTTTCGTTATGATGGTGCAAAGGACTACACATTAAAAGGCATTAGTTTCACCATTAAGGAGGGGGAAAAGCTTGCCTTAGTCGGGGTGAACGGCGCGGGAAAAACAACACTTGTCAAGCTTTTGTGCGGTCTTTACCAGCCGGAAAAAGGAGAGATTTTGGTGGGAGGAAAAAAGATCTCGGAGTACAATATTATAGAATATTACTCTCTGATCTCCGCAGTTTTCCAGGAGATTCGCGCGGTTGCCTTCACCGTTTTTGAATTTGTCGCGAGCGCGGATCTCGGCAGAAAAAATGCGAGGGAAGCAGCAGTTTTGGCAATGGAGAAGGCGGGGATCTATGAGAAAGTAAAAAGTCTGTCAAACGGGATGGACACCCATCTGATGAAGGGGGTCTACGATGACGGGGTGGATTTTTCCGGAGGGGAAATGCAAAAGCTTGTACTGGCACGCGCCATCTATAAGGACGGAAAGATCCTAGTGCTTGATGAGCCCACAGCGGCACTTGATCCGATCGCGGAAAATAATCTGTATTTAAAATATCAGGAATTAACTCGCGGAAAGACTTCCGTTTATATTTCGCACCGTTTCGCCTCGACGCGCTTTTGTGACCGCATTATTCTTTTGGAGGATGGGGTAGTGAAGGAGAGCGGCAGCCATAAAGAACTGATGGAAGCGGGCGGGCGGTATGCCTATATGTTTGGAGTACAGAGCCAGTATTACCGGGAAGCGGAGGAAAAGAATGCCGTTTTTGCGGCAGAATAGGAGGGAATGATGTACCGATACACAATAACAAAAAAGGCACTTGCACGTTACCATGCCTATTATCCGGCTTATTTTCCACTTGTTTTTTTTAAAGTGGTATTTGAGCAGATCTCGCCATACTTTAATCTCTGGATGTCCGCAGAGCTTGTAACCGCATTGTATGAAGGAAAAGAGAAAGAAAACATCTATCTTCTTGTGCTGATCACGATTTTGGGAAATTTTGTAATTCAGGCAGCAGGAGCATTCCTTAGCAGGGCTTCAGACACAGCTAGAGAAGTGCTTGACAATAATGAGGCAGCCGCTTTTTATCAGAAAACACTTTCGCTCGATTATGATAAGATTGAAGATCCGAAGATTCGTCTTTTAAGGCGAAAGATTAAGGAGAATTCCTATATTAACAGCTACGGCGTTGTTTTTATGAGAAATTTGATTGAGATGTTATTCTCCTGCGTGATGGATATTATATTTGCTATTGTTTTGTTTAGTGAAATGATCTCCTTTCTCTCTAAGGTGAAATTTGAGTGGCTTGGTCTTTTATTTATTTTTTTGATGGTGGGCTTTACCACAGCTAATATTATCTTTCAGGCGGGGAACATGAAAAAAAGTGCGAAGAGTTGGGA